>MWBW01000003.1 GCA_002069725.1 Firmicutes bacterium ADurb.Bin248 | reverse complement strand
GATCGCCTCTCTCCTGTGGCAATCTCTTTCATGTTTATGGATATCTTTCTTTTCTACTCCTGCCTGCCCTTGCTTGCCGTAATTTATACGGTTTGCCGATGGGCTGAGGCTTGCGTTCGCGAACGCAAGCCTTTTTTCGCGTTGGAACGAAGGCTTTCGCCAATAACGAATAATATACTCGCGCGCGGACCCGCTTTCATTGACATGTGCGCACAGATATGTTACAGTTTTAACAAGCGCGAAATTGCTCGCGTTTCTTGTTGTGTCAAGATCCGGACGCTCCGGAAATCACACCAGAAAGGATTCGCAAACATGGTAACTCTCAAAATCGACGGCAGAACGGTTCAGGCCGAGCCCAACACGACTGTGCTCGAGGCCTGCATCGCGCAGGGCATCCGAATCCCCACGCTTTGCAACCTCAAGGACATCAACAACATCGGCGCCTGCCGCATGTGCCTCGTGGAGGAGGTCAAGACCGGTAAGCTGCAGGCCTCCTGCGTATTCCCCGTGAGCGAGGGCCTCGATGTCAGGACCAACTCTCCCAAGGTGCTCGAGGCGCGCCGCGCGGTGCTCGAATTGATCCTTTCCGACCACGACCGTTCCTGCCTTACCTGCAAGCGCAACCAGAAGTGCGAGCTGCAGACCCTCGCCAACGAGCTTGGCATCGAGGAGATCGAGTTCGACGGCGAGCGCATCATCAAGAGCATAGACGAGCTTTCCCCGAGCGTCGTTCGCGATAACAACAAGTGCATACTCTGCCGCCGCTGCGTCGCCGCGTGCGACAATGTGCAGAACGTCTACGCCATAGGCATGCAGAACCGCGGCTTTAAGACGCAGATCGGCAGCGAGTTCGGCAAGAGCCTCGGCGAGATCGCCTGCATCAACTGCGGCCAGTGCATCGCCGCGTGCCCCACCGGCGCGCTCACCGAGAAGGATTCGACCGGCGAAGTCTGGGAAGCGCTTGCCGACCCGAAGAAGTTCGTCGTGTTCCAGACAGCGCCGAGCATCCGCGTCGCCATCGGCGAGGAGTTCGGCCTGCCCATAGGCACGCGCTGCACGGGCAAGATGGTCGCCGCCATCCGCCGGCTCGGCGCGGACCGCGTGTTCGATGTGGACTTCGCGGCCGACCTCACCATCATGGAGGAGGGCACGGAGCTTCTGCACCGCGTCAAGGAGGGCGGCGTGCTGCCCATGATCACCTCCTGCAGCCCGGGCTGGGTGAAGTTCTGCGAGCACTTCTACCCCGACTTCATACCGAACCTGTCGAGCTGTAAGAGCCCGAACCAGATGCAGGGCGCGATGACCAAGACCTATTTCGCCGAGAAGCACGGCCTCGACCCGAAGGACATCTTCGTCGTGTCCGTCATGCCCTGCACGGCCAAAAAGTTCGAGATCAAGCGGCCTGAGTTCGGGCGCGAGGACTACCGCGACGTGGACGCCAACCTCACCACGCGCGAGCTCGCGCGCATGATCCACAAGGCGGGCATCGACTTCGTGCACCTGCCCGACGAGGAGTTTGACGACGTGCTGGGCGAATCCTCCGGCGCGGCGGTCATCTTCGGCGTGACCGGCGGCGTTATGGAAGCCGCGCTGCGCACCGTGGCGGACATACTCGCGGGCGAGGACCTCGCGTGCATCGAATACTGCGACGTGCGCGGGCTCGAGGGCATCAAGGAGGCGACGGTCAGCGTCGGCGGCATCGACATCAAGGTCGCCATCGCCCACGGCACGGGCAACGCCTCGAAGCTGCTCGACGCCATCCGCCGCGGCGAGAAGACCTATCACTTCATCGAGGTCATGGGCTGCCCGGGCGGCTGCGTCACCGGCGGCGGCCAGCCCATCGTGGACGCCCGCACGCGCTACTTCATCGATCCGCGCGTTGCGCGCGCCCGCGCGACCTACAGCGAGGATGAGTCCAAGGTCATCCGCAAGAGCCACCAGAACCCCGCGATCAAGAAGATCTACGCGGAGTATCTGGGCGAGCCCGGCAGTCATAAAGCGCACGAGCTGCTGCACACGCACTACGTGGACAGGAGCGTTAAGGGCAATTGACAATTGAAAATTGACAATTGACAATCAACCAGATACGAAAGGCTTCCGCAAGAAACGGCGGGAGTCTTCGTTTTTATCGTTAATCGCGAAATATTTATTGAGAAACGATATATAATGATGTATGATACTGGAAAAAGGAAGTGTCATCCATGAAGAAAATCCACCCCGCCGCGTGGATGCGCGCGGCCCTGCTGCCTCTTTTCCTGTGCTTTGCCCTGCTCGATTTTCTCATTATCCCGGTCTGGGGATGGGGCATCGCCCACAGCAGCCCGGAACTGAGCGTCTATTTCTGGCCGTGGCTGACCTTCGCCTGGCTCGCCTCCGCGCCGGTTTACGCCGCGCTCGCCACGCTTTGGAAGCTGTCGGCGGAGTTCAAAAAGGAAAGCCCTGTCAATGAGAACGGCGCGCGCATACTTCGGCGCGTCGCGTTCTACGCCGCGGGGGATTCAGCTTTTACGCTCGTGGGCATATTTGTGCTCGGCGCGCTGAACCTCGGCCAGCCCGGCGTGATGCTGCTGCTGATCTTCGCAACCGTGCTGGGTTTCGCCGCCGCGGCGGTTTTCGCCGCGCTCGCGGACGCGTTCCGGAGGACAGGGCGATTGACAATCACCTGAATAACAAGGGTTCCCGCTTTAACGGCGGGAACCCCGTTTGTTTGGCTCTCTTTTACGCGAGCGGCAGAACGTAGATCTCCTCTTCGCCCGCCTCGTCCATCCCGGCGGATTGGAACCCCAGTTTCCTGAGCAATCCCACGGACGCCTCGTTTTCCGGCAGCACGCCCGCCTTCACGCAGGCCGCGCCTTGGCGCGCAATCCATTCGGCGAGAGCGCCGAGCGCCTCGAAGGCGTAGCCCCGCCGCGCATAATGCGGGCTTATCGTATAGCCGACCCAATATGCGTTTTCTTCCTTTTTCAAATACAGGTCGCCGATCAGGCGTCCGGATGTTTTTTCCGCGACGGCGAGCTGGACGCCGTCCTCGGGCTTCGCTTCGCCGAGCAGCGCCCGCTCGTATTCCTCCCGGCTTTTGCACTTGAAGCCTTGATACCGCATCCAGTCCGCGTCGTTGCGATAGCGCATAAAGGCGTCGATGTCGCTTTCGCGGAACCCGCGTATGACGCACCGTTCCGTCGCCAATTCGAGCGTAAAACGCATGCTTGCCTCCAGCGAAGCTTAAAACGGAATTCCGTTTATTATTTTTTTAATTGTCAATTGTCATTACCCTCGCCCCTGACACCCCGCGCAGAAGTACACCGCCCCGCCCATATACGCCGCCTTTTCGATGGGCGCGCCGCAACGCGGGCAGGGGGAGCCGAGCGTATCCTTGCACAGGCGGCAGGGATAGCCTCCGGGGCGGCCGAAGAAATCCCGTTCGGTGCTGCGCCCGCCGAGCTCTCGCATTTCCCTGAGCGTGGCGCGTACGGAGCCGTAAAGCGCGCGGAGCTCCGCGTCCGTCAGGCTTCTCGCGTCGCGGCGGGGGTCCATACCGGCATTCCAGAGTATGTCCTGCAAAACGCCGTTGCCGAGGCCCGGCACGCGCTGCTCGGTCGCAAGCAGCGCCTTGAGCGGGAGTTTTTTGCCGTTGTCGGGATACAGGCCTTTGAAGTATTCGTAGGTGAAATCCTCCCCGAGCGGGTCGGGCTTCTCGGCGGCGGCGCGGAAGTACGCCCCCGCGTCCCCGTCCGGAGCGGTGAAGCCGATGAAGCCGTACATCTGTATGCTTACGCTTACGTGCGCCCCGTCGTCGAAGGCAAGCAGGAACTGCCGCTTCGCGGGCGGCTTTTCCCCGGGCGCGGCGTAGCGGGGATACGCCCCGTCGGAAAACGCGAGCGCGCCTTTATCGGTTTCGACGGCGACGTGGCCGCCGCGGGCCAGGCCGGACTTCACCCGCGCGCCCGCGAGCAGGCGGGGATACTCCGCCTTGTCCCCCAGGAAAAAGGCGAATTTGTGCGGACTCTGCTCGACCTCGACGGCGACAATCGTCCTGCCCGCGAGGGCTTCCGTGATCTGGCGCGATATGACCGCGCATTCGGGATATTCCAGCATAACGCTCTCCTTCGACGTGAAAATAATGGTTGAATTGCCGCGATAAGCAAATTTTATCATCTTCCCCCGCGCGCGGCAACGCCCTTCGCGCCCCAAACGGCGAATTTCCCTGAAAATAAAGGATTTTCGGCTTTCACGCAGAATGTAAGAGCGAACGAATACGCGAAACCGGAGTTGTTATGGAAAAGGATATTTCAAGCGGCTGCCTGCGGGAGTATACGGAACGGCTCGAAGCGCAGACCCTCTCGCCCTACGCGGCGCTTTCCGCCAACACGCGCGGGAGAGCCGCGCCCATAGAGCCCTGTCTGATCCGCACGGACTTCATGCGCGACAGGGACAGGATCATCCACTGCAAGAGCTTCCGGCGGCTCAAGCACAAGACGCAGGTGTTCCTCTCGCCCGCCGGGGACCATTACCGCACGCGCCTCACGCATACGCTCGAGGTCAGCCAGATCGCGCGCACCATCGCCAGGGGACTCCGGCTCAACGAGGATCTGACCGAAGCCATCGCCCTCGGGCACGACCTCGGGCACACGCCCTTCGGCCACGCGGGGGAGGCCGTGCTCGCCGCGCTCGTGCCGGGCGGCTTCGAGCACAACGTGCAGAGCCTTCGCATGGTCGAAAAGCTCGAGAACGACGGCACGGGGCTCAACCTCACCTGGGAGGTGCGCGACGGCATACTCAACCACTCGGGCAAGGGCACGCCCGCCACGCTCGAGGGAAAGGTCGTCTGCCTCTCCGACAAGATCGCCTACATCAACCACGACATAGACGACGGCATCCGCGCGGGCGTGCTCTCGGAGGCCGAGCTCCCCGCCGACTGCACCGAGGTGCTGGGCCGCAGCCACGGAAAGCGCATCAACCGGCTCATACTCGACGTGGTGGGCGCTTCCCTCGGCAAGCCCGACATACTCATGTCGGACGAGGTGCGGGAAAAGTTTAGCAAGCTCCGGCAATTCATGTTCGATCGCGTCTACCTCAACAACGCCGCAAAGCGCGAGGAGGGCAAGGGCAAGCACGTGGTCGAGCAGCTCTACCTTTATTATCTGGATCACCTCGAGCTGCTGCCGGAGGACTTCGCGAAGTTCATCGTTGAGGATGGGAAGGAGCGCGTCGCCTCGGACTACATCGCCTGCATGACCGACCGCTACGCCGTGACGGACTATGAGAACAGGTTCGTGCCGCGCGAGTGGGTGTGAAAATTCCGCGTTTTATGCAGGAGAAACGGATAAGCCGTTGAATATGTAGAATGTGCGAATTTTCGGGAAAGGAGTCGTAAAATGCCGTATTTCCCCGACATATGGATGAACGAGCTCCTGACCAAGACGGATATCGTTTCCCTCGTGTCGGAATACACCTCGCTTTCCCCGAAGGGAGGGCGGCTCTGGGGCTGCTGTCCGCTGCACACCGAAAAGACGCCCTCGTTCTCCGTGCAGCCCGAAAAGCAGATGTTCTACTGCTTCGGCTGCCACGCGGGCGGCGGCGCGATCACATTCGTGATGAAGGCCGAGCGCCTGGGCTTCAACGAGGCCGTGGAGGCGCTCGCCCAGCGCGCGGGCATGGAACTGCCCGACGAGGCGGAGGACGACAGGCTCCGCGCGCGGCGCGCCTACAAGGAACGGCTCTACGGGGCCTGCAAAGAGGCCGCGCGCTTCTACCACGCGCAGCTCAAGTCCGACCCGGGCGCGCAGGCGCGGGAATATCTCAAAAAGCGGGGCGTGGATTGGGCGACGGCCGTGCGCTTCGGCCTCGGCTTCGCGCCGGACTCGTGGGAGGCGGCGACGGGGCATCTGCGCGGGAAGGGCTTCTCGGACCGGGAGCTGATCGACGCGGGCATCGGCATACGCAACAAGGCCGGGGACGGCTGCTACGACGCGTATCGCGGCAGGCTGATCTTCCCGATCATCGCGACCAACGGGCGCGTGCTGGGCTTCGGCGCGCGCACGATGAAAAAGGACGAGCAGCCCAAGTACATCAACACGGGCGATACGGCCGTCTACAACAAGCGCAGCAACCTCTACGCCATGAACATGCAAAAAGGGCTCAAGGGCGAGCTGATCATGGCCGAAGGGTACATGGACGTCATCAGCCTTCACAGCGCGGACGTGACCAACGTCGTGGCCTCGCTCGGCACGGCCATGACGCGCGAGCAGGCGCGCCTCGTAAAAAGGTATACGGGCAGCGTGTACCTGTGCTACGACGGGGACGAAGCCGGGCAGAACGCGGCGCTGCGCGGCATCGAGATCCTCGCGGCGGAGGGGCTCGACGTGCGCGTGATATCGATACCGGGCGGGCTCGACCCGGACGATTACGTGAGGCGATACGGCAAGGCCGCCTTCCTCAAGCTGCGCGACGACGCGCTCACGGGCAACGGCTTCCGCCTCGCGAACATGGCCTCGCACCACGATCTTTCCTCGGAGAACGGGCGGGAGTCCTTCGCCCTCAAGGCGTGCGCGTTCGTGAGCGCGCTGCAGCCCGTGGAGCGGGAGAGATACATCCCCTTCGTCGCGAGAAAATCGGGGCTTTCCGTCGAGGCGGTCAAGGCGCAGTGCGGCGCGGCGGGCCCGGCGGCCGGGAATATCATTGGAAAAAACCGGAATACTAAATCCAGACAGCGGGGCGAAACCCTTCCCGAGGCCGATAAGACCGAGCGGATGCTGGTTTGCTGCATGCTGACGGGTTCCGAAAACGCCGCCTACGCCGCCGAAAGGATGGCCTCGGAGGGAATCGATTTCACGAGCGAGGGACTGCGCGAGTTTGCGGACGCGCTGCTGCTCGCCTACCTCAACGAAGGCACGCCGGACATGCCGGCGATCCTCTCCGGCCTTGAGCGCGCGGACGCCGCCGCCGCCGTATTATCCGACGAGCCCGTATCGGGCGATGTGCGTGCGGTCGCGGACGACTGCGTGAGGCTTCTCGTGCGGCGCGCGCTCGAAGCGGAGATGGACCGCCTGGGCAGGCTTCTCGAAAACGCGGAAGGCCCCGAGAAGGCCGAGGCGCTCGAGCGGCTTCGCGAAACAGGCAACAAACTCAGGCGATTCAAATAAACTTACTAAAAGGGAGTGGGCGAATTGGAAAATAAGGAACCCCGCAAGAACAAGATCGAGGAGCTTGTCGAGCACGGCAAGAACAAGGGCGTACTGACCTACAAGGAGGTCATGGACGCGCTCGAGGAGCTCGAGCTCGACTCCGACCAGATCGAGCGGCTCTACGACAGGTTCGAGTCCCTCAACATAGACATCGTCGAGGAAATAGACGTCGTCGAGGACGTCGGGGAGGATATCTCCGAGATCGAGTCCGACGTGGCCGCGGCGGAGGGCGTCGCCATAGACGACCCCGTGCGCATGTACTTGAAGGAGATCGGCAAAGTGCCGCTCCTGACCGCCGCGGAGGAAATCGAGATCGCCAAGCGCATGGCCGACGGGGATCAGGAGGCCAAGCAGCAGCTCGCCGAGGCGAACCTGCGCCTGGTCGTGTCGGTCGCCAAGCGCTACGTCGGGCGCGGCATGCTCTTCCTCGATCTCATACAGGAGGGGAACCTCGGCCTGATCAAGGCCGTGGAGAAGTTCGATTACCGCAAGGGCTACAAGTTTTCCACCTACGCCACGTGGTGGATCCGCCAGGCCATTACGCGCGCCATCGCCGACCAGGCGCGCACGATCCGCATTCCCGTTCACATGGTCGAAACCATCAACAAGCTCATCCGCGTGAACCGTCAGCTTTTGCAGGAGTACGGGCGCGAGCCGCGGCCGGACGAGATCGCCGCAGAAATGGGCATCTCCGAGGAGAAGGTCCGGGAGATCATCAAGGTCGCGCAGGAGCCGGTTTCGCTCGAAACGCCCATCGGCGAGGAGGAGGACAGCCATCTGGGCGATTTCATCAAGGACGAGGACGCCCCCGCGCCGGACGACATGGCGTCGTTCACGCTGCTCAAGGAGCAGCTTATGGAGGTGCTCGACACGCTTACCCCGCGCGAGGAGAAGGTGCTGCGCCTGCGCTTCGGCCTCGACGACGGCAAGGCGCGCACGCTCGAGGAGGTCGGGCGCGAGTTCAACGTGACGCGCGAGCGCATCCGCCAGATCGAGGCCAAGGCGCTCAGGAAGCTTCGCCATCCCTCGAGGAGCAAAAAGCTCAAGGACTTCCTTGAATAATTGATCGGAGCGATCAATTATTCAGCTAATGGCTGACAACGAATCACGAATAATTGTCTGATTTGAAACGGCTTCCGCTTGAAAGGAGGCCGTTTCCGCTTGCGGGGCGCGCCGTAGAACCATCGTCGCAAGCGTCACAGAGTTGCATCCGTAACGCACCTTTTTAACCTTATCCGAAAAAGCCCGGAAACAGGCAAGCTGTGAATCCCGGGAAACCGCGAAACCGCGCAATGCGCGCTTGTATTTTGCATATTCCGGGCGACGGCGCCGTTTGTTCGGGGCTTCCCGCTCCGGCCGCGTCTTTTCCGCCCCCTGTAACGCGTGTGACGTTTGTGACGATGGGTTTGCGCGGCAGCGTAAACCGCGCTTTCCTAATCGATATCCTCCGACTCGACGCGCTTTTGCGCGATCAGCTCGCCGCCCGTCTTGATGACCCCTCCGCCGTATCTGCGTTCCAGCTCCAGCAGCGCCTTGTCGAGCGCCGCTTTCCGCGCCGCGTCGCGCTGCCTCGCCATATCGTCCAGGCTCAACTGACGGCAGTCCGATTCCGAAAAGCCGCTCAGCGTGATGCCCACCAGGCGAACCGGCCGTTTTTCTATCGCGTCCAGCATGGGCGCGGCGATGTTGTAGATATCCGCCGCCCTGCATACCGCCTCGCCGCTCTTTGAGCGGGTGATGAGCTTCATGTTCGCGTATTTGATTTTGAGCGTGACGGTGCGGGCGTAGACTCCGTCCAGCCGCAGCGACAGGCTCAGTTCCTTTGCGATCAGGCGCAGTACGTCTTTGAGGTAGGTGAAATTCGCGGTGTCCTTCTGAAACGTGTGCTCCTTGCCCAAAGACTTGGCCACCGCTTCGTAATACGGGACGACCCTTCGATCGTCGACGCCCTCCGCGAGGTCGATGATCTGCCTGCCGTGGTTGCCAAGCGTGCGTATCACGGTTTCTTTTTTGTTGAGGATGTCGCGCACGGTCCTGACGCCGGCCTGCTCCAATGCCTCGGCGGTCTTTGCGCCCACGCCGTACACGATCCTCACGCCCCGGTCCATGATGAGCGCCCTGAGCGCCTCGGCGTTCGGTATGACGAAGAATCCGTCCGGCTTCTTCTCCTCGCTGGCGAGCTTCGCCGCCATCATGGAGTATCCGATCCCGACCGAACAGGTAAGCCCCGTCTCCGATTTTGTCCGCTCTTTGATCTCATGCCCGATCTTTTCGGGGCTGCCGAACATCATTGCGGAGCCGGTGACGTCCAGAAACCCTTCGTCGAGCGAGACGTACTCCACCACATCCGTATAGGACGACCAAATGATATGGACCTGATCCGAGGCCGCTTTGTATTTGGCCATGTTCGGGTGCATGTAGACGCCGTGCGGACAGAGCCGGAAGGCTTCCTTGATGCTCATGGCCGAGCGCACGCCGAACTTGCGCGCCTCGTAGCTGCATGTGGACACCACGCCCCTTTCATGCGGCAGCGCGCCGATGATGAGAGGCTTGCCTCGAAGCTCGGGGTTGTCCCGGACTTCGACGGCCGCGTAAAACGCGTCCATATCCACATGTATGATCGTCTGCTTCATCATCATCGATTCTTCGGCGCTTCGGCTTTGCCGTGAGCTTGGATCAAGTATATCACAAGGCGAACGACCGGTCACCATGCACGGCGGACGTACGCGGGGATGATATCCGTCCCCGCAAAGGCGAAAAGGCCCCCGCGTAAAGCGAAGGCCGCCCGAACTACTCCTGATGGTCAATTATTCTACATTTATATTTCCGCTGACCGTGTCGAAGTTCAGCTTTACGGAACCGTCGCCGTAGATGTACTTGCCGCCCTGCATGGAGACCGGGAAGCCGCCGCTCGAGAACTGGCCGGATACCGTATCCGCGCTTGCGGTGAAGCCTGCGATATCCCCGAGCTCGAGCCGTATTCCGCCCGAGACTGATTCCGCGGCGACGCTTTCGACTTCGGCGCCCGGTTTCGCTTTGATGTTCCCGGAAACGGAGTTGAGATAATACGCTTTGAACGCGCCCTGGACGTCTATGCCGCCCGAAACGTTGTTCGCGTTGAGCGTTTTGCCCGTGCAGCCGGAGGTCGAGACGGAGCCGGAAACGCTTGAGACGCTCAGGCTCTCGAAGCTCGAGTTTTCGAGTGAAACGGAGCCGGACACCGCGCTGAACACCGCGTCCGCGAGCGCGAGATCCCTCGCTTCGACCGGGGAGGAGACGCCGTTCACGGCGAGCTTTGTGAGCGCGCCGCCCATCAGGGACGCGGGGATGTAGAGCGTAAGCTGCTTCTGCGGCGACTTGACCGTGTTGAACAGATCGTTCCAGTCGATGCCCCTCCAAATTTTGGAGTCGCAGTAGCGGATGGTGAGCTTGCCGCCCGAGACGCCGTAGCGCAGCGCGTACTTGTTCGATACGCGCCCGTTCGACGTTTCGGTGAACGAGATGTTCGTTTCGCCCTCCGGGGCGGGGAGCACCGTCACGCTGCCCGCGACCCAGTTGACCTCGACGGCGGTGACGCCATCCGCGGAAACGGCGTACTCGCCCGTTTCGGCGTAGGCGTTGTCGAAGCCGACGTCGTCGTCAAAGTCGAATATGCCCGGGTTGGAAACGATCCCCGTGGCGTCCCGCGCAAGGCCGATGACGTTCGAGAGGAAGCCGTCGCCCGCGAAAAGCTTGCCCACGATGTTTGCCGCGAGTATGCCGCTGATGAGCGTGAGCAGCAGTATCGTCGAGCAGATGACGATGGCGACGACCGCGCCCGTGGAAAGCCCTTTCCGGGGCGGGTGTAGGCCTGCCGCGGCTGCGTCCGGGCCGTGCCCGCGTCGAGACGCAGCGAGTCGATGAGGCCGCTCACGTCGCCTATGCCCGTGATGGCCGCGCGGTAGGCGTCCTCCTCGCTCAGGCCTTCCCCGACGTGGTCGTGATAGCGCTCGATCACGTTAAGGATCATCTCCTCCCGAAGGTCCCGCGCCTTGGCGGTGTCGGGGGCGCCCGCGAAAATTGCCTCGATGTGTTTCCTGATCCTGTTTTCCATATCAATACCCCTCCGTTGCGGTTAAAAAATCAATCAACCCAATGTTTGCCGCGGCCGCTTCAATAGCCTTCCGCCGCGGTGAGCGAATCGATGAGCTGCCTCGCGTCCTCCCATTCGCTTTGGAGCGCGCGCAGCGTGCGGCGCCCCGCCTCGGTGATGGCGTAATAGCGCCTTCGCGCGCCCGTGGTTTCGTCCCCCCAATACGAGGTGATGCATCCGCTCTCCTCGAGGCGCTTGAAAGCCGTGTACAGCGTCGCCTCCTTGAGCTCGTACCTGCCGTTCGTTTTTCGCTCGATGGCCTTGTTGATCTCGTAGCCATAGCTGTCCCCCGCGGCAAGCCGGGCCAGTATAATCGTCTCCGTATGGCCGCGAATGATATCCGATGCTATGGACAATCCACTCACCTCCGATGTATTTCTCTTTTCGTGATACAGCATATAACACAATACCTCACCTGTCAAGGTATATTTTTCCGGGATGTAAAATTTGCCTAAACGCGGGCGCCGCTATATAATGAAAAAAACGCCTGGAGAAAACATGGCCCTGTTCACCGTAAACGGCATCGTCACGCGCTACGCGGACTATCGCGAAAGCGACAGGATACTCACCATACTCACAAGCCAGCTCGGCCTCGTGTCCGCCAAGGCGCGCGGCTGCAGGCGCCCGAAGAGTGCGCTGCTGCCGTCCGCCGAGCTTTTCGTTTACGGTGAGTTTGTTCTGTTCAAAAACGGGGATAAATACACAGTGGACTCCTGCGCGGTGGAGGAGAGCTTCTATCCGCTCAGGGAGGATATCTCGCGCTTCGGCGCGGGGGCTTATATGCTCTCGATCGTCAACGAGTGCGCGACGGAGGGGGAAAGGGCGGACGCGCTTTTGTCGCTGCTGCTCTACGCGCTCTCCTACACGGCCTACGCCGGATGCGATCCCTGCGACATGGCCGTCTGCTTTGCCGCGCGCGCGCTCGCGCTCATGGGCTATATGCCAAGCCTCGCTTGCTGCGCCTGCTGCGGGGCGGACGTGCGCGCGCAGCGCCGCATGATCTTCTCCGGCGAGGCGGGAGGCGCGCTGTGCGCGCTGTGCGAGGATAAGTTCCCCGGCGGGGCGGAGGTTTCGCCGCTCTCGCTCGAGGCGCTGCGCCGCATGCTCGCGCTCTCCGACGAGCAGATGAAAAAGGTCGCGCTCCCGCCGCGCGTGCGCGCGGAGCTCAAGGAGGCGGTCAACCTCTACGCGGAACGCATACTCGAGCGCCGGCTCAAGGCGTTCGAGTGCCTGTAAACGCCAAAAATGCCGCATACTGTCTAAAAAAACGTTGCGCGGCATAGCGCGCGATAGTATAATGGTCGAGGTTCCGGCTCGCCGGACGCTTTTGGTTTACAAATGAACATTGAGATAACGGAGGAAAGAACGAATGTCAAAGAAGTACGTGTACCTGTTCAGCGAAGGCAGCGCGAAGATGCGCGACCTGCTGGGCGGAAAGGGCGCCAACCTGGCCGAGATGACAGGCCTTGGCATGCCTGTGCCGCAGGGCTTTACGATCACGACCGAGGCCTGCACCCAGTATTACGCGGACGGCGAGAAGATCAACCCCGAGATCGTGGCGCAAATCAAGGATTACGTCAAGGCGCTCGAGGAAATCAGCGGCAAGAAGTTCGGCGATAAAGAAAATCCGCTGCTCGTGAGCGTCAGGAGCGGCGCGCGCGCGTCCATGCCGGGCATGATGGACACCATACTCAACCTCGGCCTCAACGACGAGGTCACAGAGAGCTTCGCCAAGCTCACCAACAATCCGCGCTTCGCGTACGATTCCTATCGTCGTTTCATCCAGATGTATTCCGACGTCGTCATGGAGGTCGGCAAGAAATATTTCGAGGAGCTCATCGACGCGCTCAAGCAAAAGAAGGGCGTGAAGCTCGACACGGAGCTCGACGCGGAAGATCTGAAGAACCTGGCCTTCCAGTTCAAGGCCGAGTACAAGAACAAGATCGGCTCCGACTTCCCCTCCGATCCCATGGAGCAGCTCTTCGGCGCGATCAAGGCGGTGTTCCGCAGCTGGGACAACCCGCGCGCCATCTACTACCGCCGCATGAACGACATCCCCGCCTCGTGGGGCACGGCCGTCAACGTGCAGATGATGGTCTTTGGCAACACGGGCGACACCTCCGGCACGGGCGTGGCCTTCACGCGCAACCCCGCCACGGGCGAAAAGAAGCTCTTCGGCGAGTTCTTGATGAACGCGCAGGGCGAGGACGTCGTGGCCGGCGTGCGCACGCCGCAGTCCATCGACCAGCTCGCGCAGGTCATGCCCGAGGCGTACGCGCAGTTCGTGGAGATCTGCGGCAAGCTTGAGCGGCACTACCGCGACATGCAGGACATGGAGTTCACCATCGAGAACAAAAAGCTCTACATGCTCCAGACCCGCAACGGCAAGCGCACCGCGGCGGCCGCGCTCAAGATCGCCTGCGACCTCGTGGACGAGGGCATGATCAGCGAGAAGGAAGCCGTCATGATGGTCGACCCCAAGCAGCTCGACGCGCTGCTCCACCCGCAGTTCGAGCCGGCCGCGCTCAAGAAGGCCGTCCCCATCGGCAAGGCGCTGCCGGCGTCCCCGGGCGCCGCGTGCGGCCGCGCCGTGTTCACCGCCGAGGATGCGACCGAATGGGCCCAGAAGGGCGAGAAGGTCATACTCGTGCGCCTCGAGACCAGCCCCGAGGACATCGAGGGCATGGCGCACTCCCAGGGCATACTGACCGTTCGCGGCGGCATGACCTCGCACGCGGCGGTCGTCGCGCGCGGCATGGGCACCTGCTGCGTCTCCGGCTGCGGCGACATCGTCATGGACGAGGCCAACAAGCGCTTCACGCTCGGCGCAAGGACATACGTCGAGGGCGACTGGATCTCGCTCGACGGCTCGACCGGCAACATCTACGGCGAGGCCATACCGACCGTCGAAGCCACGGTGGGCGGCGATTTCGCGCGCCTCATGGGCTGGGCGGACGCCATACGCACGCTCAAGGTCCGCACGAACGCGGATACCCCGCGCGACGCCGCCGTTGCGGCGAAGTTCGGCGCGGAGGGCATAGGCCTGTGCCGCACGGAGCACATGTTCTTCGACGAGGACCGCATATTCGCCATGCGCGAGATGATCGCGTCCAAAACAGAGGAAGCCCGGCGCAAGGCGCTCAACAAGCTCTTGCCCATGCAGCGCGGCGACTTCGAGGGCATCTACAGGGCCATGGGCGAATATCCGGTCACCGTACGCCTGCTCGATCCCCCGCTGCACGAGTTCCTGCCGCATAAGGACGGCGAGATCGCGGAGCTTGCCAAGGAGATGGGGCTCAGCTTCGACGAGCTCAAGTCCACCGTGGACAACCTGCACGAGTTCAACCCCATGATGGGGCACCGCGGCTGCCGCCTGTGCGTCACCTATCCCGAGATCGCCGAGATGCAGGCGCGCGCCATCATCGAGGCCGCCATCAACGTGCGCCGCGAAACCGGCCTCAACGTTGTGCCCGAGATCATGATCCCGCTCGTGGGCGAGGTCAAGGAGCTCGCGTACGTCAAGTGGTTTGTCGTCGAAACCGCCAAGAAGGTCATGCAGGAGCAGGGCATGGAGATCCCCTACCTCGTGGGCACCATGATCGAGATCCCGCGCGCCGCGCTCACCGCGGACGAGATCGCCGCCGAGGCGGAGTTCTTCTCCTTCGGCACGAACGATCTGACGCAGATGACGTTCGGCTTCAGCCGCGACGACGCCGGCAAGTTCCTCGGCGCGTATTACGAAAAGAAGATCTACGAGTCCGACCCGTTCGCCCGCCTCGACCAGGTCGGCGTGGGCAAGCTCGTGAAGATGGCCGCGGATCTCGGCCGCGCCGCGCGCCCCGACCTCCATCTGGGCATCTGCGGCGAGCACGGCGGCGATCCCTCCTCGATCGACTTCTGCCACCGCGTCGGGCTCGATTACGTTTCCTGCTCGCCGTTCCGCGTGCCCATCGCGCGCCTCGCGGCCGCGCAGGCGAAGCTGAGAAACAAATGACGATCGATCGTTGACGCCTGGCAGTCAAGGCGTGACCATCGGGCTTCCGCTTGAGCGGCGGGAGCCCGATCCGTATATTTCACGCGCCGCGGAACAATGGGATTTAACATAAAAAGGTATGGTATTTATGTGAATGTATATACCTTTCGCGAGCTTTGTCGACCTCTTGAAAAAACTATTGCGTTTTATGAAAACTTAACCTATAATGATAAAGGTTATACCAAACTTCGGGTCTGTGGTTGAAAGTCGATGCCAGTCGCAGGCAAAGCGATCCACGTAAACGAGCCGAAGCGCTCGCGAGCATGGTGCGGTCTAGGTGTAAGTCCGTCCGCGGCGAAAGCCGCGAGAGGGCGTGTAGTGAGAGGCGAAAGCCGCGTAGCGAAAGCTCCGGACGGCGGGTGTGGGGTCAAAGACCAGGTCAGCCGATGTTTGGCGTAACACAAAAAAATTATTTTACAAGGGGAAAACAAACACATGTTCCAGGACAAGACATTGGTATGCAAGGATTGCGGCGCTGAATTCGTATTCACCGCGGGCGAGCAGGAATTCTACGCCGAGAAGGGCTTCCAGAATGAGCCCATCCGTTGCAAGGCCTGCAGGAACTCGCGCAAAACGCAGCGCTCCGGCGACAGGGAGAGCTTCGATGCCGTTTGCGCGGCGTGCGGCAAGCCCACCAAGATCCCGTTCGTTCCCAAGAACGACAGGCCTGTCTACTGCAGCGAGTGCTTCCAGGCGCGCAAGGGCCAGAGGTAAGTTGAGGTAGAAAAAATGCATCCTGTTCGGGATGCGAATCGTCCCCCGCGCTTGGGGCTGATTTCCCCTTATTCCGCATGATGCGGCATAACTCCGGCGAATCAGGAAGTGCACCAAAGCCTCGGCAACGCCGGGGCTTTCTTGTATCCCCGCGCCGGGGCGGGAGCTTCGACGAAGCCGGAAGCCGCAAGCGTGATATATTTGTCCGGCCTCGCGCATACCTTATGCTGAATCCACACATGGGGGATCGGCATATGAAAAAACGCCGTCGGAACGGGCTCGTCGTCAATCTGTTTCTCGTATTCGTGATCGCCGCCTTGTATGCCCTCACAAGCTCCGGCAGCGCGATGGAGGCCATGGCCGCGCTCACCGCGGGGCCGGTTTACCGCGGCTCGTCCGAGGACGCCGTCGCGCTCGAGTTCGCCGTGTCGTGGGACGCCGCGGCCATGCCGGACATACTCGACACGCTCGCCGAGAAGAACGCGCGCGCGACCTTCGCCGTCAGCGGGGAATACGCGCGCCTTCGCCCGGATATGGTAAAGCGCATCCACGACGCGGGGCACGAGCTCGCGACCATGGGCGATTTCCCCTCGTTCGACGGGGATTACGCCGCCGTTTGCGAGGATCTTGCGCAATCGCTCGCGAGCATCGAGGAAGCCTCGGGCATTTCGCCCGTGCTCTATTATTCGGGCGAGCGCGGGATACCGGCCTCGGCGCGCGCCTCGCGCAAGCTCGGCCTGACGCAGATGCTCTGCACGGTGGACCTTCGCTGCGCGGCGGGCAGCCCCGAGGATATCGTCGCGCGCGGATTGAACGAACCGATTATCGGCAGTATAATACTGATGCAGCCCACGCGCGCGGGCGCGGACGCGCTCGCGGGGCTCATCGACGGATTATCGAAGAAAGGGATCGGGGTCGTCGCCGTATCGGAGGTGATCGGCCCGGGATAGCGCATGATCTTTCATGACACGCTCTCAAACGGCGTTCGCGTCGTGAGCGAGAGTATGGAGCACTTCCGCTCCGTCTCCCTAGGGGTCTGGGTGGACGCGGGTTCCGTCTGCGAGGACGAAAAGGAATCCGGCGTATCGCATTTCATAGAGCACATGCTCTTCAAGGGAACGGAAAAACGAAGCGCCGCGGATATCGCCTCCGAAATGGACGCGGTCGGCGGCAACCTCAACGCGTTCACGGCGAAGGAATGCACCTGCTTTTACGCCAAGGTGCTCGACGAGCACATCGGCCTCGCCGCGGATATGCTTTCGGATATATTGCTGCGCTCCAAGCTTTCGCCCGAGGACATCGAGCGCGAAAAGGGCGTCGTCGTTGAGGAGATCAACATGACGCAGGACACCCCCGAGGACGTCGCGCACGAAACTCTCTGCACGCTGCTCTACGAAGGCACGCCGCTCGAGAAGCCCATACTTGGCACGCAGGAAACCGTGCGCTCGTTCACGCGCGACGCGCTCGCGGGCTACATGGACAGGCTCTACCGCGCAAACGACATCGTCATTGCCTGCGCGGGCAGTTTCGAGCGCGAAAAGCTCCTTTCCACGCTCAACGAAAGCTTCGCGGGCATCAAGCCCGGCGGCGGGCGCGAGAAGAAAGCGGGCGCCTACGGCGCGGGGCGGCGCGTCCGCCTCGTCGACAAGGATGTCGAGCAGACGCACCTGTGTTTCAGCCTGCCCGGCCTGGCCGCCAACGACGAGCGGCGCTACGCCATGCTCGTGCTGAACAACGCCCTGGGCGGCAGCATGAGTTCGCGCCTCTTTCAAAAGGTACGCGAGGAGAAGGGCCTCGCCTATACGATCTATTCCTACCCGACCTCCTACGCGGACACGGGCTACTTCGCGCTCTACGCGGGCGCGGGGCGCGACAAGGCCGCCGAGGTCGCGCGCCTCGTCCTCGACGAGCTCGCCCTCATCCGAAAGGAGGGCTTTTCGAAATCCGAGTTCCGGCGCGCCAAGGACCAGCTCCGCGGCAACTACCTGCTCGGGCAGGAGAACACCGGCTCGCGCAGTTCCGCCATAGGCAAGGCGAAGCTGCTGCTGGGCGAGGTCATGAGCGAGGAGGAACTGCTCGCGCGCCTCGAGGCCGTAAGCGAGCAGAACGTCGCGGCGATCGTTTCTGTAATGCTCGACGAACAAAAGCTCTGCGCCTCGGTCGTGGGCAAGCTCGGCCCCGAGATGAAACAGATCGAATCCATGGTAAAAGGCTGACAAATCCGGCGATCGGTTGTACAATGGTAGCATCCATTTTTTCGGAGGCTGCCGTGGACAAGCTTGAAGTCGTATTCGCCATGCAAAAATCCCTCAACGACGAGATCGTGCGCCTGCGCGCTCTCGAGGGCATATCGGACGAGGAATGGATCAGGAAGAACGTGCTTGCCATGGTAAGCGAGCTCGGCGAGCTCCTCGACGAGGTCAACTTCAAGTGGTGGAAGAACGAAAAGCCCGCCGATGCGGAAGCCGTGCGCGGGGAGCTCGTGGACATCTTCCACTTTTTCGTGAGCATGTGCCTCAGGGCGGGCATGGACGCGGACGCGCTCTTCGAGGGCTACATCGCCAAGAACCGCGAGAACTTCGACAGGCAGTACGGCCGCTCCTCCAAGCCGGGCTACGCCGTGGGAAAGGATTCGTAAATGGCGCGGCGCTTCAGGGTAAAGGGAAGGTTTTACGCGTTCCTCCTCGCGCTGCTGCTCATCGGCGGCGTCGTGATCGGCATCGTGGTCAGCGGCAGGAACGCGAGCGTCGTGCGCGCGGGCGTCATGACCGCGCGCATGGAGGCCGTGGCCGTGATCATACGCGACGAGCAGTGCGTGGGCGTGGACAAGTACGACCGCGTGAGCTTCTACGTAGACGAGGGGGCTGCCGTCACCGACGCGCAGGACATCGCGCTCGTCTACAAGTGGGGCTATTCGGACGATATGATGCAGGCGCTGCTCACGGTCGAGGGGCAGATCTACGCCGCGCAGACGGCGCTGCTCGCGGGCGTGGAGAACGCGGACCTCGCGAGCATAGAGCTGCAGATACAGAACAAACGCCTCGCGGTCCGTCAGGCCGAGCTCGGCGAAGGGGGAGACCTGCTGACGCTCCAGCGCGAGCTTGCGGAGCTTTTAAACCAACGCGCGGCTTTCCTCACACAGACCGTGCAGCCGACCTCCGCGCTGACGGAGCTCTACAACACGCAGGCCGAGCGGCTCGCGCAGCTCGACACCTACCGCGAGAAGGTGACCGCCGCGGGCACGGGGCGCGTGAGCTTCTATTTCGACGGCTACGAGCAGACGCTCAACACCGACAAGCTCGACACCATCAACGCCTCGCTGATTTCCGGCGTGGTTTCCGGTTCGTCCGACCTTTTATCCGGCGCGCCGAGCAACCTTGTCTACCGGCTCGTCAATCCGAACCTCTGGTACCTCGCGTTCGTGACGCCGCGCTCGCAGGCGCTGCGCCTCGCCGCGGGCGAGCGGTATACCATAACCTTCTCGGATTGCGCGCTGCAGTTCGCCGGCACCGCGATGAACGCCTCCGCGTCCGAGGGCGACGTGCTCAACCTCATCGAAATCACCGAGGACATGGGCGAACTGTACCGCACGCGCAAGCTCAACGCGACCGTCGCCGCGGAGCTTTCGGGCTACCTGATTCCGCTCAAATACGTCGGCGTGAAGGACGGCTCGGCCTTCGTCACCGTCGACGCGGGGGATTCCGAGAGGACGATCGAGATCAGCGTCGTCGCCGTGGACGGGGACACCGCGCTCGTTCGCGCCCTAAGCGCGGACGGCAGCCTCGCGGCCGGGATGAGGTGCGTCAAGCCGTGAGCGTGCGCGAGAACTATTTTGAAATCATGGACGGCATCGCAGACGCCGCCGGACGCGCGGGACGAAGGCCCGGGGAGATCGCCCTCGTCGCGGTGACCAAGTTCGTGGACGAAGCGCGCATCCGCGAGGCGCTCGATTGCGGCGTGACGGACGCGGGGGAGAGCCGCGTGCAGGAGCTGACCGGAAAGCTGCCTCTTTTTGGCGAATACGGCGCGCGCGTACATTTGATTGGACAACTCCAGACGAATAAGGTAAAATATGTTATCGGGAAGGTCGCCTCGATCCAGTCTGTGGACAGATCGGCGCTCGCCGCGCAGATTTCGCGCGAGGCCGTGAAGAATAACGTCGTGCAGGACGTGCTCGTCGAGGTCAACGTGGGCCGCGAGCCGCAAAAGGGCGGCGTTATGCCCGAAGAGCTTTTCCCGTTCCTCGAAACGATCTCCGCGCTGCCCAACGTGCGGCTGCGGGGGCTCATGTGCATTCCCCCTGATGTGGGCGAGGGGGAGGTACGCGGGCACTTCGCGCGCATGAGGGAGCTTTTCGATAAAGCGGCGGCGCTGGGCTTGCCCGGCACGCGCGTGGACACGCTCTCCATGGGCATGAGCGGGGATTACAGGGCGGCGGTCGCCGAAGGGTCGAACATGGTGCGCGTCGGCACGGCGCTGTTCGGCCAAAGGCAGGCGGCGCCCGGCGGCGGGGCGTAAACACAGAGCAGCCCGCGCCGGTTACAAATGATTATTTCTCCAAGCGCCAATAATATTTTATTGAGTGGAGGAATAACCGAATGGCAGGATTCATGAACAAGTTCCTCGAGTACATCGGCATCGAGGAAAGCGACATGGAGGATGAGTACTACGCGGAGCAGGAGTACGAAGAGGCTCCGCACGAGGACAACGTCGTCAAGCTCGGCAACCGCGGTACCCGCAGGGCGAGCGCGCCGGGCAGCAACGTGGTCAGCCTCCCGTCGGCGGCTCAGCTCAAGATGATCGTTTACCATCCCATCAGCTATGAGGATACCCAGAACATCATCGACAATTTGAAGAGCCGCAAGCCCGTGATCGTCAATATGGAGGAGCTGGAGCTCGACTGCGCGCAGCGCATACTCGACTTCATGGCGGGCGCGATCTACGCGCTCAACGGCACCATCTATAAGATCTCACGCGGCATCTTCGTCGTAGCGCCCACCAACTATGACGTCATCGGCAACGGCGAGACCGACAACGACGGCCTCATCTGAGCCGGAAGCGCCGTTCGCCGTGCCCTCCGGCACGGCGAACGGCTTCTCAAAGCGCGGCGGAACAACGATATGCCCGGACGGGAACATGGATAAAGAAAAGATCGTCAACAAGAGATTCCGGCGTTCCTTCCTCGGTTACGACATCGAGGAGGTGGACGCGTTTTTGGATGATATCATACGCGAGTTCGACCGGCGCGACCAGGAGGCGGGCGTGGCGCGGCTTCGCATACGCATGCTTCTCGAGGAGCTCGCCTGCCGCGGCCCCATACGGCAGCCCTCCGGGGAGCCCGAACCCGAAAAGGCGCGGCCCGAGGAGGCGCACGGCGGGCCGGAACCCGATGAATAAAGAAATCAAACAAGAGATCTTCGATCCGGAAGCGACCATCCCCATGAGCGCCGAGGAACTGCGCGCGCGGGGCGTTTCGCGGCCGGACTTCGTGCTCGTCACGGGGGACGCGCTCATAGACCACCCATCCTTCGGCACGGCCATCATCGCGCGCGTGCTCATGGCGCACGGCTACAGCGTGGGCGTGATCGCCCAGCCGGACTGGCGCGACGTTTCAGCCTTCCGCGCGCTGGGCAAGCCGAGGCTCGCTTTCCTCGTCAACTCCGGCAACATGGATTCCATGGTCAACCATTACACCGCCGCGAAGAAGCCGCGAAGCGAGGACGCCTATTCCGAAGGCGGCGAGGCGGGCAAACGGCCCGACCGCGCGGTGATCGTCTACGCCAACCGCTGCCGCGAGGCGTTCCGGCGCGTGCCCGTCGTCATCGGCGGCATCGAGGCGAGCCTTCGCCGCTTCGCGCATTACGATTACTGGGACGACAAGGTGCGGCGGAGCGTGCTCGTCGATTCCGGCGCGGATCTTCTCATCTACGGCATGGGGGAGAGGCAGATCGCGGACGTCGCGGACGCGCTCGCCGCGGGCTTGCCCATCGACCAGATCACCTACGTTCCCGGAACGTGCTTCCATACGGATTCCCTCGAGAAGGTCTACGACTATCGGCTCATCGAGAGCTTCGAGGAGACCGCCTCGGACAAATTTAAATACGCTTCGGCCTTCATGACGCAGTACCGCGAGCAGGACGCCGTGCGCGGCGCGCGCCTCGTCCAGCCGCACGGGAAGGGGTATCTCGTGGCGAACCCGCCCGCGGCGCCGCTGACAAGGCGAGAGCTCGACGAGGTCTACGATCTGCCCTATACGCGAAGGCCCCATCCGAAATACAAAAAGCCCATCCCCGCGCTCGAGGAGGTCGCGTTCTCGCTGACCTCATGCCGCGGGTGCTTCGGCGGCTGCTCGTTCTGCGCGCTGACCTTCCACCAGGGGCGCGTCGTGCAGTCGAGGAGCAGGGAATCCCTCGTGGCCGAAGCGAAGCTTATGACGGCGCTGCCCGGCTTCAAGGGCAACATACACGACGTGGGCGGCCCCACGGCGGATCTTCGCAACCCCGCGTGCAAAAAGCAGCTCGAGCACGGCGTCTGCGCCGACCGGCAATGCCTGGGCTTCAAGCCCTGCCCGCAGCTCGTGGCCGACCATTCGGATTATGTCGCGCTTCTCGGGGAAATTTCCGCCGTGCCCGGCGTGAAGCGCGTGTTTGTGCGCTCCGGCGTGAGGTACGATTATGTGATGTACGATCGATCGGACGCCTTCCTGCGCGCGCTCGTGAAGAGCCACGTCAGCGGCAGGCTCAAGGTCGCGCCCGAGCATGTGAGCGAGCGCGTTTTGAGGCTCATGGGCAAGCCCTCGCACGAACTCTACGATGCGTTCTGCCGCCGCTATGAGAAGCTGAGCGCCGCCGCGGGCAAGGAGCAGTTCATCGTGCCGTACTTCATGAGCTCCCATCCCGGCAGCGACTTAGACGCCGCGATCGAGCTCGCCTTATACCTGAAACAAACGGGCCAGCGGCCGGAGCAGGTGCAGGACTTCTATCCCACGCCCGGCACGCTTTCGACCTGCATGTATTATACGGGAATCGACCCCCGCACGGGCGCCAAGGTCTACGTGCCGCGCTCGGCCAAAGAGAAGGCCATGCAGCGCGCTCTGATGCAATACTTCAAGCCCGCCTACGCGCCGCTCGCGCGCGAGGCGCTCAAGGCCGCGGGCCGCGAGGATCTGATCGGCTTTGGCAAAGACGCGCTGCTGCCGCCGCGCGATATTTCCCGCGCGCAGAAAAATGCAGGAAGGGAACGAGGGAATTTCAGCCCGCGGGGGAAAGCGTCGCCCAAGCGTGGAAAGCGGCCGTAAAACGGCCGTTTTTTCGCGATAAAATCGCGGCGCGCGAGCGCGTGCGCGCGGCTGTGAATCCTGCATGAACAGGTGTAAATTAAACCTGCATTCGGCAACTTTCCGCTTTCTTTTTCGCGCCCGATATGTTACAATCCTAAAGGCTTATTGTATTTTTTTTGTCAATTCGCCGCGGTCAAACATCAAAGGAGGATTTATCCATGGCAATCGCAAACAGCATCCGCAAGGAGCAGTTCGACCGGCTCGACGGCGTCATCGCCGAGTGGAAGGATGTTCCGGGCGGCCTGCTGCCTATCATGCAGCATGCGCAGGAGATCTGCGGCTGCGTGAACGAGCAGGTGCAGCACTACGTCAGCGAAAAGACCGGCACGCCCGTGAGCGTGATCTACGGCGTCGCGACCTTCTACTCGCAGTTCACGCTGCAGCCGAGGGGCAAGCACACCATCGGCCTTTGCCTGGGCACCGCCTGCTACGTCAGGGGCAGCCAACTCGTGCTCGAAGAGCTTGAAAAGCAGCTCGGCATCGCGGTCGGCACGACCACGCCGGACGGCTTGTTCACGCTCGAGGCCACGCGTTGCATCGGCTGCTGCGGACTCGCGCCCGCCATGATGATCAACGAAGAGGTATACGGAAGGCTCACGCCCGAGCAGATCCCCGCGATCGTGGAGAAATACCGCAAGATCGGCTGAAGCCCATGATCATGAAGGAACTCTCGCTGCACCTGCTCGACATCGCGCAGAACTCCATTTCGGCGGGCGCGAAGCTCGTCGAAATCACGGTCGAGGTCGATCACGCAAGGGACTGGATGCGCTGCGAGGTGAAGGACGACGGACGCGGCATGGACGCCGATTTGCTCAAAAAGGTGACGGACCCGTTCACCACCACGCGGAAAACGCGCTCCGTAGGTTTGGGCATCCCCTTCTTCAAGGAGGGGGCGGAGGGCTGCGCGGGAACGTTCGAGCTCGAGTCAACGCCGGGCGCCGGCACGCGCATCGCGGCGAGCTACCGGATCAGCCACATCGACCGCCCGCCTCTGGGGGACATGGCGGATACGATATACGGCCTTGCCTGCAGCGGCGAGGGAGTCAATTTCGTCTATACATACCGCGTCGACGGCCGCGCGTTCGTCTTCGACACGAGGGAGATCAGAAAAGCGCTCGGCGATGAGATCCCGCTTTCCACCCCGCAGGTCGCGCTCTGGATACGGGAGAGCTTAATTGAGGGAATCACAGAATTAAACGGAGGTGTCTAAAGTATGAAATCCATACAGGAACTCGAAGCGATCCGTCAGAAGACGCTCGAAACGATCAACCTGCGCCGCGAACAGACCGGCACCCGCGTCGTGGTCGGCATGGCCACCTGCGGCATCGCCGCGGGCGCCCGGCCGGTCCTTACCGCTTTCATGGACGAGGTCGCCAAACGGAACCTGCAGGGCGTCGCCGTCGCCCAGACGGGCTGCATCGGCGTGTGCCGGCTCGAGCCCATCGTGGAGATCTACAAGCCCGGCGAGGATAAGGTCACCTACGTCAAGGTTACGCCCGACATGGTCGGCCGCATCGTGACCGAGCACGTCGTGGGCGACAATCCCGTCGTCGAATATACCATCGGCTACTACGAAGCCAAGAACAAATAAGCCGGGAGCCAGGAGGTAATTATGGAATTCTATCGTTCTCAGGTGCTCGTATGCACGGGCACGGGCTGCTCATCCTCCAACTCTCCGGCCATCATCGACAAGTTCGAGGAATGCATCAAAAACGCGGGCCTTGAAAAGGAAATCAAGGTCGTGCGCACGGGCTGCTTCGGCCTGTGCGAAAACGGCCCCATCTGCATCGTGTATCCCGAGGGCGCGTTCTACAGCCACATCAAGGTCGAGGACGTGCCGCGCATCGTCAGCGAGCACCTCGTCAAGGGCCGCATCGTGCAGGATCTTCTCTACCACAAGAGCGTGGACGGGGAGCAGAACATACTTTCGCTCAACGACATCGAGTTTTACAAGAAGCAGAAGCGCATCGCGCTTCGCAACTGCGGCGTCATCAACCCGGAGGACATCAACGAGTACATCGCCTTCGACGGCTATAAGGCGCTCGCCAAAGCGCTCACCGAGATGACGCGGGACGAGGTCATCGACTGCATACTCAAATCCGGCCTTCGAGGCCGCGGCGGCGCGGGCTTCCCGACTGGCTTGAAATGGAAGTTCGCCAAGGCGCCCGAGAGCGACGTCAAGTACGTCTGCTGCAACGCGGACGAGGGCGACCCCGGCGCGTTCATGGATCGAAGCGTGCTTGAAGGCGACCCCCACGCGGTGCTCGAGGCCATGGCCATCGCGGGCTACGCCATCGGCTCCCAGCAGGGCTACATCTACGTGCGCGCGGAGTATCCCATCGCGGTCAAGCGCCTTCGCATCGCCATCGGCCAGGCGCGCGAGATGGGCTTGCTCGGCAAGGATATCTTCGGCACCGGTTTCAACTTCGACATCGACCTGCGCCTGGGTTCCGGCGCGTTCGTGTGCGGCGAGGAAACGGCTCTCTTGGCCTCCATCGAGGGCGGCCGTGGTGAGCCGCGCCCGCGCCCCCCGTTCCCGGCGAACAAGGGCCTCTTTGGCAAGCCGACGATACTCAACAACGTCGAGACCCTCGCCAACGTCTGCCAGATTATACTCAACGGGCCCGAATGGTTCTCCTCCATAGGCACCGAGAAGAGCAAGGGCACCAAGGTGTTCGCGCTCGGCGGAAAGATCAACAATACCGGCCTCGTCGAGATCCCCATGGGAACGACGCTGCGCGAGATCATCTACGAGATCGGCGGCGGCATACCGGGCGGCAAGAAGTTCAAGGCCGCGCAGACCGGCGGCCCCTCCGGCGGATGCATCCCGGCAGAGCACCTCGACGTTCCCATCGATTACGACAACCTCATGGCCATCGGCTCCATGATGGGCTCCGGCGGCATGATCGTCATGGATGAGGACAACTGCATGGTCAACATCGCGAAGTTCTTCCTCGAGTTCACGGTGGATGAATCCTGCGGCAAATGCCCGCCCTGCCGCATCGGCACGCGGCGCATGCTCGAGATCCTCAACAAGATCTGCGACGGAAAGGGCGAGGAGGGCGACCTCGAGAAGCTCGAGAAGCTCGCCAGGAACATCAAGGCCACGGCGCTGTGCGGCCTCGGCCAGACCGCGCCCAACCCGGTGCTCTCGACCATACGCTATTTCCGCGACGAGTACGAGGCGCACATCCGCGACAAGCGCTGCCCGGCGGGCGTGTGCAAGAACCTGCTCAATTACGTGATCGATCCGGATAAGTGCAAGACCTGCGGCATCTGCGCGAGGAACTGCCCGACCAAGTGCATCTCCGGCGCGCCCAAGGTGCCCTACGTCATCGACCAGTCCAAGTGCATCAAGTGCGGCGCGTGCATGACTTCGTGCAAATTCGGCGCAGTCAGCCGGAAATAAAAGGCATCGCTCATATGCGCGGGAAGCGGCGAACGCCGCTTCCCTTTTTATACCGCGCCCATTCTCCTCAGTCGGTTTTGGTCATCGAGAATTCCATGCGGAACGAAGACGACGGCGCGTGTTCTCCGGAAACGACGCTTTCCGGGAAAAGCGCGCCGCCCGCGGTGTCGATATAGCCGGTGTATTCCGTGCGATACGAGAAAACGATCCCCGCCTGCGTAAAATCGCGGCTGCCGAAGGGCTGCGCGCCGATCTCTTCCACGATGCGCTCCTGCGCGCGCGAAAAAAGGCCGACCTCCTTTTGCGCCAAGGCAAGGGAGAACGAGGCGAGAAAAAGCGGATCGTCAAAGGAGGCGAAGGCGATCGAGTATCTTTCCCCGGTCAGCTCAAGGGACAGGCGGACGGCTTTCACATATCCGTTTTCGAGCTCGTAGGAGAAAACAGGCATGGCGTCGCCGCTATAATAGATTTCCGTCGAGCCGGAGGGCGCTTTTTCCGCCCAGGCGCCGTTCGCGTCCAGATAGCCCGTATTCGCGGGCTCGTATCCGAAATACCGGACATAGTAATTATAGTTCTCCGCGAACTGGGCGACGCTCAGTTCGCCGCGGTTCGGCGGCAGGAGTTGCGAGAACGCGACCGAAGCCGACAGGAACACCAGAACCGCGCTCGCGCCGACATACAAGAGCGCGCGGCGGGCGCAGGCGTCCTTCATGCTGTAGGAAACGCCCTCGTCCCAGGGCTGCGTTTCGTTTTCAGCGCAGCGCTTGTAGCTTTTCCAAAGGCGAACGAGATCGAGTACGGGGATCTGATAACCCAAGCCCTTTCCTATAACGCCCCAGGTGCGCGCGAACGCCGCCTCATAGGAGAGCGGGCTGCCGTCCGGATCGGTGAGGCGGAAGCCGAAAACGGCTTTCCCTGGCGTCGTGCCGGACAGGTGCAGCGACAGAGGCTCGAGAAACAGGAGAAGCACAGTCGATGCGGCGACGGTCGATAGCGATGAAAACGCGTCGCGCCCCGCGTTGAACGCGAACGCGAGCAGCGCCCACCAGATCAGGCCGCAGAATGAAAGATCGAACATGCGCGCGAAGTACCTGCGCCAGGGGTAAAACGCCTGCTCAAGCCGTTCCCCCTGCACCGCGAAATACGCGCCGCCGTTTTCCCTGGCCTTGCGCTCGACGCCTTCGAGATACCGTTTCGCGTCGAGATCGTGGAAGGAAACCCCGTCCTCGCGCATCGCGCGGCAGGTCTCCCGCGCGAAAGCCGCGCTTTCCCGTTCCCGCTCCAACACGGCCATGTGCCGCGCGAGGGCGTCGGCGAGCGTTTCCTTCCCGCTCCGCAGCGCCTTGATTTCCTCGAGCGATATGCGAAGGCTGCGCAGCAGCTTCACGCGAAGGAGAACCGCGAGGTCCTCCTCGGAATAATCGCGGTATCCGTTGGCCGCGCGCGCGGGGCGGATCAGGCCCTCCTGCTCATAAAAGCGGATGTTCGCCCGCTCCATCCCCGTTTGCGCTTCGATCTGTTTGATTGTCATTTTTTCGTACCTTTCCCGAACGCTTTCTCTATTTTAAAGGATAAAGAGGCTTTACAGTCAAGCGTTTTCAGCCCTGTTTTCTCTCTTTTTCGACCGTCGCGCGATTCGCGCGGCTTTTTTGCGCGCGTTATCAGCATCATAAAAAAGCGCCGCTTGCGAATACTAAAGACATTCAAACTTTTAAGGAGGGATAGCTATGCTCACGGTACGAAAAGTCACGTTTCTGATATTGTTCGCGGCGTTGCTCGCTTTGATGAGCCTGCTGGTCTACCACGCGTTCTTCGCGCCCGATGGGGACGGCGGCATGAGCGGCGCGCGCTTCGTGTATGAAGAGGCCGTCGATGCGCGCTGAGCAGTTTTACTCGATACCCAAACCGGATATCACGCTGCTCAACGCGGGCACTCTCAACCCCATGGACAGGGAGCAGCGCTACGCCCCAGCCAAGCCGCGCACCGGCACGGACAAGGAGCCTGAGAATGACAAATAAAAAACCGGCGACAAAGCAGGAGCTCGAATACCAGCAGCTCGTATCCGAACGCGCGCCCAAGAGCAAGGTGCTCGCGCAATGCGTCAAGGCTTTCCTTTCGGGCGGGCTGATCTGCTGCATCGGGCAGTTGTTCCGCGATTTCGCGCGGCTCTGCCTCCATCTCGGCGAAACGGACGTCGCTTCCTTCACGGCCATCGTCATGGTGTTCCTCGGGGCGATGCTCACGGGCGTCGGCGTGTACGACCGCATCGGCTCGTGGGCGGGCGCGGGTTCCGTCGTGCCCATCACGGGCTTCGCGAACTCCATCGTGTCGCCCGCGATGGAATTCCGGCCGGAGGGCTTCGTGCTCGGCCTCGGGGCGAAGCTGTTCTCCATCGCGGGGCCGGTGCTCGTGTACGGCATAGGCGCGTCCATCGTCGTGGGCCTCGTGTCGCTTCTGTTCTAGGAGGAGGATCATGCGTAACAAATGCATCGGCCGCCGCACGGTGGCCTTCGCGTGCCCGCCGCGCATACTCGCGGGCGAAACCGTCGTCAGTAAAATCGAGGGCGAGGGCCCGCTCGGCAAATTCTTCGACACCGTGCTCGAGGACGACACCTGGGGCGAAAAGACCTGGGAGCTTGCCGAGCGCAAGATGTTCGAGCACGTCGTGCGCGCGGCGCTTGAAAAGGCGAACCTCTCGCCGGGCGAGGTGGACATACTCCTGGGCGGGGACCTGCTCAACCAGATCATCAGCGCGAACTTCGCCGCGCGCGAGCTGGGCATACCGTTCATCGGGCTTTACGGCGCGTGCTCGACCATGGCGGAATCGCTTCTATTGGGCGCCATGCTCATGGACGGCGGCTTCGCTTCCTGCGTCGCCTGCGCCGCGTCGAGCCACTTCTGCACGGCCGAGCGGCAGTACCGCATGCCGCTCGAGATGGGCACGCAGGCGATACCGACCGCGCAGAGGACCGTGACCGGCGCGGGCTGCACGCTGCTTGCGGACGATACCTTAATAGCCAAGGCGCAGTATCAAGCCGTCTATGTGACCCACGGCGTGATCGGGCGCGTGGTGGACCTCGGCGTCAAGGACGCGGCGAATATGGGCGCGGCGATGGCGCCCGCGGCGGCGGACACGTTCGTGACCCATCTTCGGGAAACGAGCCAGACCGCGGAGAGTTACGACATCGTGGTCACGGGCGACCTAGGCAGGCTCGGCGGCGAGCTGTTCCAGGAGCTGTGCAAAAAGGAGAATGTGGATGTGGCCGAGCGCCACGTCGACTGCGGCAACATCATATTCGCGCCGGACCAGAACGTCAACTGCGGCGGCAGCGGCTGCGCGTGCAGCGCGGTCACGCTCAACGGGTATCTGCTCAAGCGCCTCGAGGCGGGGGATTTCAGGCGCATGTTCTTTATGGCGACGGGCGCGCTCATGAGCACGACCTCGGGCATGCAGGGGGAAAGCATCCCCGGCGTCGCGCACGGCCTCGTCATAGAAAGGAGATAGCATGGAGTTTCGGGATTATCTGTACGCGTTTTTGATCGGCGGCGGCATCTGCGTGATCGGGCAGCTTCTCATGAGTTACACAAACCTCACTCCCGCGCGCATACTTGTTCTTTTTGTGACCGTAGGCGTGTTCCTCGCGGCGTTCGGCCTGTATGAACCGCTCGTAAAGCTCGCGGGGGCGGGCGCGACCATACCGCTCACGGGCTTCGGCTACGCCCTCGGGAAGGGCGCCATCGAGGCCGCCGGGGAAAACGGCGTGCTCGGCGCGTTCACGGGCGGGGTCATCGCCACGGCGGGCGGCATCGCGGCGGCGGTGTTCTTCGGCGCGCTCAACGCGATCATATTCAAACCGAAAACGAAGAAATAACGCATCTTAAATAACATCAGGGCGGACATTGAATTCGGGGCGGATATTGCCCTCGGGCGGGAGACGCCCCCGGACACTGGGCTGCGGCCGGCCCCGAATCCCCGCCTGCAGGCGGCGTTTTTTGATTGTCAATCGCCGGTCGTCAAATCCTCCGGCACCAACTCCGGCTTGCGCAGATGTCCGCCTGCGCGCCCATAACGCACCGCGAGCATCTCGGCGAGTATCGCCACGGCGATCTCCTCGGGGGTTTCTCCGCCGATGTCGAGGCCGATGGGGGAGTATACCCCGCGCAGGGCTTCGCGCTCCACACCCTGCCCGAGCAGCGTGCGGTAGACGGAACGGATCTTCGTTTTGCTGCCGATCATGCCGATATACGCGGCCCGCTTGGGCAGTATCGCCGCGAGCGCCTCCGCGTCGCACGCATGCCCGTGCGTGACCACGACGTAGTACGCGCCCGCGGGGATGTCGGCCGCGCGCAGCGCCTGCCCGAAGCTCTCGACCCTGTTGTATTCGGCCTCGGGAGGAAGCGGCCCGGGCAGGGCGGCCTCGTCCCTGTCGTCATAGAAGGCGACGCCGAAGCCGACCGTCCGCGCAGCGGCCGCGAGCGCGAGCCCGACGTGCCCCGCGCCGCACACGACGAGCCTGGGCTGCGCGCGGTACACCTCGGTGAGCAGGGACATCCTGCCGCCGCAGGCCATCGCGAGGCCGTGGCCGCCGAGGTCGTAATCGACATAATCGCCTCTGCCGCGGCGTATGCGCTCAAGCGCGTGCGTGATGGCGGCGCGCTCGATGGCGCCGCCGCCGACGGTGCCCGCGGCTTCGCCGGACGCGTAAACGAGCAGCTTGCCGCTCTTTCGCGGCGCGCTGCCCGATGTTTCCACGATGGTGACGACGGCGTGGTCGCGCCCCTGTTCCCGCGCGGCGAGAGAAAGTTTCATCAGTTCGAAATCGTTCATGAGAGCACGTTATCCAATATCATGAGAAGCTCGAGAACGCTTCTGAATTGCGTTTCGCTCTTTTTTTCGAGCCATACGAGGCGTCCCTGCCAGCTCGCGTTCTGCCGGAAAAGCACGTTGAGCTTGAACGTGGCGAGCGCGGGGCGCTCGTGCGCATCCTCCTCGGGCGCGGATTCGCATCGCGCGGACCGGAAGCCGGGGGTTTCCATGGCCTTTTGCGGGCAGCCGATCGCGTCGAGCAGCTCCTCGACGAGCGCGAGGAACTGGAGCGCGTTTGAAAAGCGCAGCTCGCGCGCGAAATATGGGTTGTAAAGCGTACCCCGAAGCTCCCTGTCCGCATAGGACGTGATCTTCACAAGGCTCGTTTTGATCTCGTACGGTATGAAGCCGCTCGCCAAACCATCCATGAAACCCACCTCTGCCCCAGGGTTCAAAGGATTACCCTGGCTAGATTATATCCGTCAGCAGTTACACAGGCGTTACAAAAGTCCGTTTCGCTTTCCTTTTTTTGCGTCGATTTTCGAAAAAAACATGCAAAAGCGCAACATATGACCTTATTCGATATAGATTATACCATATTCTGTATCCGCGTGGCTATTGCCAATTTTTTGCGTATGAGATAAAATAAGTAAAAAGACCGACCGGTAACGTACTATATATTTTCAGGACGCTGGATTGCCGATGGAAGCTATGCGAAACGTGCTCCAAGTGAATATGCTCGGCGAGTTCTCCCTCGTGTGCGGCGAGCGCAAGGTGGACGATCAGTCCAGCCGCTCCAAAAAGGTCTGGGCGCTCATCCAGTATCTGATCGCCAACCGCATGAAGGACGTTTCCCAGAACGACCTGATCGAGGTGCTCTGGCCCGAGGGCAGCGAGATCGGCGACCCCGCGAATACGCTCAAGACCATAGTCCACCGCGCGCGCCAGGCCATGGACACGCTCGCGTTCGAGGATGGCAAAAACATCATACTCTACCGCAGCGGCGCTTACGCCTGGAACAACGACCTTCGCGTCGAGGTCGACGCGGAGGAGTTCCTCGCCTGCTGCGAGGCGGCCGACAAGGCGAGCGGCGACAAAAAGCTTTCTTACCTGATGCGCGCGCTCTCGTATTACCGGGGGGACTATCTGCCCAAGGTTTCGTTCGAGCCGTGGGTGATGCCGCTGAGCTCATATTTCCGCACCAGATACATACAGGCCGTGCACGGCGCGGTCGAGCTTTTGACGCAGGCCGGCAGGTATGGGGACATCATCTCGCTCTGCCGCCGCGCGTCGGTGATCGACCCGTACGACGAGTCCATCCATTTCGCGCTCATACAGGCGCTCGTCGCCACGGGCTCGCAGCAGGAGGCGATGAGCCACTACAACTATGTGACGGAGCTGTTCTTCTCCCACTTCGGCGTGACGCCCTCGCCGGAACTGATGCAGCTTTACCGCGAGGTCGTGCGCACGAGCAAGAACACCGAAATGGATCTGGGCACCATACGCGAGAGCCTCGCGGAGACCGCGTGCGCGGGCGGGGCGTTCTATTGCGAATTTGAAATCTTCAAGGATATTTACCGCATGCAGGCGCGAAACGCGAGCCGCAACGGACTCGTGGTGCACATCGCGCTCATTACAGTGCTCGACGGGTACGGCAAAAAGCTCACGCAGGCGAAGAAGAACGTGGCGATGGAACGGCTGCGCGACGTCGTGGCGGCCTCGCTCCGGCGCGGCGACGTGTTCACGCGCTACAGCGTGTCGCAGTATCTTCTGATGCTGCCCCTGGCCAGCTTCGAGAACACGCAGATGGTGATGGACCGCGTGACGCGCAACTTCAAGCACGCGTATCCGAAGATGGAGCTTCTGCTTCACTTCAGCGCGCTGCCCCTGGATCCCGTGCTCTGATGGGAGGGGCGCTATGATCCGCGTTCGGGAACTGCTGGAGCTCGAGCCCTTCGGGGAGTTCGAGCTTCTTGCGGGCGAGGGAGGGCTCGACCGCCCCGTCGCCGGTTATTCCGTGCTCGATTACGAGGTCGAGCACGGGGATTACTCCGAGTTCGCGCCGGGCGAGTTCGTGATTTCGAGCCTCCTGCTCGTGCGGGAGCTTTCGGGCAAGGCGGGCGCGGCCGTGACGAGGCTCGTCGAGCGCGGCGTCGCGGCGCTTGCCGTGCGCGTGTTCGACCGCGCCGAGGTGCCCGCCGAGATGCGCGCCATCGCGGAGCGCGAGAACCTGCCCCTGTTCGTTTTCCGCAAAGCGCATGTGAACGACCTTTTCATCGCGGCCAACGGCTTTTCTCGCGCGCGCGAGCGCAGCGAGCACGCCTCCAGGAAGCTCGACGAGCTGCTGGGCGTTCCCTCGGGCGGCAGCACGCCGGCCTCCATCGTGCGCGCGATAGACCCGCAGCTTCTTCCGTGCTGTACGGTTGCGTTCTGCGTGTCGCCCAAGGACGATCCCCTGAGCGCGGCGACGCTGCGCCTGATGGTTCGCTATTCCGCGTCCGAACCGAGCGCGCGCCGCCTTTTCGTGCCCTATGCGGGCGGCGCGCTGCTCTTTGCCTCCGCGCAGGAGCCGGGCAGGGCCGCCATATCCGAGGCGCTCGCCATGAAGGCGTTCCGGGACATCGGCTTCGAGCCTGAGAAATGCCGCGTGGGCGTCGGTTCCACGGCCCAGGGCTACGAGGAATACGCGCTCGCCGTATCGGAGGCGATGCGCGCCGCGCGCATCTGCCGCGTGCTGGACGCGCCCTTCATCCGCTTCGACGAGGCCGGCGCGTACCGTTTCGTCATGGCCGCGGCGGAGGACCGCTCCGCCAGGCGCCTGTGCGCGAAGGCCGTGGCGGTCATAGAGAGCTACGACGCGGCGAATTCCTCGGGGCTTCTCGAAACGCTCGCGGAATACGTGCGCACGCGGGGGGATGTGCGCGCGGCGGCGCAGTCGCTGTTCCAGCATCCGAACACCATACGGTACAGATTAAAAAAAGCCGCCTCGCTCCTCGGCCTTACCGGGGATGTCTACGAGCAGCTTTTCATTGTGATGAGCGTCTATCTGATCGACCGGTAGGCCTCAGCGCGCCATGAGCGCGGCGAACTCGGCCCAGTCCTGCCTCGAAGCGCCCGGCTTGAGCGCGTAACCTCCCAGCAGCGTGAAGAACAGCCCGGCGCGCGCACGGATCTCGCGCGACTGCGGCAGGCGAAGCTTGAGCGCGCCGACCTCGAACATGACCTTCCATTTTTCATGGGCGGCGGCGAGAAGGCCCGCGATGGCGGGATCGTCGAGACTGCCCTCGGCGAGCAGCACCGCGTAGAGCCTGCGCCTTTGCGCATCGCCCAGCAGCGTTTCGACGAGCAGGGCCAGTTCCTCCTCGGGTTCCGCCTCGCGCGAAACGCTCTCGACCCAGCTTAAAAGCGCGTCCGCGACGAAATCGCACAGCGCCTCGGCGACGTCGAGGCTGAGGGCTTCCTTCGCCGGATAGTAATAATAGACCGTGCCCTTGGCGATGTGCGCCGCGGCGGCGATGTCGTTCAGGCTCGTGCCGTGCACGCCGGAGCGCGTGAACAGCTCGGACGCGGTCGCGATGATCTTCTCGCGGACGCTGTCGTATCCCTCGTGCTTGCTGCGCATCGCCGTATACCCCTTTGAAGTCTTGTTCTCAGTATAATGACGACGCGTGGAAAAGGCAAGGGAAAAAACATGTATACATGTTTTTCGTTATGCATGTATATCTGCGGCGAAGGGTTGAAACGCCTGCGGAAAGGTAGTAAATTATCCAGTGGGGACGCCCGTTCGGGCCGCCCGATCAATCATCGGAGGAGCAACATGCAGATCGTGACAAAGGGCGTCGCGGGGACGATGGAGTCCAGCGACATCAGCGTGCGCATCGAGCCGCGCGAGGGCGAGGGCATTACGCTCACGCTCACGAGCGCCGTGATGCAGCAGTTCGGCAAGCAGATAGAAGCGGTCATACGCGGCACGCTCGCCTCGCTCGGGGTGACGAGCGCCGTCGTGGACGCCGTGGACAAGGGGGCGCTCGACTGCACCGTGGAGGCGCGCGTGAAGACCGCGGCTTACCGCGCGGCAAAGTGCGAAGCCTACGTGTGGGAGAACAGGAAATGAAGCTGAGAAGAAGCATGCTCTTTGTACCGGGCAACAATCCCGGCATGGTGCGCGACGCGCATATCTACGGTTCGGACTCGATCATGTTCGATCTTGAGGATTCCGTTTCGATCAACGAGAAGGATTCCGCGCGCTTCCTCGTCTACAGCGCGCTCACGAAGCTTTCTTACGGCAGCAAGGAGCTGGTCGTGCGCATCAACGACCTTGGGAGCGGCCTGGGCATACACGACCTCGAGGCCGTCGTGCGCGCCCAGCCGGATGTGATCCGCCTGCCCAAGACCGAATCCGCGAAGGATGTGCTCGAGTGCGAGGCGGAGATCGAGCGCATCGAGCGCGCGGCGGGCATACCGGTCGGCAAAACCAGGATGATGGCCGCCATCGAGAGCGCGCTGGGCGTGCTCAACGCCAAGGAGATCGCCTTTTCTTCGAAGCGCCTCATCGGCATCGCGCTGGGCGCGGAGGATTACGTGACGGATCTCAAGACCACGCGCAGCGACGGTACGGAACTGTTCTTCGCGCGCTGCATGATATTGAACGCGGCGCGCGCGGCGGGCATCGACGCGCTCGACACGGTTTACAGCGACGTCAACAACGAGGAAGGCTTCCTTGCCGAGGCGGAGCTGATCCACAAGCTCGGCTTCAACGGCAAAAGCGTCATCAACCCGCGCCAGATCCCGCCGCTGCACAGGGTGTTCACGCCTCGTCAGAAGGATCTTGAGAAGGCCCGCGCGGTCATCGAGGCGAGCGAGGAGGCCGAGCGCAGGGGCAGCGGCGTCGTCGCGCTCAACGGCAAGATGATCGACAAGCCCGTCGTCGCGCGCGCGCACTACCTCGTGCAGCTCGCGGCCGCCGCGAACCGCACGCCCATCGAGGAGGTTTAACCATGCAGGATATCGACATCAAATCCATACCGCGCGTCGAGGAGATCACGGCGCTGCACGGCGCGTTCGCCGGCACGCCCGTTAAGGACGCGGAAACATTCAACGAACGCATGCACTCCAAGAACCGCGTCGTGGCGAGCATCGAGGAGGCCATACGCCTGAGCGGCCTTCGGGACGGCATGACCGTATCCTTCCACCATCACTTCCGCAACGGCGACTTCATCGTCAACATGGTGCTCGACGAGATCGCGCGCCTGGGCATCAAAAACCTCACGCTCGCCGCGAGCTCTTTGACGGACATCCACGAGCCGCTCATCGGGCACATCAAAAACGGCGTCGTGACCCACATCGAGACGAGCGGCCTTCGCGGCAAGCTCGCCGAGGCGATCTCGCGCGGGCTTATGGATTTTCCCGTGGTGTTCCGCTCCCACGGCGGCCGGGCGGCGGCCATCGAATCGGGCGAAGTGCACATCGACGTCGCTTTCCTCGGCGCGCCCTCGTGCGATCCCTACGGCAACGCCAACGGCTACAACCGCGACGAGGAGAATTCCACGAGCTGCGGCAGCCTCGGCTACGCCAAGCTCGACGCGCTCATGGCCGACAAGACCGTCGTCATCACGGACCATCTCGTGCGCTTCCCCAACGCGCCGTTCGGCATACCCGAGAGCAACGTGGATTACGTCGTCAAGGTCGATTGCATAGGCGATCCCAAGGGCATCATGAGCGGCGCGACCCGCTACACGAAAAACCCCAAGGAGCTGCTCATCGCCAAAACCACGGCGGACGTCATCGAGGCGAGCGGGTATTTCTACGACGGCTTCTCCATGCAGATGGGCTCCGGCGGGGCGAGCCTCGCCACGGCAAGGTTCCTCCGCGAAAAGATGATCGCCTCGAACTACCGTGCGCGCTTCGCTTTGGGCGGCATCACGGGGCAGATCGTCGAGATGCACGAGGAGGGCCTCATCGACAAGATACTCGACGTGCAGAGCTTCGATCTCATCGCGGCAAACTCGCTCAAGAACAACCGCTTCCACCAGCAGATCGACGCCTCGTACTACGCGAGCTACAGGAACCGCGGCGCGGCCGTGAACCAGCTCGACTTCGTGGTGCTCTCGGCGCTTGAAATTGACACGGACTTCAACGTCAACGTGCTCACGGGCTCGGACGGCGTCATCCGCGGCGCCATAGGCGGGCATCCGGACACCGCGGCGGGCGCGAGCCTCGCGGTGGTCGTGGCGCCCCTCACGCGCGGGCGCATCCCCTCGATCGTTCGGCGCGTCAACACCATCGTCACGCCGGGCAGCGTCGTGGACGTCGTCGTGACCGATCAGGGCGTCGCCGTCAACCCCGCGCGCCCCGATGTGAAGGAGAAGCTCGAGGCCGCGGGCATTCCCGTGACGAGCATAGAAAAGCTCCGCGAGCGCTGCGAGCGGATCGTGGGCATACCCGAGCCCATCAAATATAAAGATAGGATCGTGGGCATCTCGATGTACCGCGACAACACGGTGATCGATTTGATCAGGCAGATCGACGAGGGTTGAGATGGAGCTTGAAACCGGCGCTCTGAGCGCGGCAAGGGAAAATGAAATCCGGGCGTTCCTCGCGGAGCGCGGATTGACCATGGAGGGCGGCGCGGATTACTGCGCCGTCCTTCGCGATGACGCCGGCCGGCTCGCCGCGTGCGGCTGCCTCGACGGGAGCGTGATCAAGTACGTCGCGGTGTCCCCGGCGGCGGAAGGGGAGGGCGCTGCGGCGACGATCGTGTCCGAGCTCGTCAACCACGCCTACCGGGAGGGCAAGGCGCATCTGTTCCTGTTCACAAAGCCCGGCAGCGAGGATATGTTCCGCTCGCTCGGCTTCCATCCCGTCGCGCGGACGGGTGACGCCGTCATGCTCGAGGACAGGCGGGACGGCATAGACCGCTTCATCGCCTCCCTTCCCAAGGCCGAAGGCATAAAGGGCGCGTGCGTGGTCAACTGCGACCCGTTCACGCTCGGCCACAGATACCTGATCGAGACGGCGGCAAAGGCGTGCGATTTCCTCTACGTGTTCGTCGTCAGCGAGGACGCCGCGCATTTCCCCGCGAAGGACCGCTACGAGCTCGTGAAGCGCGGCACGGCGGACCTTGCCAACATCGCCGTGGTGCAAAGCGAGGATTACCTTGTTTCGCGCGCGACGTTCCCCGCGTATTTCATCAAGGACCGCGTGCGCGCCGAGGATGTGAGGACGGAAATGGACATCGCCGTGTTCGCGGGCCGCATCGCGCCGGGCGTCGGCGTCACGCGGCGCTACGTCGGCACGGAGCCGTACTGCCCCGTGACGCGCGCGTATAACGAAAAGATGCGGGAACTGCTGCCCGCCTACGGCATCGAATTCATCGAGATCCCGCGCAAGGACGGCATCTCGGCGAGCGCGGTGCGACGCTTTTTGAAGGAGGGAAGGCTCGGGGAAATCGAAACCCTCGTGCCGCCGACGACTTATGCGTATCTCAAAAATCTCGCTTGAAGATATGCTTCGCCGCCGCGAGGAAAGGGCTCTGCGCCAGCGCAAGCTGATCGAGCGCTACGGTCTGCCCGTGGCGTGCTTTACGATGAACATCCCCGGCGACACCAAGCATACGCCGCTCGTCGAGCTCGCGTTCCGCGAGGGGCTCGGGCAGTTCGAGGCGTCGCTCCCCGAGGCCAAGGCGCGCGAGTTGCTGTGCGCGCCCACGGGCTGCGAGGCGTTTTTCGCGTTCGATCACGACGCGAGGCTCGTGAAACAGGCCGCCGTCGCCGTCGAGGAGGGCGCGGCCGTCGGCAGGCTGTACGACATAGACGTGTTCGACAGCGCGGGGAGGAAGCTCTCGCGCGGGGCGGAGCGGCGCTGCGTCGTCTGCGACGGCCCCGTTTACGCCTGCGCGCGGAGCCGCGCCCACGGCCTTCACGAGATCTGCGCCCGCGTGGACGCGCTGCTGTTTTCCTTCGCCGCGCAAAAGCTCGCGGCGTGCGCGCGCGGCGCGCTCGTCGCGGAGGTGGAGGCCACGCCCAAGCCCGGCCTCGTAGACAGGAGCAACCGCGGCGCGCACCGGGATATGAGCATAGAGACCTTCTATGCGAGCGCCGAGGCGCTGGAGCCCCATTTTGAGCGCATGGTCCGCGTCGCGCTCGAGAACTGGGACATCGGGCCGGCTCCGCTCATGGCGAAGCTGCGCGCCGAAGGGCTCGACGCCGAGCGCGCCATGCGCGAGGCCACGGACGGGGCGAACGCGCACAAAGGCGCGATCTATTCCACGGGGCTGCTGCTCGCCGGCGCCGCCATCTATTTGCGCTCGGGCAAGCCCGCGCTCGCCGAGGCCGCGCGCCTCGCGTCCGTCGGCCTTTCGGATGCGCTGGATGCTGCGGCCATCGCGCCCTCGACCCACGGGGAGCGCGTTTACGCGCGCACCGGCGCGACGGGCGCGCGGGGGGAGGCTGCGGCGGGCTTTCCCGCGGCGCGCAAGGCCAAGACCGCGCTCGACGGCTTCCTCGCGCAGGGCTATTCGCTCGAGGACGCCGCCGCGCTCACGCTGCCCCTGATCATGGCCAAGCTTGACGACACGAACGTGCTCCACAGGGGCGGGGAGGAGGGGCTCGCCTATGCGCAGATTTCCGCCGCGCGCGTCAACGCGCTGCCCGTGGGCGAGCGGTTCAAGGCGCTGCGCACGCTCGACGAAGCCTTCATCTACCGCAATCTCAGCCCCGGCGGTTGCGCGGACGTGCTCGCGCTCGCGCTGTTCATGAGGGCGATCGGGGATTTTATCGAACTGTAACGGAGCGCATCATAACGAAAAGGAGCGGCGTTCGGCCGCTCCTGAGCTGTCGATAAGCCTTTTTCGGGGACTTTGCCCTCGAGCTCCCGCCAAAGGGATGATCCCTTTAAAATCCCTGTTGCCGGAAAAGTTCTGTTGGGAGCGCCAAAGAGCCGCTCCTTCGGCATATCGCGGGGAGATTTACGCGAAGGCGTTGCGCGCGCTGAGAATCGCATAATCCGGGCTCGCAAGTCCTGTCACGGCGAAGCGCGTGACCTCCGGGCGGTTGTTCCCGCCGTGCCAGTCCGAGCCTCCCGTGACGTAGAGCCCGCGCTCCGCCGCGATCGCGAGATACTTCTTCGTTTCCTCCGGCGTGTGGGAGGGATGGTATACCTCGAGTCCCTGCGCGCCGTAATCGAGCAGTTCGAGCACCTTTTCGTCGTCCTCCACGCTCTTTGGGTGCGCGATGACCGGTATGCCGCCCGCGGCCTTGATGACGTCGATCGCGTCGCGGCCGCTTGCGCAGTCCGTCTCGATGAAACCTTCGCCCGAAGGCAGGAAGTATTTACGGAAAAGCGCGCGCGTCGTCATGCCGGGCACGGCATAGCCGTCCTCGTCCATGGCCTTCACGACGTGCACGCCCGAAAGCCTCGCCTGATCCGGGTTCAGCGCCGCGACGCGTTCCCACGGGTAATCGAACACGCCCTTCGCGCGCGCGTGCTCGAAGATGACGCGCGTGTTCTCGGTCTTATCCCGCGCCATGCGCGCGATGAACGCCTCAAATTCGGGATTTCGCGCGTCGATGTAATAGCCGAGCACGTGCAAAAGCTTCCTGTTCGCGATGCAGGAGAGCTCTATGGCCGGGATGACCCGCACATCCGGTATCGCCTGGAGGTCGCCGAGACTTTCGACCCCGCCCACCGCGTCGTGGTCGGCGATGGCGATGACGGATACCCCGTTCTCCCGCGCGAGCGCGAGGAGTTTCCCGGGCGTATCCGTGCCGTCCGAATAGGTGGAATGCAGGTGCAGATCCGCATACATGGGAATACCTCCGCGTCAAATCCTCATCGCTGTTGTTTCGCGATGGAAGGGTTCCAAAAGAGAGCGGGCCGTTTCCGGCCCGCGTGCGCGTACGGCTTCAGCTCTGCGCGAGGAACGCGTCTATGAACGCCCCGATGTCCCCGTCCATGACGGCCTGTATGTTGCCGTCCTCCACGCCGGTGCGGTGGTCCTTAACGAGCGTGTAGGGCTGGAATACGTAGGAGCGGATCTGGCTGCCCCACTCGATCTTCTTCATCTCGCCCTTGATCTCGGCCATTTGATCCATGCGTTCGCGCTCGGCGACCTCGAGCAGCTTGCCGCGGAGTATGCGCATGGCCATCTCCTTATTCTGGAGCTGGCTTCGCTCGTTCTGGCACTGCACGACGATGCCCGTGGGTATGTGCGTGATGCGTATGGCGGAGCTGACCTTGTTGACGTTCTGCCCGCCCGCGCCGCCGCTGCGGTAGGTGTCCACGCGGATGTCGTCCGGGTCGATCTCGACCTTGTTGTCGATGTCGTCGAAGATCGGCGTCACGTCGAGCGAGGCGAACGAGGTGTGCCGCCTTCCCGCCGAGTCGAAGGGCGAGATGCGAACCAGCCTGTGCACGCCCTTCTCGGCCTTGAGGTAGCCGTAGGCGTTGTCTCCCGTGACCTCGAATGTCACGCTCTTGATGCCGGCCTCGTCTCCGTCGAGCAGGTCGAGCTCGCGAACCTGGAAACCGTTGCGTTCGCAGTAGCGCGTGTACATGCGGTAGAGCAGCGAAACCCAGTCCTGCGCCTCGGTGCCGCCCGCGCCCGCGTGCAGCGAGAGTATGGCGTTGTTCGCGTCGTAAGGGCCTTTGAGCAGCGTCTCAAGCTTGAGCGCCGCGACGGCCGCCTCGAGCGCGGCGTATTCCTCCTCGATCTCGGGCAGGAGGCTTTCGTCGTTCTCCTCGTCCGCCATGTCGATCAATACTTCGAGATCCTCGCTTCGCGCGCTGAGCTTGCGGTATTTATCGAGCTTGCCCGAAATGGACTTGATGCGCTGGTTTACCTTGTTGGCGTTTTCCACGTCGTTCCAGAAGCCGGGCTCGGCCATCCGGGCTTCGAGCTGATCCTTTTCCCCGCTTAATCCCGCGAGGTCAAAGGGACCCACCTGCCTCTTTGAGCGTTTCGACCGCGTCGGCCAGCTTCTGCCGGATCTCTTCCAGTTGTATCACTCTGATCACTTCCTATCCTTTTTATATTCTTATGATAGTCTCCGTTTTTCAGCCTGTTCGGATTCCATTGGGCGCTACGCGCTTTTTCCGCAGCAGTTTTTATACTTCTTGCCGCTGCCGCAGGGACAGGGATCGTTGCGCCCGGGCTTTTTGTCGCTCTTCTTCGGCTGGGGCTTGCCTTCGGACGAGGTCGTGACGGGGTTTGCGAGCTGCTCTCGCTTCTGCGGCGCCTGCCGGACGGAAACGTGGAACAGCGTCCTGACCGTGCGCTCGCGTATGCCCATGATCATCTCGTCGAACATGTCGAAGCCCATGTTGCGGTAGGCGACGACGGGGTCCTTCTGGCCGATGGCCTGCAGGCCTATGCCCTGGCGGAGCTGGTCCATGCCGTCGATGTGGTCCATCCAGTGCGCGTCCACGGCTTTGAGCAGAAGCACGCGCTCGACCTCGCGCATGTCCACGCCAACCGCCGTAACGTCCGCCTCGTGCTTTTGGAAAGTGCCTTCCACGAGCTCGAGCGTTTTTTGTGCGAGCGCGTCCCGGTCGGTGATGCCGTGGAGCCTGCCCGTATAGTCCTCGCCCGCGATCTGGGAAAGCTCCTTGTAAAGCCCCATCATGTCCCAATCGGCGCTCTTTGCATGCGGCGGCGTGAATATCTCGAGGCGGGAGGCGACGGTCTCGCGGATCATCTCCATGACGGAGTCGTGTATGTCCTCGCCCATGAGCACCTTACGGCGCTGGCCGTAGATGATCTCGCGCTGCTTGTTCATCACGTCGTCGTACTGCAGCACGTTCTTTCGTATGTCGAAGTTGTGCGATTCGACCCGCTTCTGAGCGGTTTCGATCTGCTTTGTCAGGATGCGCATGTCCAGCGGTATGTCGTCGTCGGGGGAGAGCTTCTCCATGATGGCCTTGATGCGGTCCCCGCCGAAGCGCAGCATCAATTCGTCCTCGAGGGAAACGTAGAAGCGCGTGCTGCCGGGGTCGCCCTGACGGCCGGAACGCCCGCGAAGCTGGTTGTCTATGCGGCGGGATTCGTGCCGCTCCGTGCCGATGATGTGCAAGCCGCCGACGGATACGACCCTGTCGTGCTCGGCGTCCGTCTGCGCCTTGAATTTTTCATACGCCCGATTGTAGGCTTCGCGCGCCGCGAGCACGTTTTCTTCGTCCGTTTCCGCGTGGCCCGTGGCCTCCTCGATGAGCTCCTCCTCGAGTCCCTGCTGGCGAAGCTCGCGCTTTGCGAGGAATTCCGGGTTGCCGCCCAGGAGGATGTCCGTGCCGCGGCCCGCCATGTTGGTGGCGATGGTCACGCTGCCCCATTTGCCCGCCTGCGCGACGATTTCGGCTTCCTTCTGGTGCAGTTTGGCGTTCAATACCTGATGCTCTATGCCGCGCTTTTTGAGCATGGAGCTTAAAAGCTCGCTCTTCTCGACCGAGATCGTGCCTACGAGTATCGGCTGGCCGGTCTTGTGGACGCGGATGATCTCCTCGACCACCGCACGGAACTTGCCCGCCTCGCTCGCGTAGACGACGTCGTTGCAGTCGGCGCGGATGAGCGGCTTGTTCGTGGGGATTTCGACGACGTCGAGCCCGTAGATCGACTGGAACTCGGCCTCCTCGGTCTTGGCCGTGCCCGTCATGCCCGCGAGCTTTTTGAACATGCGGAAGTAGTTCTGGAACGTGATGGTCGCGAGCGTCTTGTTTTCACGCTCGACCTTGACGTTTTCCTTGGCCTCGAGCGCCTGGTGCAGCCCGTCGCTGTAGCGGCGGCCGAACATCAGCCTTCCCGTGAACTCGTCGACGATGAGCACCTGCCCCTCCTGTACGACGTAGTCCTTGTCGCGCGTGAACAGGGCGTTCGCTTTGAGCGCCTGCAGTATGTGGTGATTGAGCTCCTGGTTCTCGGTGGAGGAGATGTCGCCCATGCCGAAGAACTGCTCGGCCTTTTCCATGCCGCGCGCGGTCAAAGCCACGGTGCGCGCCTTGATGTCGCACATGTAGTCGCCGCTTTCGGGCTGCTCCTCGCCGAGCATCAGCTCGGTCTTGCTGGCCTTCTCGATGTTGGCGCCGCGTTCGAGCTTCTTTACGAACTTGTCCGCCCTGGCGTATAGGTCGGTGGATTTTTCGCCCGAGCCGGAGATGATCAGGGGCGTCCTCGCCTCGTCGATGAGGATCGAGTCCACCTCGTCTACGATGGCGTAGTTGAGCGCGCGCTGCACCATCTGCTCGCGGTAGACCACCATGTTGTCGCGCAGGTAGTCGAAGCCGAACTCGTTGTTCGTGCCGTAGGTGATGTCGCAGGCGTAGGCCCTGCGCCTCTGGTCGTTGTCGAGGTCGTGCACGATGCAGCCCACGGTAAGGCCGAGGAACTTGTAGATTTTGCCCATCCACTGCGCGTCGCGCTTTGCGAGGTAGTCGTTGACGGTCACGATGTGCACGCCCTCGCCGGCGAGCGCGTTGAGGTAGGCGGGCAGGGTTTCGGTGATGGTTTTGCCCTCGCCGGTCTTCATCTCGGCGATGCGGCCCTGGTGCAGCGTGATGCCGCCCAGCAGCTGCACGTCGAAGTGGCGCTGGCCTATGGTGCGCACGGCGGCCTCGCGCACGAGCGCGAACGCCTCGGGCAATATGTCGTCGAGCTGTTCGCCCCGGGCGAGCCTTTCCCTGAACTGTGCGGTTTTCGCGCGCATTCCTTCATCCGGGAGCGCCTTGACGGAAGGCTCCAGCTCGTTGATGCGCCGCACGATGGGCGCGAGCTTTTTGAGCTTGGTTTCGCTGGAGTTGCCCAGCAGGGTATCGATAAAGCCCATTCGGTATCCCTTCTTTCCATAATACAACAGCATGATTTTAGCATGCGCGGCGCTTTGATGCAACCGCGCTCCGCCCGAGTTGACAAAATTAACACTGCGGCTACACGGCTTCTCCACAATATGATATACTGGATTCCATGAAAAACCGAAGCGAAGTATGGGGCGTACTGTGCGGGATTTTCTCGCACGTTCTCTTTGCCCTGAGCTTCCTTTTCACCAAGGAAGCGGTCGATACGTACAGCGCCTTCACGCTGCTTTCGTGGCGTTTCCTCTTCGCGCTCGCCGCGATGGGGATCTGCGCGCTTACCGGCGTGATCAGGCTAAACCTGCGGGGCAAGCGCCTCTGGCCGCTGGTTTTGATCGCGATTTTCCAGCCCGTGCTCTACTTCCTCGGCGAAACGTACGGCGTCAAGCTCACGACCGCGTCCGAAAGCGGCTCGCTCGTGACGTTCCTTCCGATCGTGACGATCGTGCTGTGCAGCCTCATCATCAAGGAGAAGCCGACACGGCCGCAGGTCGCGGGCATCGTCGTGTCGGTGGCCGGCGTGTTGATTATTGTGCTCGCCAAAGGGCTCGACGCTTCGCTCAACGTGCTCGGCTACCTGATGATCATACTCGCCATGACCAGCGACGCGCTTTCCGTCGTGTTCCAGCGCAAGGCCATGAACTATACGAGCCAGGAGAAGACCTTCGTCATGGCCGCGCTCGGCGCCGTCGCCTTCACCGGCATGGCGCTCGTACAGAACGGGATCAACGGCACGCTCGGCGCCTTTTTTATCGCGCCCTTTGCGGATGCGAAATTCCTGGCCGCCGTGCTCTACCTTTCCGTCGGCTGCCAGGTGCTCGCCTTTTTGATGGCGAACTACGCGCTCCAGACATTGGGCGCCGCGCGCTGCACGTCGTTCGCCGGCATTACGACCGTCGTCGCGGTGCTCGCGGGCGTGCTGCTTTTGCGCGAGCGGTTCACGCCGATACAGGGCGCCGGCACGGCGCTCGTGCTCGCGGGCGTCTACACCGCGAACTATGCTTTGAAAAGCAAGGACGCCGCGGCGCTCCCGCAGGAGGGCTCGTGTCCGGGGGAAGAAAACCTGTGAGCGCGCTCCTTCGGGGCATATTGATACTCGCCGGCCTTCTCGGCGTAATCGACACGCTCGCCGTTTCGATGTATTCCAACATGAACGCGGGCACGGTCCTGCCCGGGCTCCTCGGCCTGCCGTTGCTGCTGATAGGCTTGTTCCTTCCCGCGGCGCAGAGGTTCTTCAGCTCGGGCTTCGGCATGTTCGTCAAGTGGCTGCTCGTCGCGGGGTACGCGGGCTATGCGCTGATCCTGTTGATCATGGTGCCCATGATCTACCGCGAGGGACGCCAACCGCCCGCCCCCGGAGCGGACGCGCTCATCGTGCTCGGCTGCGGCGTGCGGGGAGAGCGCGTTTCCCTCACGCTCGCGCGGAGGCTTGACGCGGCGCTCGCCTATGCGAAGGCCAACCCGGATACGCTCGTCGTGCTCTCGGGCGGGCAGGGGCAGGGGGAGGACATCACCGAGGCGGAGGCCATGCGCCGTTACCTCGCGGTGCGCGGGCTGCCCGAAAGCCGCATGCGCGTGGAGGAGAAGTCCGAGAGCACCTACGCGAACTTTCGCAACTCCAAACGCATCATAGACCGGGAAGCGGGCGACGGCGCGAAGGTGATCTTCGTGACCACGCGCTTCCACGTGCTGCGCGCGGAGCTGGTCGCGCGCTCGCTCGGGCTCGACGCCGAGGGCGTCGGCACGCGCGGCGTCGATTGGATCACGCCCAACGATTACATGCGCGAATCCCTCGTGATCATCTACTATTATCTCGGAGGTAAAATCTGATGGAACAGCAAAAGCGCGCGCCCCTCACCGAGGAGCAGAAAAAGGAAAAGGTCCTGCGCAGCTTCGTGAAGGATGGCCGCGTCGCCGCCATGCCCGTTAAGGCGGGCAAGCGCGCGGTCATACTGGAACTGGCCGCGGAGCGCTTCGAGAAGGGCCGCGTCTATTCCGAGCGCGAGGTCAACGAAATCCTGCTGGGCCTCTACGGCGATTACTGCACGTTGCGCCGCGAGCTCGTCGATGCGGGGCTCATGACACGCGCAGCGGGCGAGTACAGGCGGAATGATTGACAATTGAATTCATTGACAATCAAAGAACGCCGCCTGCGGGCGGGGATTGTTCGGGCGGCCCTGCGCGGCCGCCTTCGTTGTGCACCGCGCCGCGCCCCCGCGTTTTGCTCTTGCCATAGAAGCGGTAAAAAGATATAATACGCTATACCAAAATATGGTAGAAAATTTGACGAAACGGAGAGAGAACAATGGATATCAAGGCAAAAATCGAAGAAATCGTGGGAAAGGTAAAGTCGGATAAGGATTTTGCGGCGAAGTTCGCCAAGGAGCCCGTGAAGGCCGTGGAGTCCGTGCTCGGCATCGATTTGCCGGACGATCAGATCAACGCGCTCATCGAGGGCGTTAAGGCGAAAATTTCGCTCGACAAGGCGGGCGATCTGTTCGGCAAGGCCAAGAAGCTCTTTTAACCGAGTTCATTCAGACGGCGAAAATGCGGGCGGATGATGTCCGCCTATGTTTTTACAGGGAACCATGTGTTGTTCGGATAGTTATTCACCATTCGCCATTGGTTGTTAGCTGACGTCAGCGGCGATTTTTAATCGCCGCTGATGTTATAATTCTCCGCTTGCGACATGAACAGCTTATAATACAATCCATCCGTCTTTTCCATGAGTTTCGCGTGCGGCGCGAAGTCCGCGACTCTGCCGCCGTCTATGACGAGTATGCGGTCGCAGAAGATGGAGCTCGACATGCGGTGCGAGATGTAGAGCGCGGTGCCTTCGCCCACGAGCGAGTTGAAGTGCTCGTAGATTTCAGCCTCGGCGATGGGATCGAGCGCGCTCGTGGGCTCGTCGAGTATGACGAGCTTCGCGTTTTTATACAGGGCGCGCGCGATGGCGATCTTTTGCATCTCGCCGCCGGAAAGCTCCACGCCCTTTTCGTCGTACGCCTTGCCGAGCATGGAGTAGATGCCGTTCTCGAGCTCGGCCATCTTCTGCTCGAGCCCGGCTTTCCTGAGCGCCTCGCCCGTGCCCGGGAGGTCGCCGCCCGCGTCGGAGCAGATGATGTTCTCGTCTATGGTGAAGGCGAACAGCCGGTAATCCTGGAACACCGCGGCCACGGCCTTCATCCAGGAGGCGTGGTCATATTCCCATAAATCGCGCCCGTTGACGAGTATGCGGCCCGAATCCGGGCGGTACATGCGGCACAGCAGCTTGACGAGCGTGGTCTTGCCCGCGCCGTTGAGGCCGACGACGGAAACCTTCTCGCCGCCGCGCACGTCGAAGCTTACGCCCGTGAGCACGGACTTATCTGAGCCGGGATAGGTGAAGGTGACGTTTTCGAAGCGGATCTCGCCGATTTCGCCCGCGAAGGGAACGCCGCTCATATCCTTTTCCTCGGGAAGCTCCATGAACTGCATGTATGGCTCGAGGTAGGAAAGCACCTGCCCGAGGCTGATGAGCGACATCGACATTTCCATCACGCTTGAGGTGAAGCCCGTCGCCGCCGAGACGTACATCGTGAAGGAGCCGAGCGAAATCGCGCCGGATGTGCCCGGCACGAGCACGCGGTAGCCGACGAAGCCGTAGGCGATGGCCGCCTGCAGGGAGTTGACCGCGTCGATGAGCGCGTTGAATATGCTCATGCGCGCCATAAACGGCGCGGAGCGCTCGTAGATTTGGAGGTTGTAGTCGCTCACGCGGCGCGTCATCATCTCCTCCATCGAATACAGGCGCGCGTCCTTCTGAATTTCGCCGTTGGCGCAGAGCGAAACGTAGTAGCCGTATTGCCGGTTGATCGGGATCAGGCTCATCTGGAACGTCCGCTGGTCCTTGCGGATGGAGCCGTAGAACAGCAGGCCCAGGCCGATGCACAGCGCGAGCAGCAGCACCAACAGAGGGCTGAGCATCGCCATGAGCGCCAGCAGGCCCGCGACGACGATGATGTCCCTGGTCAGCGTCGCCAGTATGTTGACCATGCTCTCCAGCGCGCTGAAGGTCGTGACCGCGAAGACCGCGCGCTCCTTGAGGTCGAGCTTCTCCGGGTCCTCGAGGCAGGCGTACGACACGCGCATGATCTTCTCGGCCATGCGCTCGCGCAGCATTTCGGAAACATAGATCTTCCGATAATCGAGGTGGCGCTTGAGCGCGTTGGCGGCGAACGAAAACGCCCAGTTCGCGCCGACGAGGACCGCCGTCCAGAAGAAGAGCCGGTTCGGGTCCTGCGCGCCCGTCAACTCGTCGATGAGGAACTTGGGCAGCACGACGTTCGCCATGAGCTGCGCGCCGCCCAGCAGCGACGAGCCGAGCAAAAGGAAGATATACGCGGGGGAAACCTCCCAGGCGAGGGTGAGGAACATGGAGAGCTTCCTTGCCGCCTTCATGCCTTGGCTCCCTTCCCGGCTGCGCCCTGCGTGTAGTATTTGCCCTGCACGGTGAACATCTCGCAGTATTTGCCGCGACTGGCCATCAGTTCGGCGTGCGTGCCTTCCTCCGCGACGCGCGCGCCGTCGAGCAGTATGATCCTGTCGCAGAAGCGCGTGCTCGCGAGCCTGTGGGAGATGTAGAGCGCGGTTTTACCCTTGGTCAGTTCCCCGAAGCGCTCGTAGATGTCCTGCTCGGCCAGCGCGTCGAGCGCGGCGGTCGGTTCGTCCATGACGACCATGTTCGCGTCCTTGTAGAGAGCGCGCGCGATGGCGAGCTTCTGCGCCTCTCCGCCCGAGAGGATCGCCCCCTGCTCGTCGATGACCTTCAGCAGCACCGTGTCGAGCCCTTTGGGCAGCGAGCAGACCTTTTCCCACAGCCCGGCCTTCTTGAGCGCTTCTTCGGCGCGGGCGCGGTCGCCCCCGTCGCAGGCGGAGACGTTCTCGAGCACCGTGTAGGCGAGCACGTTGACCTCCTGGAATACCGCCGAGAACATCGAATACAGCGCCTTTTTCTCGAACTCCCCGATGGGGACGCCGTTGATGAAGATTTCACCTTCCGTCGGGTGGAAGAGCCCAGTCATGAGCTTGACGAGCGTGCTCTTTCCCGCGCCGTTCACGCCCACGAGCGCGAGGCGCTCCCCCTTGCGGATCGTGAGGTTCAGGTGCTCGAAGATATGCTTCTCGCCGCGCGGATACTTGAACGAAACGTCGCGGAACTCGATCTCGAGCGTATCGCCCTCGACGGGGCCGCGCGTCCCCCGCGGGCCGTAGAGGTCCTCGTCGAGGAAGCGGAACAGCTCGTGCACATACTCGCCCTCGTTGAGCACGGTCGTGATCTCCGCGGAGAGGTTCTTGAGGTAGAGCGAGAGCGAAGCCGCCGCGGCGAGATACATCGAAAAGTCCGCGATGCTCATGCCCCGCGCGACGTCGGCCGCGAGCAGGCCGTAGGTCGCCGCGTCGCTTAGAAGCAAAGTCGCGAGGCCGAGGAATCCCCAGAGGTATTCCCGCTTCGCGATGACCGAGAGTATGTCCACATAGCCCCGTATCTCGCGCCTGCAGTTCTCTATGAAGCGCTCGCGAAGATTGTACACGCGGATGTCCTTGCCGTAGGTGAAGTCGTGCGTGGTCCGGAGGAAATAGTCCTTCCGGCGCTCCGCGTGGCCGAGCTGCTCACGCTTGCCGAAGCGGAAGGCGTGCACCTTCCTGCCGATGAAGACGACCGCCGCGATGTTGACGAAAATCGCCGCGAGTATCAGCGGGTTTTTCATGCCGATGAAGACCGCGAGCGCGAGCACCGTCAGCGCCGGCGCGGGCGCCTTGAAGAGCGAGCGGTAGACCGCCTCCACGCCGTTGTTGTTGGAGCGGGTCGAGCTGAACGCCTTCTCGTAGCGGTCGAGGAACTTGTCGTCCTCGGCGTGCGGATAGTCGATGCGGATGAGCTTTGTGAACTGGTCGCGGACGAAATCGATGCGAAGCCGCGCGATGCGCATATAGGAATTCTGGTCGGCGACGTCCTTCATAAAGACGAGCGCGGCGGAGACGAGGAAGAAGCCGCCGACAATATAGAACAGATATTCCGGCCGCGCGGCTCCCGTCAACTCGCCTATGACGAGCTTTGGCAGCACCACCGGCGGAAAGGGCAGCAGCGCCGCGCCTATGGTGTAGAGCGCGAACAGAAAAAACACGCCCCGGTCGTTGGACGCGGCGTTCGCGAGCAGTCGTCTGAGTGTCTTTGCGACCGGATAGGATGGCTTCATATGCGCTATGATACCATATGTGCGCTCTCATGAAAAGCAACCCGCGCTTGTCATTTTGCGTGCAACCGATAATTGCGCGCCGGCGCGACGGAGCAGGAGCCGATTCCGGCGGCCTCAGCCTGGTGTCCGGGGCTCCCGTCCGAGGGGCGTATCGATCCCCGGGTAGATCCGCCCGAAGGCGGCGTTATAGGATCGGCGGTTGCCGATTGTTTCGTTTGAGCGCGCAACAAGGGCCGATATGGTATCGGCCCCTACGCAATCCCGCCCGAAGGCGGCGTTTTTTGATTGTCAATTGTCAATTATTTCGATGTTGCGGCGAGCTTTTTGGCGAGCTGGGCCTTTTTGCGGTTGGCGGCGTTCTTGTGGATGACGCCCTTCGCCGCGGCCTTGTCGACGGTGCTGACGGCCTCGGCATACACGGACGCGACCGCCTCTTTGTCGCCTGTTTCAACCACGGCGTCGAACTTCTTCACGACGGTTTTCGCGCGGGAGCTCACGACGCGGTTGTTCAGGTTCTTCTTGGCGGTGGTGGCCACGCGCTTGAGAGCGGATTTATGGTTTGCCAAAACGGTTTCCCCCTTTTTTTACTCGAACAGTAGGGATTATATCATGCGGATATGGGGATTGCAAGCATATTTTCTCGGCGTTTCCGGCTGTTTTTCGCTTGGTATAGCATGCCGATTCCGGCGGATAATAAACTACGGCGCCAAGAAGCGCGCAACACACAACCGAAGGGAGCAACGACATGAGCGGAGTGATACGCACGGATCTTGCCATGGAGGCGCGCGAGCTGCATCCGGAGCTTGCGGGCGTCGAGGAGGAGAATTTCGTGCGCGACGGGGTCCAGGTTTCGCGCATCTCGATCACCACGCCCGAGGCGGCCGAGAAGCTTGGCAAGCGCATGGGGCTTTACATCACCATCGACGCGCCGGAACTGCCCCTCAAGCCCACGGGGCTTACCGACGCGGTCTCGCGCGAGCTCGCGCGCCAGATCGTCACCCTCATGGGGGACGCCGCGCCCGACGCGCCGGTGCTCGTGGCCGGCTTGGGCAACCGCGCCGTCACGCCGGATTCCCTCGGCCCGCGCGTCGCGGACGCCATCTATGTCACGCGCCACATCAAGCAATATATGGCCGAAGCCGTGCCCGAGACCGTGCGCGAGGTCAGCGCGCTCGCGCCGGGCGTGCTCGGCGTGACGGGCGTGGAAACGCGGGAGATCATCTACGGCGTGGTCGAGCACACGAAGCCCGCGTTCATCATCGCCGTGGACTCGCTCGCCTCGCGCCGCGCCGCGCGCATCAGCACGACCATCCAATTGACCGACACCGGCATCAGCCCGGGCGCGGGCATAGGCAACATCCGTTCCGGCCTCAACGAGGAGAGCCTCGGCGTGCCCGTCATCGCCATAGGCGTACCACTGGTCGTGTACGCGGGCACCATCGCGCGGGATACCATCAGCCTCATCGCGGATGAAACCGGCCGCCACGAGGAGGAGGAGGGCCTGAAAGACCTCGCCGACCGCATGATCCGCGAGCACATAGGCGAGCTCATCGTCACGCCCAAGGAGATCGACGCGCTCGTTTCCGATATGACCAAGATCGTCTCCGACGGCATCAACCGCGCGCTGCTCGGCATGGACTACGTGGGGGTGCGCACGCTCATCGCGTAAAGTTGTCCAATGTTCGCCGCATAAAGTTGTCCAGCCGCTCATAGTTATGGGTCGGGAGGATGTACCTATGCAAACGAACGCGCGCGCCGTCCGGCGCAAAACGAACGCAAACGCGAAAGGGCAGGGGAAGGGCTGGCTCGCCGCCGCGCTGATCGGGCTTTGCGCCATGATACTGATCGCGGCGGCCGTTTCAAAGCTTGCGGGCGCCGTCCAACCGGGCGGCGAGGAGGTCGAGGCGACGCCGAGGCCGACGCTCCGGCTCGAGCGGGCCGACGTGGACGACAACGTGGACATCGGCTTTCTCATGGAGCTCATCGGCACCCAGGAACCCAAAAGTCCGGATATGAACCTCGCCGGCGGAGAGCCCACCGTGCTCATCTATCACACGCATACCAAGGAAGGCTATTTTCCCACGGATCAATACGATTATGAGCCGGGCGACGACTGGCGCTGCCAGGACGACTCGATGAACGTGTGCGTCGTAGGCGAGCGCCTCGCGGAGGATCTCAGGAGCGTCTACGGCATCGAGGTCATACACGACACCACCAACCACGAGCCGCCCAAGCTCGCCACGTCCTATTCGCGCTCACTTGAGACCATGCTCTATTATAAGGAAAAATATCCGAGCATCACGCTGTTCATCGACGTGCACCGCGACGATTACGGCCAGCCCGTCATCCCCGCGGATTACCTCGTAATAGACGGCCACGAGGTCGCGCGCATCATGTTCGTCGTGGGCACGGGCAAGGGCGCGACGGGCACCGGCTTCGACGAGATGCCGGACTTCACCTCGAACTACGCGCTTGCCAAGCGCCTCACGGAGTATCTGCTCAAGATCGACGACAGCCTCGCGCGCAACATCCGCGTCAAGGCGGGGCGGTATAACCAGCATGTGTCGAGCACCTGCCTTCTCGCGGAGATCGGCCACAACGGCAACACGCTTGAGCAGGCGCTCAACGCCGCGGACTATCTCGCCGCCGCCATCGCCAACGCCGCGGGGCTCCAAGCCAGGCAGACCGGCGTATTGCCGCTCGCGCCCTGATGGTGTATTATTTTGGCATATCCGCTCAGGAGGTGCCGTATGACGCTGCACATCGACACGAGGAACACGAGCCTGATACTCGAGGCGACCCCCGGGAAACGCCTGACGCTGCTGCACTACGGCGCGCGGCTTCGCCCGCGGGCGGATTATTCCGCGCTCGCGGACAAGCACTCCGTGCTGCCGGGCGGCTGCAGCATCGCCGCGGACCGGGATAACGACGCGTATGTCCTCGACGGGGCGCGCCTGATGTTCGGCACGCTCGGGCGCGGGGATTTCCGCGAGCCGATCGCGGAGTTCATACTGCCGGACGGCTCCTCGACGACGGATTTCCTCGTCGAGGGCGCGGAGCTCGTCGAAGGCAAGCCGCAGATGAGGGGCCTGCCTTCGGCCGTCGCGGGAGAGGGCGTGCGCACGCACGTGGTCACGCTATCGGATCAAATCGCGAAGCTTCGCGTCAAGCTCTTTTTTACGGCGTACCACGACTGCGACGTCATTGCGCAGCGCGTCGAATACATCAACGAAAACGGCTCCCCGGTCGTTCTGCGGCGCGCGATGAGCGCCCAGCTCGACCTGCCCGCCGCCGGATATACGCTGACCGCCTTCACTGGCTCGTGGGCGGCGGAGCGGACGAAAACCGTCCGCACGCTCTGCCGGGGCGTGTTCGTCAACGACTCCAAGCAGGGCGCGAGCTCCGCCAGGGCGAACCCCTTCGTCATGCTCTCGGAGCCGGACGCCACGGAGGAGAGCGGCAAGGTTTACGGCTTTAACCTCGTCTACAGCGGCAACCATGCGGAGATTTTCGAGGAAACGTTCTTCAGCCACACGCGCTGCCTCGTGGGCGTCAACCCCTCCGGCTTCGCGTGGACGCTCGGGCCGGGGGAATCCTTCGAAGCGCCCGAGGCGATACTGAGCTTTTCCGCCGAGGGCTTCGGCGCGCTCTCGAGGAACCTGCACCGCTTCATACGCCTGTTCATCGTGCGCGGCGCGTGGCGCGACCGCGAGCGCCCGGTGCTCGTCAACAACTGGGAAGGCACGACTTTCGATTTCGACGAAAAAAAGCTGCTCGCCATCGCCAAAGCGGGCGCGGAGGCGGGGGCGGAGCTGTTCGTGATGGACGACGGCTGGTTCGGCGCGCGGGATGACGACCACAGGGCTCTGGGCGACTGGTTCGTCAACACGAAAAAGCTGCCGCACGGCCTCGACGGACTGCAAAAAAAGCTCGCCGCCATGGGACTTCTCTTCGGCGTATGGGTGGAGCCGGAGATGGTCAACGAGCAGAGCGAGCTCTACCGCATGCATCCGGATTGGGCGGTGCGCGTGCCGGGCAGGGAGCCCGCGCTCGGCAGGAACCAGCTCCTGCTCGACCTCACGCGCCGGGAGGTGCGCAATTACATCGTCAACTCCATGACGCGCGTCTTTTCGAGCGCGGACATCGCCTATGTCAAGTGGGATTACAACCGCGACTTCTCGGACGCCTACACGCCCTCGCTCCCGCCGGAACGCCAGGGCGAGTACGCGCACAGATATATGCTGGGCCTCTATGAGATACTCGAAACGCTCGTCGCGCGCTTCCCGCAGATCCTCTTCGAGTCGTGCGCGAGCGGGGGCAACCGCTTCGATTTGGGCATGCTCTGCTATATGCCGCAGGTCTGGACGAGCGACAATACGGACGCCTTCTGCCGCCTCGACATCCAGGAGGGCACGAGCTACGGCTATCCGCTCTCGACCATGGGCGCGCACGTTGCCTCCTCGCCGAGCCAGGCGACGCTGCGCCGCACGCAGATCGAAACCCGCTTCAACGTGGCGGCGTTCGGCCTGCTTGGCTACGAAATGGATTTGACGGAGATGACGAGCTTCGAGCGCAAGTGCATGAAGGCGCAGATCGAATGGTACAAGGCGCACAGGAGAACGCTGCAGTTCGGCGATTTCTACCGGCTGCGCCTGCCGGGCGCGGGCGGCAGGCGGGCATGGCTTTGCGCCTCCCAGGACCGCCGCGAGGCTGTGGCGATGTTCTTCCAGCAGACGGCCATGCCGGGGCATACGCGGGATATACTGCCCCTTCGCGGCCTCGACGACGCGCTCGAATACGAGGTCACGGGGCGGCGGCAGTACATCGCGGTGAGCGCCTTCGGCGGCCTCGTCAGGCACGCGCTGCCCGTGAAGATCAACGGCGATGGCGCGGCGATGGCGGTGCTCTCCTCGCATTATCTGTTCCCGATGGTCGAGGAGCGCTACCGCGCGGGCGGGGACCTCCTGAACCGCGCGGGGCTGAACCTCGTGCAGCAGTTCGGCGGCACGGGCTATAACGAAGAAATCAGGATCGTCGGCGATTACGGCTCGAGAACGTATCTGATCAGGGCCGTGGAGCCTTCAGCAGGCGAGCAGGAGTAGCGCCTGTTCGAGCGCGTCGAGCGCGCGCGCCCGCCCGGTGAGCTGCAGCGTCGCCACGTCGCACAGCGCCTTGGCGCAGCGCTCGAGCGCTTGCGTGCGCCCGGGCTTCATGAGCCGCGCCGCCTCGTAAACGCGGTAGGCGTAGCCTGCGCCCACGCCGAGGCCGGATACGATTTCATCCTTCGTTTTTTTGCGCTCGATGAGCCTTCGCGCCTGCAATATGAGCCGCGCCTTCTCGCCGATGCGGTTGGCGATGTCGATGGGCTGCGCCCCGTCGCGCATGACGCCGCGCAGCGCCGCGAAGCCGTCCTTCGTCCTGCCCGCGAGCACGTCGTCGAGCACGGCGAACACCACGAACTCGAGGTCGCGCGCGACGACCTTCGAGATGATTTGCTTTGTGATCGCTTGGCCGTCGCCCGCGTAGGCGGCGGCTTTTTGGAATTCGTTGTTGAGCCTGGCGCAGTCCGTCCCCGCGAGGGAAACGAAGAACTCCGCGTCCCGCTCGGAAAGGGCGGCCCCGCCCGCGTCCGCCTGCCGGCGGAGCCAGCGCGCGGCGTCGGATTCGGAAAGCGGCGTGAAAAGCACGCTCCGCCCGAGCGCTTCGAGCGCCTTGACGATGAGCAGCTTGCCGTCCGCCTTTCCGCGGCAGAAAAAGACGAGCGCCGTCTGCGGCGGCACGCGGGGCAGGTAATCCCGAAGCGCCTCCGCGTCCCCCTCCCTGGGCAGCGCGCGCACGATCACAAGCCGAAGCTCGGCGAGGAAGGGCAAAGTTTCGCACGCGGCGACGATCTCGCCCGCGTTGGCCGAGGCGAGGCGATCGACGTTCATCTGGCGGACGTTCGGCTCGACGAGCGCGATGAGCTGCGCGAGGGCGCTGTCCTTGACGAACTCCTCCTCGCCGTGCAGAAGATATGCGCCGGAGAGGCTCCTTTCGCGGATCGCCCTGAAAAAATCCCTGTAATCCATATGCCGATTATAGCGAATCCGCAAGGCCGCGGCAAGCCTCAGAGGAAAACGAGCGCGAGCGCGCTCAACGCGACGAGGACGGACGCGGCCGCGTACTTCTTTTTGTTTTCAAGCAGGCAGTATTTCGAGAGCAGGGCGAGCGCCGTGAGGAACAGCGCGCACGCGAGAGCGGAAGGCTCCTCGAAGCGCAGCACGCTCAGGGGCAGCGAGGCGAAGGCCTTGGAGAGATAATCCGCCGCGTCCGCGAGCAGGCGCACGGGGAAGGCGAGCGCATTGCCCAGCGGCAGCCACGCCCAGCCCGCGAGAAGCGCGGCGATGGCGAGCGGCAGCGAAAGCGTCACGAGCGGCACGACGACGAGGTTGGCGGCGAGCGAATAGAGGGGAAGCCTCCCGAAGATGACGAGCGTGAAGGGCAGCGTCGCGAGCGTGGCCGAGAGCGTGAGCGCGGCGTCCGCGGCGACGGGGGAGGGGAGCGGCTCGAGCCGCGCGCGGATGGGCTCATACAGCCCGAGTATGCCCGCCGTCGCGGCGAACGAGAGCTGGAAGCCCGCCGAGAACAGCGAAAAAGGCAGCGGCAGCGCGATCAGAACGAACGCGAGCGCGAGCGCGCTCAGGGGATCGCTCTTCCTGCCGAGAGCGGGCGCGGCGAGTATGCACAGCGACATGACGCACGCGCGCAAGAGCGAGGCCGGGAAGGCCGCGAGCAGGCAGTATACGGCAAGGAACGCCGCCACCGAAAAGAAGCGCGGCGCCGGGCAGCGTTTGGGTATGAGGCGCGCGAGAAGCTCCGCGAGTATGCTCGCGTTGAGGCCGGAGAGCGCGAGTATGTGCGATACGCCCGCCGCGCGGAAGGCCTCGTTGTCGAAGTATGTGAGCTTCGACGTATCCCCGAGCACGATGGCGCGCACGAGCGGCGAGGCTTCGAGGAAGAGCCTGTCGCAGAGCGCGTAGATTCCCCGCGCGATCCCCGCGACGCTTTCGGGCAAATCGATCTGCGCGTTCGCGAGCGCGAACACCGCGCCCTCGCCGAGCGCGCCGGACGGGGGCAGGTGCGGCAGCATCCGCGCGAAGCCGAGCGCGGCGCCGATAAGAACGATCGTCAGCGCGCGTTTTTTGAGCGGCAGCGACGCCGCCACGAGCACCAGAAAAAGGCACATCGCGACGGGCGCGTGCGCGCCCGGCATGTGCCTGCCCGCAACGATGCCCACGCAGAGGCCGAAGGCGAGAAGCACCATCGGTCTCCGGTTGAACGCGGGATTCCGCTTGCGCTCCCGCGTCCCCATATCCTCAGCGCGCGGATTTCACCGCGACGCACTCGCATTCGACGAGGCCGCCGCCCGGAAGCGCCGCGACCTGCACGCACGAGCGCGCGGGGTAATCGGGGCCGAAGAACGCGGCGTAGACGGCGTTGACCTTGGCGAAGTCCGCGAGATCGACGACGAACACCGTGGTCTTGACGGCGTCCGCAAGCGAGCAGCCGGAGGCTTCGAGCACGTTCCTGAGGTTCTCGAGCGCCTGGCGCGCCTGCGCCTCGACGCCCTCGGCGAACTTGCCCGTCGCGGGATCGATGCCCAGTTGTCCCGAGGTGAACACAAGCTCCCCGAAGGCGACGGCGTGGCTGTAGGGGCCGAGCGCGGCCGGGGCCTTTTCGCTTTTGACGATTTGCTTCATATGCGTATCTCCTTTGTTATGATTCGCTGTGATCCGCGCCCGGACGCCATGTTTCGAGCGTGCGGGCGATGTCCCGGTTCCAGAGGATGAAGGCGCTTTCGCCCGTGTCGGAATAATAGCCCTTACGCACGCCCGCCGCCTCGAAATCGAGCGAGGCGTAGAGCGACTGCGCGGCGAGGTTCGTCTCGCGCACCTCGAGCGTCATCTGCTCCGCGCCGTAGAGCCGCGCCGCGCGCATCGCGCAGAGCATCATGCGCCGCCCGAGCCCGCACCCGCGGCAATCCGGCGCGACGGCGACGTTGGTGATGTGCGCCTCGTCGAACACGACCCACATGCCCGCGTACGCGACCACGGTCCCTTCGCGCTCGCACACGAGGTAGTGCGCGGCGGCATTTTTCAATTCGCCCGCGATGGCGTTGCGCGACCAGGGCGTGCGAAAGCAGAGCTTTTCCAGCTCGGCGATGCGCTCCACATCGCCCGGCCGCATGGGCCGGATCAGGTCGCGGCTCATAACTTCTCCCTATACATGCGCTCCGCCTGCGACGGGCGCAGGTACAGCGGGCGGATCTCGGTTTCCCCGCGTCCCGCGAGCAGCGCTTCGTACGCGGGCCGCGCGAGCATATCCGCCGTGAGCAGGGCGAGCTTATGATCGGCAAAGCGCGCTTGCGGCAGCGCCGCGAGGATGGTTTCCCGATAGGCCAGCGCCCCGTCGCCCGTAAAGAGCGCGTCTTCGGGCACGAGCGGCAGCAGTTCCGCGAGCGTCGGCGCCGCGGGCGGCAGGAGGGCCTTTGCCCCGCTGTGGATCGCCGCGTAAACATTGCCGTGCCGCGCGTCTATCAGGGCGCAGACGGTCCCCGTTTCCGCCGCCGCGCGCGCGAGCGCCTCGAGCGCGCTCACGGCGACGACGGGCTTGCCCGCGGCGAAAGCGAAGGCGTTGGCGACGCACACGCCTATGCGCACCCCCGTGAACGAGCCGGGGCCGACGTCCGAAGCGATGGCGTCGAGCGCTTCAAAAGGGAACGGCGCGTCCTCCGCAAAAAGCGAGTCCACGAGCGGCAGTATGGTTTCCGAGTGCGTGAGGACGTCATCGCGCACGGCGAGGGCGAGCGCGCGGCCGTCCTCTATGAGCGCCGCGCTCGCGGCGCGGCCCGAGGTGGAAAGCGCGAGCAGCTTCATCGGATCGCCTCCAGCAGAGCCTTATGGCGCGCGCCGCGCGCCGTAAGCGCGATCGCGCGGGGCGCGTCCCCGTCTCCCGTGATGCGGATGTCGAGCCGCCCGGCGGGCAGCGCTTCGGTTACGTTCTCGCACCATTCCATGACGATGACGCCGCCGCGCGCGAGGCTGTCCTCGAAGCCGATGTCGTACAGCTCCCGCGCGGAATTGAGGCGGTACGCGTCGAAGTGCGCGAAAGGCAGCCTGCCCTCGTATTCGCGCAGTATGGTGAACGTCGGGCTTACGACGCCCGATATGCCCAGCCCTTCCGCAAGCGCGCGCGCGAACGCGGTCTTGCCCGCGCCCAAACCGCCGTACAGCGCGAGGAACGCGCCGTCGAACAGCGCCGCCGCGAGATTGCGCCCGAGCGCTTCGGTATCCTGTTCGCGCATGTTTTCAAGAAGGACGGTTTCCATCAGTCGAACATCCCCTTATCCGCGCATTCCCGCGCGAAGTCGGTGAGCCTGTCCTCGCGTATCGCCTTTCGCACGCCCTCCATGAGCCTTTGCGAGAAGCGGATGTTGTGCGCGGTGATGAGCTGCGCGGCGAGTATCTCCCTGCATTTGACCAGGTGGCGGATGTACGCGCGCGTAAAGCCGTTTTTGCAGGCGTAGCAGTCGCAGCCCTCCTCGATGGGGGAAAAATCGCGCTCGAAGGAGGCGTTGCGGAGCATCCTCTTGCCAAAGGAGGTCAGAGCGAGGCCGTTTCTCGCGATGCGCGTTTGCAGCACGCAGTCGAACATGTCCACGCCGCGCAGCGCGCCCTCGACCAGGCAGTCCGGGCTGCCCACGCCCATGAGGTAGCGCGGCTTTTCCTTTGGCATATGGGGCATCAGCTCCTCGAGCATTTCGTACATGAGCGGCTTGGGCTCGCCCACGGAAAGCCCGCCTATGCCGTAGCCGGGGAAGTCCATGTCCGCGAGGGCCTTCGCGCTCTCGACGCGAAGCACGCGGTACGTCCCGCCCTGCACGATGCCGAACAGCGCCTGATCCTCGCGCGTATGCGCCTTTTTGCAGCGCTCGGCCCAGCGGTGCGTGCGGTTCATGGCGGCGCGTGCGTAACTTTCCTCGCTCGGCCAGGGCGCGCACTCGTCGAAGGCCATGGCGATGTCCGCGCCCAAAGCTTCCTCGATCTCCATCACGCTCTCGGGCGTGAAGAAGTGCTTTTTGCCGTCGAGCAGCGAGCGGAACTCGACGCCGTCCTCGCGGATTTTGTTCGCCACGGCGAGGCTGAATACCTGGAAGCCGCCGCTGTCGGTCAAAATGGGCTTGTCCCAGCGCATGAATTCGTGCAGCCCGCCCGCCTCGCGAACAAGCCCGTGGCCGGGGCGCTCGAACAGGTGGTAAGTGTTGGCGAGGCAGATCTGCGTGCCCGTCACCGCCAGTTCGTCCGGCCGCATGGCCTTGACGGTCGCCTGCGTGCCCACGGGCATGTAGCAGGGCGTGTCGATATCCCCGTGCGGCGTGTGGAGCCGTCCGAGCCGCGCGCCGGACTGGGCGCATATGTGCAGTATCTCGAAGCCGAAACCCTTCATATTCCTCCCGTCACAGTATCAGCATGGCGTCGCCGAAGCTGAAAAAGCGGTATTTTTCCCCGACCGCGTGCGCGTAGCACGCGAGCATCTCCTCGCGGGAGGCGAACGCGCTCACGAGCATGAGCAGCGTTGATTCGGGCAAATGGAAGTTCGTGATCAGCGCGTCCACGGCGCGGAAGCGGTAGCCCGGCGTGATGAAGATGTCCGTCCAGCCGCGCCCCGCGTGCACGATGCCGTCCCCGTCCGCCGCGCTCTCGAGCGTGCGGCAGGAGGTCGTGCCTACGGAGAATATCCTGCCCCCGCTCGCTCGCGCCTCGTTGATGCGCGCGGCCGCCTCCCCGCTCACCTCGTAGTATTCGCTGTGCATGCGGTGCTCCTCGACGTTTTCGGCGCTCACGGGGCGGAACGTGCCCAGGCCCACGTGCAGCAGCACGTCCACGACCGCGACGCCCATGCCGCGGATCTCCTCGAGCAGTTCCTCGGTGAAATGCAGCCCCGCGGTGGGTGCGGCGGCGGAGCCGTTCTCCTTCGCGTAGACCGTTTGGTAGCGGCCGCGCTCGGCGAGTTTTTGGGTGATGTAGGGCGGCAGCGGCGTTTCGCCGGCGCGCTCGAGCACCTCCTCGAACACGCCCTCGTATTGGAGTTCGATCAAACGGCAGCCTTCGTCCGCCGTCTCCAGCACGCGCGCGCACAGTTCGGGGCTGACGCGATACACGGCGCCCCGCTTCGCCCGCCTGCCGGGCCTTGCGAGCGCTTCCCAAACGCGCTCCGAAACGCGGCGAAGCAGAAGGAATTCCATATTGCCGCCCGTATCCTCGCGCACGGCGTTAAGGCGCGCGGGGATCACGCGGGTGGTGTTGCGGACCAGCGCGTCGCCCGGGCGAAGGTAGCCTAATATGTCGGGAAAGACTCCGTCCCGCACGGTTTTTTTCGCGCGGTCGTACACGAGAAGGCGCGCGTCGCTGCGGCGCGCCGCGGGCGTCTGCGCGATGAGCTCATGGGGAAGTTCGTAGAAAAAATCGCTTGTTTTCAAACCGTTTCTCCCGTTTATTTTCAGCTTCTGATTATAGGGCATATCGCGGCGTTTTACAAGGCGCGCGATCGATCGATCGATTCGTGAAGGATGTGTGAACTCACATCGCGGCGCTTGACTTGCCCCCGCGAAAAAGCGTACAGTATGCACAGTGAACGATGCGTGGCAGTTTTTGCCGATCGATGGAGATATATGTTGAAAAAGCGTGTAATACTTGCCGTGTTCCTTATTTTCACCGCCTTTATGTCGTCGGCCTGCGGCGAGCTTGCCGCGCTCGTCTCCCTTGTGATGCCCGCGGCCACGGAGATCGTCAACATCGAGAAGCCCGAGCCGTCCGCGTCCGCTGAGACGCCGGAGGTTACGGCCGCGCCCGCGCCCTCGCCGACCGCGAGCGGCGCGCCCACGCAGAGCCCGAAGGAAACGCCTTTCGATCCCGACGCGACACCCTGCCCCTACGGGCCGGACGATAAGCTCATCGCCATCACCTTCGACGACGGCCCGTATAAGGACGTGACCGACAAAATACTCGACACCGTCGAGCAATACGCGGCGGACAACGTGCTCGTGACCTTCTTTGTCGTGGGCACGCAGATCGCGAGGTACCCCGCCCTGGTCGCGCGCGCGGCGAAGCTCGGCTGCGAAATCGGCAACCACACCTACCACCACAAGAACCTCACCAAGATTTCCCCGGAAGAAATGCTCATCGAGATCGGGGACGTCAACGAGATGGTGCGCGAGCTGACCGACGCGGAACCCACGCTCGTGCGGCCGCCCTACGGCGCGCGAGACGAGGTCGTGTACGCGACCGTGCCCTATCCGCTCATCCTCTGGGACATCGACACGCTCGACTGGTCCACGCACGACGCGGCGAGCACAATCGAGGCCGTGCTCAAGTGCGAGGACGGGGACATCATACTCATGCACGACGTGCGCGCCGACACCGCCGAGGCGTTCGCGGCGCTTGTGCCGCAGCTTCTCGAAAAGGGCTTCAAGCTCGTGACCGTAAGCACGCTTTTCGCGGCCAAGGGCATCGCGCTCGAAGCGGGCAAAGCCTACCGGCACGCGCGATGATATCAAAAGAACCGGCTGCGTTTCGGCGTACATGCGCCGGCGCCGGAATGGAAGTCAAGAGGCGGCTCCCTGACGATCCCCGGGCCCGTCAATCAAGATAAAACGTGCTTCTCCCGCCGATGCTTACAACGGCGGGAGGTTTTTTACATCATGTCCGGCAAAGCAAAACTGAAATTGCGCTTCGGCGCCCCGCGCGCAGCAAAAATGCGCGCGCGGCGATCGGCCCGGCGCTGCCCGCGCCGAGCGTTATTTCTCGCGTCGTTCAGAGGTCAGCTTCGCGAAGCGCGAGGTGATCGAGATTTGCCTACGCCGCGTCGCGGCATGGTCCACGGCGTAGGAGCCGTCGCCCCTGGGCGCGACGACGTCGCCCTCCGCGGCGCAGGGCGGCAGGGACGCGCGCGGAATCAGCACCTGCCCGCAGCGGGACTCGCATACGGCGGTATCTCCTTCGAAACGGTCTATGACGATCATGTCACTCTCCCCCGGGAAGCAACTATAGATGTATAATATTACCACAGATAACGTTTCTCTTCAATAAAAATTAGTTTATGCTAATATTCCCATAAGAAAAAATGTATGCTAAAATATAAAAAATACATCGCACCCTTTCTGCGACCCGCGAACGAACCGGAGGATGAACTTGGAACGAAAGGATAAGTTTGAAATCACGCCTGAACTTATCGAACGATTAAAAGCCGAAGTGATGCTCATGGAAGACGAGCTCGCATTGGAGACCTACAGATCGTTCGAGACGGCGGGAGCGTTCAATGACCCCGGCCTGTGCGAGATCGCGAGCGAAGTCGAGAACTTCGCGATGAGTGTGGAAACGCTCGAGAGGATGCTCCGACTCGGCGACGGGGAAGAGGAAAAACAGTAAACATTCGGTGAACGAGCGCCCGCGGATATGATATATCCCCGCCGCGTACTGTATAATAATCACTGCCGATCCGATAACCGGACGAAAGGAGAAGGCCGTTTTGCCATACGACGAACTCGTCAAGGCGATAACGAGCGGATTATCGCAGTTCCGCTGGATCGCGGATTCGGTGGACATCATCATCATCGCGGTCCTCCTTTACCGCCTGATCGTGCTCACGAAGGAAACGCGCGCCTACCAGGTGCTCAAGGGCATAGGCGTGCTGTTCCTCGCGGCCATATTGAGCGACGCGCTGCAGTTGCAGACCGTGAGCTGGATGCTCAACTCCATCGTCGCCTCGGGCATCATCGTGATGGTGGTGCTCTTCCAGCCGGAGCTGCGCCGCGCGTTCGAGCACATCGGCCGCGGGGAGCTGTTCACCAAGAACCTGTTCAACGAAGTGCATCTGGAGGAGGCGCAGATCGTGGCCGAGCTCCAGCAGGCGATACTCAACCTTTCCAAGCGGCGCGTCGGCGCGCTGATCGTCATCGAGCTCAAAACGGGGCTCGCGGACATCGTTTCCACCGGCACGCGCATCGAGGGCGTGATCTCGGCGCCGCTCATCGAGAACATCTTCGAGCCCAACACGCCGCTCCATGACGGGGCCGTCATCATATGCGACGGCAGGATCGTCGCCGCGGGCTGCTTCCTGCCGCTGAGCGAGGAATTCTCCGTCGCCCGGGAACTCGGCACGCGCCACCGCGCGGCGCTCGGGGTTTCGGGCGTGTCGGACAGCGTCACGCTCATCGTTTCCGAGGAAACGGGCGTCATCTCGTTCGCGCGGGACGGCAAGCTCGTGCGCTACATCGACCAGAAGGCGCTCAAGAACCTGCTCGAGTCGATCTTCGTCACGCGCGCGGAAGGCTCGTTCAGCCTGCTCAAGCGGAGGAACCGGAATGACAAATAGCAATCAAAAATTCTCTGCGACGCTCAAGTCCTTCGTTCGGGATTTTTTCACCAAGCGCATCGCGCTCAAGGTCGTGTCTCTGGTGTTCGCGATGCTGCTCTGGGGTTACGTGCTTATGATGCAGGACCCCGCGCGCATCAAGACCATTTCCAACGTCAATGTGACCATAGAGGGCGAGGCGGACCTGATCGCGCGCAAGCTCGTCATACGCGGCAACAAGCAGTTCAGCGACGTGATCGTCAAGGTCAAAACGCAGCTCACGCAGTACGCGGACCTCAACATAGACGACATCACGGCCACCATCAACCTCGCGGGCATCACCGAGAAGGGAACCTACAAGATCACCATCAGCGCCAAGACGACAACGGGCGACATCGCCTCGATCTCGCCCTCTCAGGTGACGGTGGAGGTGGATAAACTCGTGACCCGGCGCGTGCCGGTCGAGATCGGCTTCACGGGCGCGCTGCCGGACGGATACTGGGCGGGCGACCCCGTGGTCGGCCGCAGCGAGATCGACATCGAAGGCGCGGCGCAGGACCTCGCGAACATCGAGCAGGCCGCGGCGGACATCGACCTGACCGGCGTGAGCGAGCCCGTCAACCGCTCCGTGACGCTGACCCTCTTCGACGGGAGCGGCAACGCGATCCCCTCCGACGTGCTGCTGGGAACGCTCCCCTCCGTGACGGTCAGGATGGACGTGCTGCCCGTCATAGAGGTGCCGGTCGATACGGACAGCGCCCTGCTCGGCACGGACAATCTGCCGGCGAACTTCGAGCTTGTGAGCTGCAGGATCGTGAGCGGGCCGAGGACCGTTCGGCTCGCGGGCGAGGCGGACGCGCTCGCGGCAATCAGTTCCGTCGCGCTCGATCCCATAGACATTTCCGGGATGAGGCAGAGCGTCAAGCAGAGCTTCGCCATGATACTGCCGGACGGCGTGAACCTGCTCGACGAGGACTCCGTGGAGCTTTTCATCGAGATCCGCGAAAAGAGCGGGAGCACGTTCTTCGCGGGCCTCCCCATAGAGGTGCGCGGCATCGGGAGGAAGCTCAAGGCCGCGCTGAGCGTCGAGGCGGCGGATGTGACGCTCTCGGGCCGGGTGGGCCTTGTGAACCTGCTCGAGCGCGGCGACGTGGCCCTCTATATCGACCTGACCGGCTATGCTGCGGGTACCTACGAGGTGCCGGTGTATGTGGAATTGCCCACGGACGAGATGGCGCAGGAGCTTGTCAAGGCGCTCTCCGCGCAGTTCGTCACCGTGGTGATCAGCTGATATGGCGCTGACGCTCAACGGCATACGGCTTCCGCTCGGGGCGGATGAGTCCTCGCTCAAAGCGCTTGCGGCGAGGGCTCTTGATATACCCGAAGGCGCGGTGCTCCGGCTTCGCGCGCGCAGGGTTTCCCTCGACGCGCGCCGCAAAAACGACATTTGCTTCGAGTACACCCTCGAGGCTTCCCTCGCGCCCGAGGATGAGGCGCGCGCGCTGCGCTCGGGCAGGGCGGAGCCCGCCGTCCCGCGCGCGGCCTTCGAGCCGCGCATGGGCGCGCAACCGCTGCCCGCGCCCGTCGTCGTCGCGGGACTCGGCCCCGCGGGGCTGTTCGCGGCGTATGCGCTCGCGAAGTTCGGCTACCGCCCGATCGTGCTCGAGCGCGGCAAACAGGTTTCCGAGCGGCAAAGGGATGTGAGGGGCTTCTGGGCGGGCGGGGCGCTCGATCCGGAGAGCAACGTCATGTTCGGCGAGGGCGGCGCGGGCGCGTTTTCGGACGGCAAGCTGACCACGCGCATCAAGGACCCGCTCTGCGACGAGGTGCTCTCCGTGCTCGCGCGCTTCGGCGCGCCGGAGGAAACCGTCGTCCAAGCCAAGCCCCACATCGGCACGGACAAGCTGTGCAATGTGGTGTCCTCCATCCGCGCGCAGATCGAGCGCCTCGGCGGCGAGGTGCGCTTCGGCGCGAAGCTCGCCGGCCTCGAGAGCCGGGACGGCGCGCTCGAAGCCGCGCGCATAGCCACCTTTGCGGGCGAAGAAAGGCTCCCCTTATCGGCGCTGCTGCTCGCCGTCGGTCAGAACGCGGAGGATACCTACCGCATGCTGCACGCGGCGGGGATCGAGCTTGCCGCCAAGCCGTACGCGGTGGGCGTGCGCATCGAGCATCCGCGCGCGCTCATCGACCGCTCCCAATTCGGGGAGCACGCGGGCCATCCGCGCCTGGGCGCGGCGGAATACCGCTTCGCGGACCGCTCGGGCGGGCGCGGCGTTTATACCTTCTGCATGTGCCCCGGAGGGAAGGTGATCGGCTGCGCGAACGAATCCGGCCGCGTCGTCGTCAACGGCATGAGCGAGCACGCGCGTGCGGATGAAAATTCCAACGCCGCCGTCGTCGTGCAGGTGGACGAGCGGGATTTCCCGCCCGGGCCGTTGGGCGGCCTCTCTTTTCGGGAGAAGCTCGAGCGCGCGGCGTTCGAGGCGGGCGGCGGGGATTACCGCGCGCCCGCGTCCACGCTCGGCGCGTTTCTCGCGAAGGCCGAGCCGTACGGCTTCGGCAGCGTCGCGCCGAGCTGCCTGCCCGGCGTGAAGCTCGCAAACCTCAACGCGGTGCTGCCGGATTTCGTCGCCGCGGGCGTCAGGGACGGCGTGCTCGCCTTCGGGCGCAAGCTTCGCGGCTTCGATATGGACGAGGCCGTGCTCACCGCGCTCGAGAGCAGGACGAGCGCGCCCGTGCGCATATTGCGGGACGAGCTGGGCGAGGCGACGCGCATGAGGAACCTTTACCCCTGCGGCGAGGGCGCGGGCTACGCGGGCGGCATCGTCAGCGCGGCGGTGGACGGTATGCGCGCGGCCGAACGCGTGATGGCGCGCTTCGCCCCGCTTTTATAATGAACGTTGATGTGGTAGAATCGCTGTATGAACAAGAATCAAAAAAAGCTTCAACATAGGGTGTTTTCGCTCCCGGCCGCCGCGCTGGCGCTGTCTGTGGCGCTGGTGCTCGCGCTCGCGTGCGGCTGCGGCGCGCGCGATCCCGAAGGCGACCAGATCGACCTGTCCGACCCCTCGGCCGAAGGCATCGTCACGGCGGCGCAGCTTCTCAAGGCGCTCGAGGAGGGTGCGGACAAGCTGACGCTGAGCGCGTCCATCGACCTCGGGGAGGATATGCTCCGGCTCGACCGGCCGGGCTCGTCGCTCACGATCGAGGGCGGCGGCTTCACGATCTCCGGCAACGGGGATTGCATCATCCGCCTCGAAAAGGGCTGCAGCCTCACGCTCACGGACGTTTCGCTCAACGCGGGTTCCAACGCCGTGGGGTGCCTCGGCGACGCGTCGATTTCGGGCGACGCCGCCATACGGGCGGTCGCCCACGCGATCAACGCGCAAGGGCATGTGACCGTCGGCGAGGGGAGCAATTTTACGGTTTCGAGCAACGTCGGCTGCGGCGTCAACGCCGAAGGGCTCAGGCTCGAGCGGGACGCGCGCGTGCTTGCCGAGGGCGCGCTGGGCGGCGTCAACGTCACGCGGGACGACATCGTGCTCGACGCGGGCTCCGTGCTCGACTCGAGCACGGATGAAAACTACAACGCCCTCAAGTGCGAGGGCACGCTCGTGATGCTCGACGGGTCGAAGCTCGTCGTCCGGAACAACGGGGATTACCACGGCGCGGAGATTTCGGAGATCGCCGTCACGGGCACCGTCGCCATCGAAGCGACGGGCGGGAGCAAGGGCGTCGGGCTCTTCCTGTTCGCGCTGGACGAGAACATCAGCGTCGTGGGCTTCTGCACGCCGGAACTGCGCTTCGAGGTCGGGGACGGCAGCATGGGCTTCTACGGCAGCCCGTCCGAATTCCCCACGCCCACGCCCGATGAAACCCCGGCGGAAGCGGAGGAAACCCCATAGGCTGAACGCGAACGGAGGAGAGCATGGGAAAGCAGACGCAGAGGAGGAGCTACCGTGCCGTCCGGCAGCGAAAGTTCGTCGCGAGGCGGATCGTCGTGCTGCTGATCCTGCTCGCGACGATCGGCGGGCTGACGTGGCTGCTCGCGCGGCTGCTCGCGGGGGATTCGCCCGCGCCCGGCGCGTCCGCGACGCCGGGAGGCACGGGGCTGTCGTCGCCCTCGCCTTCCCCGGAGCCCACCGCGACGCCGCTTCTGCCGGAGACGCTGCTCATTACGCCCATGGACGAGGCGGCGCTCGCGGCGCTCGGCTTCACATCCGACATTATGTTCGACGGCGAGGAGGTCGAGAGCTTTTCCCGCGAGGACACGATCCGCTTCCCGCGCTATGACGCATATACCGCCCTCAAGGGCGTGATCACCTTCGGCGGCAACAACTACCGCAACAGCTTCACCTACGGCATGCAGAGCGTGGAAAACAGGACGCTCGCGCGCGTCTGGGAGGCCGATACCGGCGCGCTCGACTGCGGGGAAGACGGCACCTGGACGGGCACGGGCTGGACGGGCATGCCCATCGTCGTCCAATGGGCGGACGACGTAAGGCCGCTGCTCGGCGTCTACGATGAATTCAAGACCAAGGCGGGCTTCACCGAGGTCATCTATCCCGCGATGGACGGCCGCATCTACTTCTTCGAGCTTTCGAGCGGCGAGCCGACGCGCGCGTCCATGGATATTGGCGTGGTCACAAAGGGCACGGCTTCGCTCGACCCGCGCGGCTATCCCCTGCTCTATACGGGACAGGGCATCCAGTCCGAGAACGCCGAAGGAAACAAAGGCGCGTGGTTCCGCGTGATCTCCCTCATAGAGAACAAGGTGCTCTGGTCGTTCGGCGGCAGGGACCCGTTCTCCCGGCGCATCTGGCAGGCGTACGATTCTTCGGCGCTGATATCGGCGGACGCGGATACGCTCATCGTCGGCGGCGAGAACGGGGTGCTGTACAGCGTCAGGCTCAACGCGGCATTCGACAGGGTCAACGGCGCGGTTTCCGTGAGCCCCGGACCTCTGGCCAAATACCGCTACACGGCCTCGGGCTACGGCGAGGAGCCCGATAAGCGCTGGTGGGGCATCGAGAACTCCGTCGCCGCGTGGAGGAATTATCTGTTCTTTACCGACAACGGCGGCTTGCTGCAGTGCGTGGACGCCAACACGCTCCAAACGCAGTACGTCGTGGATCTGAAGGACGACAGCGACGCCTCCCTCGTCCTCGAGGAGGATGCCGAGAACGGCACGTTCTATCTGTATACCGCCAACGAGGTCGATAAGCAGCCCGGCACGGAATCGGGCTACGGCAAGAGCTGGCACAGGAAGATCGACGGCCTCACGGGCAAGATCCTCTGGGAAAAAGAGTGGGACGCGAGCGTGGGCGGCGAATCTTCCAACGGCGGCACGCTCGCCACGCCGCACGCCGGGCGCGGCAACATCAGCGACCTTGTGATTTTCAGCATGACGCTCGTGCCGGTCGAAGCCAACGGCGCGACCAGGAACGGCGGACGCATCGTCGCCTACGACAAAAACAGCGGCTCCGAAGTCTGGCGTTACGAGCAGGCCGCGGGCTACTGGAGCTCGCCCGTCGTCATCTACGACGCTTCGGGCGACGCCTACATACTCCAGTGCGACAGGGAAGGGATGCTGCGCATGCACGACGCGAGGACGGGGGATGTGCTCCGCTCGCTGGACCTCGGCTCGCGGGTCGAGTCCACGCCGGCGGTGTTCGGCAACTATCTGGTCGTGGGTACGCGCGGGCAGGCGGGCAGCGGGGAAACGCAGAAGATCATCTGCGTCAGAATCGGATGAGGGAAAGCAAAAGCCCCGCGCCGAACGACGCGGCGTTGCACGCGAGGGAAACGGGAAAATAACGCCTGTTTGTTCCGCAAAGGGCTTTGAGCAGCCGCCATTCCCCGAGTACGACTGCGGTTTCGAGCAGGACGACCGCCCACGCGTCGCCCCGGGGCAGTAGCGGGCGGCAGAAATACAGCAGCAGGCAAAGGGACGGGTTCGTGAGGGCGTTGACGCGCAGCAACGCGCGCTGCTCCTCTTTTGACAGGCGAAAACAGACGCCGGCGAGCGCCTCGACGGCGATCGTCAGCGCGAGGGGGACGAGGAAATAAAGGAGCGCGGCGGAGACGTCGCTCACGGCTTCGCTTCTTCTTTTGCCGCCCTCTTCTTCATGACCGCCCGCGCGATCAGGAAGGCGCCGAGGCCGACGAAAACCACTGCGCCGGCGACGACGGGCCAAGGTATGTAGCTTTGGCCGCCGACCTCGGGCGAGGGGAAGGGTACGATGTCAAAAAGCGCGCTCATCGCTCCGTTTCCTTCGCTTTTTCGGCGTTCTTCCTCATGATCGCGCGCACGAGCAGGAACGCGCCCGCGCCCACGGCGGCGACGACGGCCGCGATGATGATCCAGGGGATATAGAGATAGCCTGAGGGAACGAGGTCGAGAAGCACGATCACGGCTGTTTTCCTCCTGCGTTTTCATATGGCGGCCGGGCCGGTCCCCGGGGGAGCACGGCCGCTTATCGCTCCGCTTCTTTTGCCTTTTCGGCGTTCTTCCTCATGATCGCGCGCACGAGGAAGAACACGCCCGCGCCCACGGCTATGATCACCAGCGCGATGACGATGAAGGGGATGAAAAGGAAGATCGCGGGGGCGACGTCAAGAAGCAGCGTCATGGTCTTTTTCCTCCTGTATAACCGGATCCGGCTTTTTATACTTAAAAATCAGGAACAGCACGAGCGCGGCGGCGAGCGTCAGCCCCGCCATGAGGTATTTCGGCGCGTCGTAGCCCGTCTCGAGGGAAACCAGGGGCAGCCAGCCCAAAAGCAGGGCGAGCGTCGTGAGCCCGAAGCCGAGCCCCGCGTGGCCGGGCAGGGACTTCATGACGGCGGCGAGCGTGAGCGGCATCGCGAAATTGAACAGCAGCACGCCGACGTAGATAATCCGCGCGCCCGGGAAAAAAGCCATGATCAGCCCGCCGACGCCCACGCAGAGCAGCGAGAGCGCGTTCCAGCCGAGCTTTCGTCCGGCCATGCCGCCCAGGAGCTTGCCCGCGAACGACGCGAGCGCGCCGAGAAACAGCAGCTTTGGAAGGTCCGCGGAGAAGCCCGCGAACGAGCGCACGCCTACGGCGGCGAGACAGAGCATCAGCGCGCCCGCCCCGAGCGGCAGGGGTTCGCGCGGGGTTTCGCGCACGGCAACGCCGCGCGGCGCGCCGGGGCCGACGGCGAGTATGGTAAGCACGCACACCAAAAGCAGCAGCACGCACATCGCGCGCGAAAGCCCGTCCGGACCCGCGCTCAATATGCCGCACGCCACGCCCAGCGCGCCCGGCGCGACGTAAACGCCGGCGCGCAGAGCGTCCCCGGGCCGGTCGCGAAGCGTCGCGACCGCGCCGCTCACGTGGAAAAGCGCGTTTCCGACCCCGAGCAGCAGCACGCACGCCAGGAAGCGGCCCTGCGCGAGCGTCCCCAGCGCGACGAGGCCCAGGCCGAGCGCGGCCAGGGGGCGGACGTCGTCGAATCCGTCCGCGAGCGCGCCCAGCGGCGTCTGCAGGCCGAAGGCGAGCGCGTTGTAAATCAGAACCCAGAGCGCCGCGCGCGCCGAGCCGACCGCCCCGGAGTACAGGGCGATGAAGCAGCACAGGTCCACGGCGAAGTGCGAGAACGCGTAAAAAGCCAATCTGGCGCGGGAATTGACCATAATCCACCTCTTTGTTAAAGTATAGCACATTTCTTTGTGACAAGAATTTGAATTTATTGGAATTGCATGGAATTCCGGCGCGGCGTGATATAATATTTTGATGTTGCGCGGAGGTGCTTGTGGCTTATATTTCGCTCAAAGGGATCACCAAGGAATACCGGATGGGGGAGATCACCATCAGGGCGCTCTCCGGCGTCGACCTCGACGTGGAGAAGGGGGAGCTTTGCGTCGTTGTCGGCCCCTCCGGCGCGGGGAAAACCACGCTTTTGAACATACTCGGCGGCATGGACGGCTGCACCCGCGGCGAGATCGTCGTGGACGGCGAGCACATCGAGCGCTACGACCGGCGGCTCCTCACGGGCTACCGGCGCGACACGGTGGGGTTCGTGTTCCAGTTCTACAACCTCGTGCAGAACCTGACCGCGCTCGAGAACGTGGAGCTCGCCTCGCAGATCTGCAGGCATCCTCTTCCCGCCGCGGAGGTGCTCGCGCGCGTGGGGCTCGGCGACCGGCTCCAGAATTTTCCGGCGCAGCTCTCCGGCGGGGAGCAGCAGCGCGTCGCCATCGCGCGCGCGCTCGCCAAGAACCCCAAGCTCATGCTCTGCGACGAGCCCACGGGCGCGCTCGACTATCAGACCGGCAAACAGGTGCTCAAGCTGCTTCAGGATACCTGCCGCCAGAGCGGCATGACTCTCATCATCATCACGCACAACTCGGCGCTCGCGCCGATGGCGGATCGCATCGTGTACATCAAGAACGGCACCGCGGAGATCGTCGTCGCCAACGAGCGCCCCGTGCCGGTCGAACAGATCGAGTGGTAGCATGAACAGGGTTTTCTTCAAAAATCTGCGGCGCGAGGTCGGCAAAACGCTCGGCCGCTATCTATCGATCTTTTCGATCTGCGCGCTGGGCGTGGCCTTCTTCGTGGGCATCCGCGCGACGAGTCCGGATATGAAGGACGCGGGCGACGCGCTGTTTCGCATCAGCAACCTCGCGGACATCACGGTCATGTCCACCTCCGGCCTGTCCGCTTCGGACATCGCGGCGCTTCGCGCCATTGAGGGCATAGAGGCGGTGCGCCCCGCGCTTTTCGTGGACGCCATGATGGATTCCGCCTCGCACGCCGAGGCCAACGTGCGGCTCTATTCGATGCCCATAAAGGAAAAGGAAAAATACGGCTCGCTGATGGATGTTTTCCCGCGCTACGACATCGATCCCGAGCCGGACTATGAGATGAACCGGCTCGAGCTCGCCTCGGGCAGACTGCCCGTCGGCGACAGGGAGGTTGCGCTCGACGCCCAGCTTGAAAAACAGCCCGGCATCGCTTTGGGGGACGAGGTGACGTTTCGCACCGACAGCGGCACGGCGACGCTTCGCGTGGTGGGCTTCGTCTACGCGCCCCTCTACATCGGCAGCATAGAGCGCGGCACGAGCACCATAGGCAACGGGAGCTGCGAGGGCTTCGCTTACGCCTCAGGCAACGCCATAGGCAAGCTCGGCACGAAGCTGCCCATCATCGGCCTGCTCTCGACCGTCTACACGCGCGCGGACATCGTCGTTTCCGGCAAAGAGGGCGTGAGCGCCTTCTCGCCGGAGTACGACGCGCTCGTGTCCCTCGTTACGAGCCGCATCAAGGATTACGCCACCTCCGTCACCGGCACGTGGTACATACAGACCCGCGCGGCGAACCCGGGCTACGAGGATTACGCCTCGAACACCGACCGCATCGCCGCCGTGGGGGATGTGTTCCCGCTGATCTTCTTCATCGTGGCGGCGCTCGTGTGCCTCACGACCATGACGCGCATGGTCGAGGAGCAGCGCATCGAGATGGGCACGTTCAAGGCGCTCGGCTACGGCGGCGCGGCCATCGTCGCGAAGTATCTGATCTATGCTTTGAGCGCGTGCGTGCTCGGCGGCCTCGCGGGCGCGCTGGTGGGCTTCAAGCTGTTCCCGAAGGTGATACTCACGGCATACTCGATCATGTACCGCATGCCGTACCTCGAGATGCCCTTCCGCGCGGACATCGCATTCGCTGCGATCCTCTCGATGGTCGCCTGCACGGGCGCCGCGACGCTCTCCGCATCCTGGGCGGCGCTCTCCGAGGCGCCCTCGGCGCTCATGCGCCCCAAAGCGCCCAAGGCGGGCAAGCGCGTGTTCATCGAGCGCGTCCCCTTCATCTGGAAGAAGCTCGGCTTCACGGCCAAGGTGACTCTGCGCAACCTTTTCCGCTACAAGAAGCGCTTCTTCATGAGCGTCATAGGCATCGCGGGGAGCTGCGCGCTGCTGGTGACGGGCTTCGGCGTGCGCAACTCGATTTTCAGCATCATCGAGGTGCAGTTCGGCAAGATCTGGCACATGGATCTGCAGGGCTTCGCGTACGAGCCCATGCCTCTGGCGGATTTCGAGCAGCTTATCGCGCGCAACGAAGCCGCGCCCTACATCGCGGATACGATCTACGCGTTCGACAGCATCTGCGAGGTGGGCGCGGGGGATGCGAAGCAAGGCTCCGTGCACGTCTTCGGCGCGCAGAACGCCGAGGCGCTCCTGGGAAAAATCACGCTTTCATATGAGGGAAAGAGCGTGGAACTGACCGACGAGGGCGTCGTCGTCACCCAAAAGCTCGCGGATCTGCTTTCGCTCGGACCCGGGGATACGATCACCATCTACAACGGCACGAAGGAATACGGCGCGTCCGTCGCCGGCGTCACGGAAAACTATGTTTACAACTACGTTTACATGACGGCTGCGTATTATGAGAAGCTCTTCGGGAAAGAAATGCAGTATAACGAGTTTCTCGCGGAGTACGCCCCCGGCGTGGGCGACGATCAGGCGGACGGGATCACGACGCTCTTCCTCGCCGACCAGCGCATGTACGCCGTGAACTCGATCGTGAGCCTCGCGAATATGGTCACGGAGTCGCTGAACATACTCGACTACATCGTGCTCGTGCTCATCGTCGGCTCCGCGCTGCTGACGTTCGTGGTGATGCTCAACCTCACCAACATCAACATCGGCGAGCGCATGCGGGAGATGGCGACGCTGCGGGTACTGGGCTTCTACGACAGCGAGATGTACGACTATATCTTCCGGGAGAACAACGCCCTCGCGATCATCGGCGCGGCGGCGGGGCTGGCGCTTGGCAGGTACATGCACGCGTTCATCATACGCACATGCGAGGTGGATATGGTGATGTTCGTGCGCGAGGCGGGGAAGGGAAGCTACATACTCGCGTTCTTCATGACGTTGGTGTTTTCCCTGACGGTCAATTTGATGATGCGGCGCAAGGTGCGCTCGATCGATATGGTGCAGTCGCTCAAAAGCGCGGAATGACGAGGTATATATGAACCGTAAATTCAGAATTCTTTGCATGATACTGGCGCTGGTATTCATACTGGTCTTTCTCGTGTCGATCGTGGTGAGCTTCGCCCAGGCCGAGGCTCTGCCCGCGGCGGGCACGCGCGGGGAAACCGTCTACGTCGACGCGGACGCCAACGGCAACCCGCTCTCGATGATCTCGAGCGTATACATAGGCAACCCGGACAAGCTCGAAACCATCGTCGATCACACCACGCTCACGGACATCAAGAACATCGCCGGGAACGAGGAGCCCGTCGTCGACGGGGACGCCGTCACCTTCCTGGCGAACGGAGAGGACGTGTGCTATCAGGGCGTCGCCTCGGGAGAACTGCCCTTTTCGGTGAGCGTGCGCTATTATCTCGAAGGGAAGCTTGTGACGCCCGAGGAGATCGCGGGCAAGAGCGGCCACGTGCGCATCGAGGTCGGGAGCGCGAACAACCTCGCGCGCAAAGCCGCGGTCGACGGTGAAATGATGGAGCTGTACGTTCCCTTTTCGCTGATCTGCATGATGTCGCTGGACGAAACCTTCACGGCGGTTTCCGCCGAGGGCGCGAAGCTGAGCGCGCAGGCGGGGCGGATCACGATACTCTCGGTGCTCCTGCCGGGCCTTGCAAAGAGCCTGGGCACGCAGGACAGCGAACGCATCAAGGACGGTTTTGTCATAGAGGCCGACGTTAAGAACTTCGGGCTCGGCTCCATGATGTTCATCGGTATGACGGGCATCATCGACGAGAACGACCTTTCCGGCATAGACGACGTCGAGGGCCTGCTCGCGGCGATCGACGGCATCAGCGCGGCCTCGACCGAGCTTTACAAAGGCTCCAAGGGCATACGGAACGGGCTCGAGGAATTCGGCGACGGCCTCGCGCTCTACGTTTCCGGCGTGGCGGCCGCGGCCGAGGGCGCGCTCGCCGCAAGCGAGGGCGCGGAACAGCTCGGCCAGGGCATGAAAGAGCTCGATTCCGGCACAGGGCAGTTCTCCGTTTCCATCGACCAGATCGCGGACGCGGTGGACGACGCGCGGGACCTGCTCAACGCCGCCGCCGATCCGGACGCGCCCGTGGACCCGGCGACCAAAGAGATCATACTCGACGCCGTGGAAGAAGCCGCGCGCAGCGCGGCGGCGAAAATTGAGGCCGATCTTCGCGCGTCGCTCGAGGCGCGGCTCGCGCCCCATATCCCCGATCCGGACGAGCGGCAGGCCGTCATCGACGCCATCGTGGGCGATCTCGATCTCGACGGCTTCGAGATCACCCTGAGCGACGGGGCGTTCAAAGCCATCTGCGACGCGGTGCTCTCGACGACGCTTGCGCGCGAGCTCGTCGACAAGGTCAACGAGCTTGCCGACGGGGCCGAAGCGCTCGCCTCCGGCGCGGGCGCGCTCGCCTCCGGCGCGGACGCGCTCGACTCCGCCATGGCCAAGCTCGCCGGCGGACTGTCCGAGCTGGCGGACGGGCTCAACGAGCTCGACGCGAACGGGGAAACCATGGCCGCCGCCTTCAAGAGCCTGACGCGCGGCAGCCGCGCGCTGACCGAAGGGCTCAAGATACTCGGCGAGGAAGGGCTGAAGGCCGTCGTGGACGAAACGGCGGACATCGGCGTTTCCATTTCGAGGAAGGAAGCGCTGCTCGCGCTCGCGCAGGAATATACCTCCTTCACCTGCACCCGCCCAAATCCGGGCGACACGGTGCAGTTCGTGCTCACGACCGAGGAGATCGCGGCGAAAGCGCCGCTCGAAAACACGCCGCAGCCTTCCCCCGCGCCCGGCGCGGTCGGGTCGGGCGAGGACGCGGGCGAGGGTTTCTTCGCGCGGCTCGGGCAGTGGTTCGAGGAGCTGTTCGCCTCGATCAGGGGCTGGTTCGAATAAACCCGGCGAAAACGGGGCAAGCGGAACAAGCGGGCGGGACGGCGGTCCCGCCCGCCGCCATATTTAAGCCGTATTCTTCCACATTGTTTCCGCAGTTCGGATATTTCGGTTCCAAAATCGTTTCGTATAATCGCGCCATAAAGGATGCATTGGAAAAGATGCGGAAAGGAGTTTCTACCATGGAGAACAACAACTGGAAATGGTATGAGGATAGCGTATCCGGCGGCGGCGCGATGAGCGCGGATTGCGGCGCGCCCGGACAGCCCAAACGCAAGGAACCGAAGAAGCGCTTCGGCTGGGCGCAGCTGATCGCCGGCATGCTGGTCGTGGGTCTTCTCGCGGGGGCGGCGGGCGCGGGCGTCACGCTGCTCGCGCAGAACTACCCGGGGCAGCAGCTTGAGGCCGCGGGCGACGGCCCGTCCGGCAAAGCGGGCGGCGTGGTCATAGACGAGGACGCCATAGGCGCGCCGGATCAGACCGGCGGCGCGAAGGCCTCCGAGGGCATCACGCTCGGCAGCGCCTGGGCCGACGAGGATACCGTCGCCGAAATGCTGCAAAAGTGCATGAGCAGCGTCGTGGGCATAGACATCGTCGGCACGGCGTCCGGCAACGCATACTGGAACGACTCCGGCGAATCCGACCCCGCGACACTGGGCAGCGGCAGCGGCGTGATACTCACGGGCGACGGATACATCGTCACCTGCAACCACGTCGTGGCCGAAGCGGCGGGCGAAGGCGTCGCCATCAAAGTGTATCTGCAGGACGGCACGGCATACGACGCCGTCATCGTCGGCCGCGACGGGCTGAGCGACCTTGCCGTCATCAAAATCGAGGCGGAAAACCTCCCCGCGGCCGCGGTGGGCAATTCCTCCCAAAGCGTGGTGGGCGACACGGTCTATGCCATAGGCAACCCGCTGGGCGCGCTCGCGTCGAGCGTGACCGACGGCATCGTCAGCGGGCTCGACCGGCTCATCACCATAGACGGCGCGGATATGACGCTCATGCAGACCAACGCGGCGGTCAATCCCGGCAACTCCGGCGGCGGGCTGTTCAACTCCGCGGGCGAGCTGATCGGCGTGGTCAACTCCAAGGCGACCGGCGAGAACGTCGAGGGCATCGGCTTCGCGATCCCCATAGACTCCGCGCTGCCCATCATCAAGGATCTGATGGATCTGGGCTACGTGAGCGGCAGGCCGTATCTTGGCATCACGCCCGTGGACGTATACCTCAGGGGCGGTTCGCCCGACTCCTTCGGGTTTCCCGCCTACACGACCCGCGCGCAGGTTTACGCGGTTGAATCCGGCTCCGCGGCGGATCGGGCCGGCATGAAGGCGGGCGACGTCATACTCGCCCTCGACGGCAAGGATGTGTACGGCGCCTCGGATCTTATGGCGACGCTGTACGAATATAAGATCGGGGATACGGTAACAATAACCGTGCTGCGCGACAGGGAGCAGGTTGACCTCACGGCAACGCTCGGAGAGCGCGCGGGATAAGGGTCAACTGCCCCGGGAAACCGGCGCTTGACATACCCCCATCCATCTTGGCTGCGCGATCCCCCAACCGCGCAACCGCAAAAAGGGCGGCGCAGGCCGCTCTTTTTGCATGTTGGAATCGTATGGGGACGGATATCGTCCGCCCACATCCCGCGCCCGGCGAAAAACGCCCGCGCTGTTGAGGCGCGGGGCGTTTGCTTTTCATGTGATTGTCAATTGCATTGTCGATCGTCAGGCGCTTAACAGTTTCTCCGCCGCCGCGAGCCGCACGCAGACGCACAGCGCCTCGGCCGCTTCTTTAAGCTCCGCCTCGGGCGGGAAGCTCGGCGCGATGCGAAGGTTGCGGTCGTTCGGGTCCAGGCCGTAAGGGAAGGTCGCGCCCGCGCCGGTCATGACGACGCCCGCGCCCTTCATGAGCGCGTGCACGCGCTTCGCGCAGCCGTCCGTGACGTCGAGGCTGATGAAATAGCCTCCCTTGGGCTTGTGCCAGCGCGCGATGCCCAAACCGCCGAGCGCGCGCTCAAGCGCTTCCGCCACGATGTCGAACTTGGGCTTCATCAGAGCGGCGTGCTTTTTCATGTGCGCGAGCGTGTTCGCCTTATCCCTGAGGAAGAGCACATGCCGAAGCTGGTTGAGCTTGTCGTAGCTTATGACCTGCGCCGCCATGAGCTTTTTCATGTATGCCATGTTGGCCTCGCTGCACGCGAAGCACGCGACGCCCGCGCCGGGGAAAGTCATTTTCGACGTGGAGGCGAACTCGAAAACCATGTCCGGATTGCCCGCCGCGGCGCACAGCGCGAGTATGTCCGGGAAGGGAACGTATTCCCCCTCGAACTCGTGGATGCAGTAAGCGTTGTCCCACATGATGATGAAATCCGGGGCGGCGGGTTTGAGCGCGGCGAGCCGGGCTATGACCCTGTCCGAATACACGATGCCCGACGGGTTCGAATACTTGGGCACGCACCAGATGCCCTTCACCTCCGGGTCGGCGGCGAAGGATTCGACGACGTCCATGTCCGGCCCCTCGTCCGTCATGGGCACGGAGATCATTTCCATGCCGAACGTCTCGCAGACCGTGAAATGCCGGTCGTATCCGGGCACGGGGCAGAGGAACTTCACGCGACCGAGCCTGCCCCACGGCTTATCGGAGCGGAGCAGCCCGTGCGTGTGCGCCTTGGCGACGACGTCGTACATCAGGTTCAGGCTCGCGTTGCCCGCGGCGAACACCTGCGCGGGGGAAACGCCCAGTATTTCCGCGAACAGCCTCTTGCACGAGGGCAGGCCGTCGACGGCGCCGTAGTTGCGCGCGTCGATGCCGTCGACGACGCAGTCCGCGCCGTCCGGCAGGCGCAGCAGCTCGTTGGAAAGGTCGAGCTGCGCTTTCGCGGGCTTCCCGCGGGACATGTCGAGCCTGAGCCCTTTCGCCTTGCACGCCTCGTAGTCGCGCAGCGCGTTCCGATAAAACAGCTCCAGCTCTTCGCGTGGATATTCGGCCAAACGCATATGATAAACCTCCAAAATGAAATCCATCAATCAATTATATGGCGTAACACTGCTAAAGTAAATAAAACATGCAGGAAATCCTTCAAAAAAGCGCGCGCGTTTGCATCATACTGCCGCGAATGGTAAAATCATAGAGTCCGGGAGGGAGGCTGTCAATATGAAATCTGTCGAAATGCTCCGGGAAATGATCGCCGCCTCGCAATATATCGTATTCTTCGGCGGCGCGGGCGTGTCCACGGAAAGCGGCATACCGGATTTTCGAAGCGAGGCGGGCCATTTCGCAGCCATCCGCCGCTTCGGGGAACCGCCGGAAACGCTGCTTTCCCGCGCGTACTTTATGGCCAGGCCTGAAAAGTTCTATGAATATTACAAGTCCGCGCTGCTCGTGGCGGATGTCGGGCCCAACCGGGCGCACCTCGCGCTCGCGAAGCTCGAGGAGCGGGGCAAGCTCAGGGCCGTCGTCACGCAGAACATCGACGGGCTGCACCAGGCGGCGGGCAGCAGATGCGTATACGAACTACACGGCGGGATCTCCAGGAACTTCTGCATGGCCTGCGGCAGGGAATACGGCGCCGCGCAAATTAAAAACAGCCCCGGCGTGCCGCGCTGCGCTTGCGGGGGCGTCGTCAAGCCCGACGTCGTGCTCTATGGCGAGGGGTTGGACCAGGAGGTACTGCGCGGCGCGACCGCGCACATAGGCAAGGCGGATATGCTCATCGTCGGCGGCACGTCGCTCGTCGTGTATCCGGCGGCGGGGCTTGTAAATTACTTCCGGGGCAGCAGGCTCGCGCTCATCAACCAAAGCGAAACGCCCTATGATTACAGGGCGGACCTCGTCGTCCGCGCGCCCGTAGGCGAAGTTCTCGGGGAAGCCGTGGGAGTATAGTTTCGCGCCATTTCGGCAAAGGGGACGATATGGAATCGTCCTCTACTTCATGGCTTCGACGTAGATGTAGAATTCCCCGGCCGCGCCGTCCTCGTATTGCGCCCGGCAGGTGAACATCCACACGGGCAGGTAGTAGCCCTGCGAGCTGTTGGCCATGTAGATGATGCGGCAGCTTTGGATGCTCGCGCCCGAGGCGGGAGCGAAGAGCGTATACGCGCAGTCGCCGGAGGCGATCTTCTCGTACGCCTTGCGCTGGGAGATGATGTTGACGATGGTGCTCGCGAGCACGTCCCCGTCGTAGCGGCGGATCTTCACGACGGCGTCCCCCGCGCGCACGCTGACCACCAGCGTGGAGGAGCCCACGATGGGCATGCCGTTCACCGCGCTCGAGAGATAGACCTCGTAACCGTCGAAGCTGCCGTCGTCCGCCTTGTGGGCGACGATGTCCGTGGCTTCGAAAAGGTCGACCGTCATCAAACCCCTGCCCTCGAAGAACGCGAAGGCGGCATCCCTGGCGCTCTGCTCGGTGGGCGGTTCGCCTTGCGGCGCGGCCCTGTATTCGTAGACCCAGCTCCCGCTCTCGGTGAGGGTGAGCCGGGCTTTTTCGTCCTCGGCGGCGTAAGTGCCGCCCTTTAAGGCGACCTCGCCCGATATGCCGAGCTTCGCGGCGAGCTCCCCGGCCCGGTCGGCCGGGGAGGACGTGGAGGGGATGTAGATGTTCGCGCGGCCCGCCTCGGAGGAAAGCTCGCACTCGAGGGTGATCGCATCCGGCAGCGGCGTGTCGCTCTCGAAGAACTGTATGGGCGCGTAGGGTTCGCCGTAGTCGAACACCATCACGAGCGCGATGCCGAAATATACCGCGCCGAACAGGAGCAGCGCCGCGACGTTGCGTTTTCTAAGAGGCACCGGAAGGCTGAGCCGGTCGAGCGGCAGGCGTTTTTTCAAAAGGTTCGCGAGTATGGTGTAGACCGCCGCGCCCGTGGCGCAGCCGATGCCCGCGTAGACGTATTCGTCCGTAACGAAGCTCATGCCGTCGAACAGGGGATACACGTTGTACGCGAGCGAGACCGTCACGCCCGTGGCGAACGCCCAGAACAGCTCCGCGCGCGGGAACGCCGGTATCAGCAGCAGCCCCGCGAGCGCGAAGGGCGCCGCGAAGGAAACGAGGTCCCTGAGTATGGACGCATACCCGTACTCGCGAAGGTTTACTATTTTATAAAAGGGTATGAACGCGTCCACGGCCTGTCCGGCGTTGCCGCGCTTAGAGAGAAACGCCGCGTAGAGCGCGAGCGTGAAGAGCGCGGCGTAGAGCACGCCGAACGCGCCTTCTCCCTTGCGATGCGCGCGAGAGCAGAGCGCGACGCCCGCGACGAGCAGTATGGCGAATATGACAAAGGGGTATATATCGAACAACGCGACCTCCGCAACCGGTGTTAATCGTTTATTTTCATGACATTATACCGTTGTTTGCGATATTATGCAAATGAAGATTATATGGCACATTTTGCATGAATTGCGAAATATACTTGTATGCAACGGCCGCGCGGCTTGACACGCCGGATGAGCGAACATAAAATACTGCATGTGTGGAGGGATGTATGAAAGCTGAATTTGCCGCGATACTCGCCGCGGGGCGGGGCGCGAGGATGAACTCCGCGTCCCCGGCGGCGCTTATGCGCATACTCGCGAGGAGCCTTGCCGGATGGGCGGTCGAGGCCGTATCCCCCTTATGTGAAAGCATACCCGTCGTCGTCGAAGGACCGGGGCGGGAAATCGAAAAAGAACTCGGCATGCGCGCGCGCTACGCCGTGCAGGAAACGCCCGCGGGCACGGCGGACGCGCTGCGGCGCGCGCTCGAAGCGCACGGGCCTTTTTCCGGCCTCGCGCTCGTCGCGCACGCGAACATACCGCTGATCGGGCCGGAGCATTACACGGCGCTCGTCGGGGCGGCCGCCGGGGACGGCGCCGCCGCGCTCGTTTGTACGGATGAGGAAACCTCCTGTGTCCGGGACGCGGGCGCGTGGTGCTTCTCGGGCCGGGCGCTCGAGAAGGCGTTCGAGGTTTGCCCGGGCGCGGCCTCGGTCGCGGAACTCGCCGCGGCGCTGCGCTTTACCGGCGCGCGCGTGCGCGAGCTGCCCGTCGGCGCTTCCATATGCCTCGCGGCGGCCGACCGCGAATCGCTCGCCTCCTGCGAGCGCGAGCTTCGCCTGCGCATCGCGAAAAAGCACTTTGAAAACGGCGTCACGATACGCGACCCGGAAAGCGTCTGGATCGGGCCGGAGGTGAAGATCGGCCGCGACGCGGAGCTTTATCCGGGCGTTTCGCTCATGGGCGCTACGGCGCTCGGCGAAGGCACCGTCATCGGGACCGGCTGCGCCCTCGGCGACACGTTTGTCGGCGACAGGTGCGAGCTCGTCTACGTCGTCGCAAACGGCGCGAAGATCGGGAACAACGTTAAGATAGGGCCCTTTGTGAACCTGCGCCCCGGAACCGTGCTCGCGGACAACTGCAAGGTCGGCGATTTCGTGGAGGTCAAGAACTCCGTCGTGGGCCGCGGCAGCAAGCTGCCCCACCTCTCCTACGTCGGCGACGCGGACATCGGCGAGCGCGTCAACGTGGGCTGCGGCGCGGTGTTCGTCAATTACGACGGCTTTGAAAAGCACAGGACCGTCGTCGGCGACGACGTGTTCCTCGGCTGCCAGACCAACCTCGTCGCGCCCGTGCGCGTGGGGGACGGCGCGTATACCGCGGCGGGTTCCACCATCACGCGCGACGTGCCGGCGTGCGCCATGGCCATCGCGCGCGCGCGCCAGGAAAACAAAGAGGGCTATGCCGAGCGCCTGCGCGCGCTCAAGCGCGGGGAGTAAGGCCGTGCGCGAGGAGATCGGCGGCGTCCATATCGAATACGAACGCCTCGGCGCGGGCAAACCCGTGCTGATCCTCCACGGCTGGGGCGCGAGCATGGAGGCCGTGCGCCCCATCGCGGATTGCGTCGCCTCCCTCGGGCGCGAGGCCGTGCTGTTCGATTTTCCGGGCTTCGGCAAAAGCGGGGAGCCTAAGGAGCCCTGGGGCGTGCCCGAATACGCGGCGCTGACGCGGGAATTCATCAGGCGCGCGGGCATCGAAGGCTGCGACGTCGTGTGCCATTCCTTCGGCGGGCGCGTGACGATACTGCTCGCGAGCGCGGAGCCGGAACTGTTCGGTAGGCTCGTGCTCGTCGACGCGGCGGGCATACGCCCGAGGCGCGGCCTGGGGTATTACGTTCGCGTGTACTCCTATAAGCTCGGCAAGCGGCTCGCGAAGGTCGGTTTCGTCGACCGCGCCTTCAGGCTCTCCGAAAAGCAGCGCGCGGCAGGCAGCGCGGATTACCGCGCGCTTTCGAGCGAGGTTATGCGGAAAACCTTCGTCAAGGTGGTCAACCTCGACCTGACGGACAGGCTTTCGCGCATTCGAAACGAAACGCTGCTCGTCTGGGGGGACAGGGACGATTACACGCCGCTTTCCATGGCAAGGCTCATGGAGGCGAAAATCAGGAATTCGGGCCTCGCGGTGCTCGAGGGCGCGGGACATTTCTCCTACGCCGACCGGTACGGTCAGTTCTGCGCCGTGATGCGGGCATTTTTTAAGGATTGAGGTTCAGTTTCATGACCATCGTTCAGCAAATCATGGCGCACGCGCTCGCGGTGCTTATGGGGGCCGCCGTCGCGGCGGCGTCGCTCCCGCTCGTGCACATCATGCAGCTCGAGAGCTATCAGGGCAGGATGTACCTTCGCTGGCTTTCCCGGCACGTCGCTTCGGATTTCGTTCCTTATCTCTTCGCGGGGCTGGCGGCGCTGTTGCTCCGCGCGAGCTACATGCTCCTGGGCGGCACCCTGATCGCGAGGATCTGCTATTCCGCCGCGGATTTCATCTATATCTTCCTGCTCGCGGCGCTCTATTACGGCTACGCGAAGAAAAAGCACGTCAAGCCCCTCGTCTATACGGGGCGCGTGATCCGCCTGCTCGCCGTCGAGTGGGCGCTGGCGTTCCTCTTTTCCGAAATATTCTTCATGCGGCTCTACGCGTGGGAGTACGGCCTGGGCTGGTGGAGCTATCTTTCGCCGCTGATGGTCCGCTACGCGCCGGGCGCGCTGCTGCCGCTGTTCGTGCTGCTCGCGTACTGCCTGGTCTATCCCGTCGAGGAGGGCGTCAAGCGCTGGTATTTCAACGACGCGAAAAAGAAGCTCGCCGCGCGCGGGGACCTCATAAAGATCGGCATCACGGGCAGCTTCGGCAAGACCGGCACCAAGTACGCGCTCGAGGCGATGCTCAATAAAAAATACCGCGTGCTCATCACGCCGGGCAGCTACAACACGCCCATGGGCGTGACGCGCGTGATCCGCGGGCAGTTGGAGGACGAGCACGAGGTGTTCGTCGCCGAGATGGGCGCGCGCTTCAAAGGGGATATCCGGGAGTTGTGCGGCCTTGTCAAGCCCCAGTACGGCGTCATCACGGCCGTGGGCAAGCAGCACCTCGAAACCTTCGGCTCCGTCGAGAAGATCGCCGAAACCAAGGGCGAGCTCCTGCGCGGGCTCGGCGAGGACGGCTGCTGCCTGATCAACGGGGACGACGAGAACTGCCGCAAGCTCTATGAACAAAGCGAGCTCGCCGAGAAATACCTCTACGGCACCGAAGGCGAGGGGCTTTTCATGCGCGCGGAGAACATCAAAACAAGCGCCGCGGGAAGCACGTTCGACCTCGTCGCCGAAAACGGGGAGCGCGCAAGCTGCAAAACGCAGCTTCTGGGCAAATACAACATACTCAACCTCACGGGCGCCGCCGCGCTCGCGTACCGCATGGGCATGGGTATGGGGGAGATCGCGGCGGCCGTCGCCGAGGCGAGGCCCGTCGAGCACAGGCTCCAGCTGATCCCCGGGGCGGTCACGGTCATAGACGACGCGTTCAACGCCAACCCCGTCGGCTCCAGGGAGGCGCTCAACGTGCTCGCGATGTTCGAGGGCAAAAAGATCGTCGTCACGCCCGGCATGGTCGAGCAGGGCGCGGAGGAGGATAAGCTCAACCGCGAGTTCGGCAGGCATATGGCGGACTGCGCCGATATAGCAATAATCATAGGCAAGCGGCACGCGGACCCGATCTGCGACGGCCTTCTCGAGGCGCAATTCCCCAGGGAGAGGCTCGTGCGCGCGGAATCGCTCGCCGAGGCGACGGAGCTTCTTAAAAAGTACACCGAGCCCGGCTGCGTGGTGCTGTTCGAGAACGATCTCCCGGACAACTTCGCCGAATAAGGAGGCAGACATGGAGAACCTTGGCGTATTCTTCGGCAGCCGCGCCGCCGAGCACGACGTTTCGATCATATCCGGCCTGCAGGCGCTCGAAAATGCGGACAAAAGCAAATACAACGCCTTTCCCGTTTACGTTTCGCGCGCGGGGGAATGGTTCGTCGGCGAGCCTCTGCGGAACATCGCCACCTATAAAAACTTCGACCCGAATTTGAAGGGGCTCACGAAGGTCATGCTGCCCCCCGCGCCCGGCATGAAGGGGCTCTACGCGCGAAAAGGCCTGTTCGGCAAGCTCAGGCTCGTGCAGCCGCTCGCGTGCGCGCTGCTCGCGTTCCACGGCCTGCACGGCGAGGACGGCACCATGCAGGGGCTGTTCGAGCTCGCAGACATCCCGTATACGAGCTGCGGCGTCGTCGCCTCGGCGGCGGGCATGGATAAAATCGTGATGAAAGCGGTATTCCAAAGCATGGGGCTGCCGGTTCTTCCGAGCGTGTGGTGCTACCGGGACGAATGGAACAAGGACCGCGAAGCCGTGCTTGCGCGCGCCGAGGCGCTCGGCTACCCGCTCTTCGTCAAGCCCTCGCAGCTGGGCTCCTCCATAGGCATTTCGAAGGCGGCGGACCGCGCGTCCCTCGAGCGGGCCGTCGAGATCGCCTGCGCGTTCGACTGGCGGATCCTCATCGAAAAAGGGCTCGACCGGCCGGACGAGATCAACTGCGCCTGCGTCGGCTTCGGGGAAGAAACGCGGGTGTCGCTGTGCGAGCAGCCCGTGAACTGGCAGGAGTTTTTGACCTTCGACCAGAAGTACCTCGCGGGCGGCAAGGGCAAGGGCATGGAGAGCCTCGCGCGCAAGATCCCCGCGCCCATCGGCGAGGAGCTGACCGCGCGCGTGCGGGACTACACGCGCGAGATCTTCCGCACGTTCGGCTGCAAGGGCGTCGTTCGCGTGGATTACATGCTCGACCGGGCGAGCGGGGAACTCTATGTCTGCGAGATCAACACCATCCCCGGCTCCTTCGCGTTTTATCTTTTCGAGCCCGACGGGCTCAGCTTCCGGCATCTTGTGGACGCGCTCGTTGGATATGCGCACGAAGCACTGGCGCAAAAGAACGGCTCCACGTTTGCATACGATTCCACGATACTCGACAAGGCTCTGGGCGGCGTTAAAAACAGCAAAAAGTAAGAACAGGAGAAACGAGAAATGGCGAAGATCCGAATGAACACCCCGTTGGTGGAGATCGACGGCGACGAAATGACGCGGGTCATCTGGAAGATGATCAAGGACCACCTCCTCACTCCCTACATCGACCTGAAAACCGAGTATTATGACCTCGGCCTGCCCGTTCGCGACCAGACCGACGACAAGATAACCGTTGAGGCGGCGGAAGCCTGCAAGAAGTACGGCGTGGGCGTCAAGTGCGCCACCATCACCCCCAACCAGCAGCGCGTCGATGAATACAAGCTCAAGAAGATGTACAAGAGCCCCAACGGCACCATCCGCGCGATACTCGACGGCACGGTGTTCCGCGCGCCCATCACGCTCGACTGCCTCAAGCCCTCGGTGCGGAGCTGGAAGAAGCCCATCACCATCGCCCGTCACGCCTTCGGCGACGTGTACAAGGCCACCGAGTACCGCGTGCCCGGCCCCGGAAAGGCGCTGCTTTCCTTCTACGACGAGAAGGGCGGGAAGGTCTTCGAGGAAACCGTCAACGACTTCAAGTGCCCCGGCGTATTGATGGCGACCTTCAACAAGGACGATTCCATCGAAAGCTTCGCGCGCGCCTGCTGTAAGTACGCGGTTGCGACCAAGCAGGATCTCTGGTTCTCCGCCAAGGATACCATCGCCAAGAAGTACGACGGCGAGTTCCGCGACATCTTCCAGAGGATCGTGGACACCGAGTTCAAGGAGGAGTTCAAGAAGGCGGGCATCACTTACTTCTACACGCTCATAGACGACGCCGTGGCGCGCGTGATCCGCTCCGAGGGCGGCTTCATCTGGGCGTGCAAGAACTACGACGGCGACGTGATGAGCGACATGGTCGCCACGGCCTTCGGCTCGCTTGCCATGATGACGAGCGTGCTCGTATCCCCCGACGGCAAGTTCGAGTACGAGGCCGCGCACGGCACCGTCACCAAGCACTATTATAAGTATCGCGACGGCGAGACGACCTCCACCAACTGCATGGCGACGCTCTTTGCCTGGACGGGCGCGCTCAACAAGCGCGGCGAGCTCGACGGCATACCCGAGCTGCAGGACTTCTCCGCCAAGCTCGAGAAGGCTTCGCTCGATTGCATCAGCGACGGTTTCATGACCAAGGACCTCGCCTCCCTCGCCGAAATGGAGAAGGTCACGGTGCTCGACACCGAGGGCTTCATACTCAAGATCAAGGAATATCTTGACAAGGCGCTGTGAAATGCGCGATAACATAACTTGACGACGCGCGGGCGGCAGGGCAGTGTTGTCCGGCCGCCCGCGTTTATGGAAAGAAAGGATTTGAAATGGGACTCTATCAGGATTGGAAGGACTGCGCGCAGGCGGAGCGCGAACAGCAGGAGCACGACGCGTTCTGGAAGGATTATTTCGCGCTCGAGACCGAAAACTACAAAAAGCTGCTCGCGCGGCACGATGCCGTCAAGCGCGGCAGGCTCGGCGATCTCGCGGCCGAGTTCGGCATGGACGAAAAGACCTTCGCGGGCTTCCTCGACGGCATCAACTCGAGCCTGAGGACGGAGCTTGACCTCGAATCGCTCGAAAGCGATACGGAAGTATCGCTCGACATCGACTACGAGAAGCTCTACTTCAACATGCACGAGGCCAAGGCGGACTGGCTCTACGAACTGCCCGAGTGGGAAGGCGTGCTCAGCCCCGAGCGGCGGCGCGAGATCACCAGGGAATTCCGCGCGTCGAAAATCTACGTCAACCCGAACAAAATCGGCCGCAACGATCCCTGCCCCTGCGGCAGCGGAAAGAAGTATAAGCAGTGTTGCGGAAAGAGCGCGTAGGGGGATTCGATATCCGCCCGTAACCCCCGGCGTTCTCCTGATTGTCAATTTTCAATTGTCAATTATCCCCGGCGCACCGAACGGAGGCATTATGAAAATCAAGTTTTGCGGCGCGGCGCGCAGCGTCACCGGCTCCTGCCACATGATGGAGTTCGCGGGCAAGAAGATACTCGTGGACTGCGGCATGAGGCAGGGCGCCGATAAGAAAACAGAGCTCGGGGAAGGCGACTTCCCGTTCGACCCTGCCGAAATCGACGCGGTGCTCCTGACGCACGCGCATATCGACCACAGCGGCCTGCTGCCTCTGCTCGTCAAACGGGGCTATCGGGGCAGGATCGTCGCCACGCGCGCCACGGCGGAGCTCGCGGGCATCATGCTGCCCGACAGCGGCCATATACAGGAGCAGGAGGCCGAGTATCAGAACCGCAAGAACCTGCGTGCGGGCAAACCTCCCGTGCAGCCGCTCTACACGGCGCAGGATGCGGTCGATTCGCTCAAGGCCTTCAAGCCCGTCACCTACAACGAGATCACCGAGGTCGTGCCCGGCATGCGCGCGCGCTTCGTGGACGCGGGGCACCTTCTTGGCTCCGCCGCCATAGAGGTCTGGGCGAACGAGGGCGGCAAGACCGTCAAGCTCGCCTTTTCCGGCGACATCGGGCGCGACAACAGGCCCATTTTGCAGGACCCGCAGCCCATCGACGGCGCGGATTACGTCATCATGGAGGGTACCTACGGCGACCGCGATCACGATGTGCGCGAGGCGAACGACAAGGAGATGGAGCTGGCCTCCCTTCTTCGCGAGGGCATGGCGCGCGGGGGCAACATCGTGATCCCGAGCTTCGCGGTGGGCAGGACGCAGGAGCTTTTGTACTACATCAAAAAGCTGCTCATGCGCAACGCCGTGCCGGGGCTCGAGCGCGTGCCCGTCTATGTGGACAGCCCCCTGGGCATCAACGCCACGGCGGTCTACGAGCGCTGCGCCGCCGACTATTACGACGACGAGGCCAGGGAGATCGCCAAAACCGGCTCGCCGTTCGGTTTCCCGACGCTTCGCGTGACGCAGACCGCCGAGGAGAGCAAGTCCATCAACTTCCAGCCGGGCTGCAACATCATCATCTCGTCCTCCGGCATGTGCGACGCGGGGCGCATCCGCCACCACCTCAAGCACAACCTGTACCGCCGCGACTCGACGGTCATCTTCACGGGCTATCAGGCCGCGGGCACGCTCGGCCGCCTGCTTGTGGACGGGGTCAAAAAGGTCAAGCTTTTCGGCGAGGAGATCCAGGTCGGCGCGGCCATTAGAAAGGCCGAGGGCTTCTCCGGCCACGCGGGCAGGAGCGAGCTGATCGAATGGCTGCGGGGGATCGGCCGCAAGCCCAAATGCGTGTTCCTCATCCACGGCGAGGAGGAAACGCTCAAGTCTTTCTCCGGCGCGCTCGGAGGGCTCGGCTACCCGGTCGTGATCCCCGCGATGCTCTCGGAATACGCGCTCGCGTACACCGACGAGGCCGCGCTTCCCGAACTGACCGCCGCCGCGCCCGAAAGCCCGGATGTGTTTGCGCCGCGCGCGCTCGCGCTCGCCGCCAGGGAGTGGAAGCTCAACGGCGCGCTGTGCGTGCGCAAGGACGGCCTGCCGCTCTACGAGGCGGCCTTCGGCTTTGCGGACGAACAGCGAAAACAGCTCAACACGCTGCACACGCGCTTCGCCGCGGGGGATATCACGCAAAGCTTCACGGCGGCTTTGCTGCTCAGGCTCGAAAAACAAAAGGCGCTCTCCCTTCGCGACGGGATCGACAAATACGTTCCCGAATACGTCCACGCGAAGGAGTTCAGGCTCGGCGAGCTGCTTTTCACGAAAAAGCTCGTGCCGGATTATGTCGAAAACGCGCTTCTGGGCCGCGTCGAGGCGCGCATCCGCGAAGCCGGGCTGTCCGGCGCGCAGGCCGAACAGATGCGTTTTCAGGAAGGCGCGGCGCGCATCCCGGACGCGGAATTCATCTCGATCCTCAACGGGCTTGCGCTTTCCAGGGACGACGACGATCAGGGCGCGCGTTCGAACTTCCGTCTGCTCGGCATGGCCGCGGAGCGCGCGGCGAACGAGCCGCTCGCGGAACTGATGCGGGAGAAGCTGTTTTTGCCGCTCGGCATGGAGGATACTTCGCTCGGCGGCGCGCCGGACGCAGCTTACATGGAGGAGATCGACGGGCGGAGCTTCGCGCTGGGCAAACCGGAAAACGCCTCCGGCGACGCGGGGATCGTCACCTCCGCCGCCGACCTGATGAAGTGGCTCGAGGCGCTGCGCTCGGGCGCGCTTCTGGGAAAGGCCGGCACCGAGAAGATGTTTTCCGCGAAGGACGACGGCAGGGCCTGCGGCTTCGAGCGCGACTACGGCTGGCATCACGTCTTCGCGGGCTTCGAGGGGTACCGCACGGCGGTTTACCTCTCGCGCAAGCACGGCGTCGCGGATGCGGAG
>MWBW01000002.1 GCA_002069725.1 Firmicutes bacterium ADurb.Bin248 | reverse complement strand
GATCGCCTCTCTCCTGTGGCAATCTCTTTCATGTTTATGGATATCTTTCTTTTCTACTCCTGCCTGCCCTTGCTTACCGTAATTTATACGGTTTGCCGATGGGCTGAGGGGTTCCGCTTTGCGGAACCCCTTCGTTTTGTAGCGATTCACCGTTAGTTTTTCGTTGTTGGTTACGGATTGATTTCATCAATCCGCACGGGCCTGTGCTCCTCCATGGACTTTTTGCACGCGAGGCCGAGCTTGATCGAGAGCAGGCCGTCCGCGACGCCGACGGCGACGGGAGTATCCTTCACGACGCTTTCGATGAACAGGCGGACCTCCGCCTGATAGGAGCCCATGTAGCGCTGCAGGAAGAACCACAGCGGCTTTTCGGACACGACGCCCTCCGCAGTGGAGAGCACCGCGCTCGAGGCCGTGTCGTTGCCGCAGGCGACGCAGCCCTTGGAACCGAACACCTCGGCGCGCTGGTCGTAACCGTAGACGGCCTTCCTGGAGTTGTCGATGAGCGCGAGCGCGCCGTTTTTCATGCGCGCGGAAACCGTGGCGGTATCCACGTCGCCCGCCGCGCCGATGGCGGGATCGATGAGGACCGCGCCCGTCGCGTAGACCTCCTCGATCTCGGAGCCGGAAAGATAGCGCAGCATGTCGAGGTCGTGTATCATCATGTCGAGGAAGATGCCGCCCGAGCCCTTCACATAGCCCGCCGGGGGCGGCTCGGGGTCGCGGGAGCTGACGCGTATGAACTGCACCTCGCCGATTTTGCCCGCGTCCACGGCATCCTTGAGCGCGCGGAAGTTGTGGTCGAAGCGCCTGTTGAAGCCGACCTGGTATTTGAGCGACTTGGGGGAGGCCGCGAGCGCCGCCTTGACCTCGCCGATGCGGTCGAGCTTCTGGTCGATGGGCTTTTCGCAGAACACGTGCTTGCCCGCGGCGATGGCCTCGAGCGAGAGCTGCGCGTGCGTGTCCGTCGAGGAGCAGATGAGCACCGCCTCGACGCGCGGGTCCTCCATGATTTTCCTGTGGTCCTTATAGACCCCCTCGATGCCCGCTTCCCTCGCCCACGCGGCGACGGACTCGCTCATGTAAGGATCGGCGATGGAGAGTATCCTCGCGTCCGGCACGCCCGTGAGTATGCTGCGCGCGTGCACCTGGCCGATGCGCCCCGCGCCGATGATTCCGACGTTTACCATATGGCTGCCTCCAAAGTAATATTGGTGGTGTGTGCGGGCGGATGACATCCGCCCCTGCGGGAATGCGGTTTTCGCGGGCGGATGATATCCGCGCCCATGGGAATGCGGTTTTCGCGGGCGGATGATATCCGCGCCCATGGGAATGCGGCTTTCACGGGCGGATGATATCCGCCCCTACATGGTCCCCGTTCCCCGTTCCCCGTTCCCCGATTGTCAATTGTCAATTATCAATTGCCCACGGTTGCCTTTACGGCGTCCGCGTAATGTTCCAGAACGTGCTCTTTCGTGGGCACGCAGAGCGTTTCAAGCGCGAACGCGCCCCGATAGCCGCTCTCGCGCAGGGCGGCTACGATCGGCGCGAAGTCGATTTCCCCCTCGCCCGGAAGCCCTCTGTGCGAGTCCGCGAGGTGGACGTTTTTGATTTTTCCCGCGGCGGCGCGGACGGCGGCGGGCATGTCCCCGTCCTCTATGTTCGCGTGATAGGTGTCGAAAAGAAGGCCGAGCGCCTCCGGGTTCCCCATGCGCTCGAGAAAGGCGAGGCATTCCGCGGTGCTGTTGAGCAGCGAGGTTTCGTCCCGGCTGATGGCCTCGATCTGCAACATGACGCCCTCCTCCCCCGCGTGCTTTACAAGCGGCGCGAGGGCCTCGGCGAGGCGCGCTTCGAGGGCTTCCTTCCCGCCCGGCTCGAGCTTGCCGCGAATCAGGCCTATGGTCACGTTCGGACGGCCGAGCTTCGCCGAAAGCGCGATGTGCCCGCGCACGATCTGCGCCGCGCGCAAACGCACCCGCAAATCCGGCGAGGCGAGGAACAGCCCCTCCAGAGCGTAGATCTGCCCGGTCGAGAGCGTCGTGATCGCAAGATTATGCCTTTGCGCCTCGGCGAGCACATCCGCCGCGTCCGCGAGTTCCGGATACGCGACGGCGAGCTCCACGCCGGCGAGCCCTTTGGCGGCGACGTCGGCGAACGCCGCGCGCCAGCCGGAGGCCGGATACGGCGAAAATACCGTGTCGAACTGGAGGGGAACGGTTTGGGAGAGGATGTTCATGATGTTTCCTCAGGAAAGGGCGGGGGACGGTAAACCGCAAACAAACCGTCCCCTCAAAATCGTTCTTTGATTGTCAATTGTCAATTGTCAATTGTCAATTGCCCAACCGTCAGTCGATGAAGATGCCGCGCCTGGGAAGCTCGTGTATGCTCTTCCAGCCCTCGCTTAGAGGCTCTTTCAGGCAGGCTTCGATCTCCTCCTTCGGGCGGAAGGAGAACTTCGAGGGATCGGGCACCTTGCCCGCGGGGTAGGCCGTGATGATGTCCTCGCACATGAGCGTGAGGTATTCGCAGATGGCGGCGACGGCGCGCTTAACGCGGCGCGGGTCGGCGCGGGTCGGCTTGCCCACGACGCCCTCGGGCGTGCCGAAGCGCTCGATCCACGCGTTGCCTTCCATCTCCTGCCAGCGGTTGGGCCTGTGGAAGGAGTCGACCGAGCCGTCGAAGAAGCCGTCCTGCAAAAAGCCGAAGTTCACGGGCGTCGCGTCGACGCAAACGGACATATCGACCATCTCCGGGAACATCAGCAGCGCCGCGCTCGTTTCGGACTCGTCCGCGTGGACGAAAGGCGTTGTCACGAAATCGGGGCGCTCGTCGCCCAGGGGATAGAAGAACTCGCGCACCGCGCGGTGCCACTCGACCACGCACGCGAACGCGGGGAGTTGGTAGCGCTTGAAGAACTCCTGAATCGCGCTCTCGAGCATCCAGTCCTGCCCGTGGTTGTTGACGAGTATGATCTTGCGAAAGCCGTCGTCCCACAGCCCCGCCATGACGTCGGCCAGCGTGTTGATGATGGTGGTTTCTGAGATCATCACCGTGCCGGGCATGCCGATGTGGTGGTAGGGATGGCCGCCGTAGTTGATGGGCGGGAACGCGAGGGCGACCTCGTGCCCGAGCGCCCTGGTCTTGCGGCGCACGGCCTCGCAGATGAACTGCACCATGAACGTGTCGAGCCCCGAGCAGTTCTGCGCGCCGTGGTTTTCCGTGCTGCCGATGGGGACGAGCACGATGTCGTTCTTCCTGCGCTTCTCGATGAGGTGCGCGCGCGGCGTGTTCTGGATGTACGTGCCCGCGACGCCCAATTCGCAGGGCGAGCCGATGCCGTAATCGTCGAGTATGGCCTGTATCTCCTCTTCCGAGGCGTCCCAGAGGCGCTTCTTGAGGCGGCCGACCTTGCTGTCCTCGAAGAAGATGTTCGGGTATTCCGTGGTGAGGTAATTCTTATATGCCATGTCCGCCTCCCCGTCAGTCGTCCATCACGCAGGTGATCTTCATGTTCTTGCGGTCGGTCTGCAGCGCGATGATGTTCTCCGGCACCTCGTCGAGCGTGATCTTCTTGGTGATCATGGGCAGCATATCCATGCCCGAGGCCATGCTGTTGATCACGCGCGGGAACGTGCCCTCGCCCGAGTGGCCCTGCGCGCCGACGATCTGCGCGCGGCGCACCTGCAGCACTTCGCCCGTGACGGGCATCTTCGCCTCGGCGCGCGCGACGACCACGATGGTGGCGTTGAGCGTGCGGCCTTCCCAGATGCACTGCTCGATGCCCGGGTATACGACGGTCGGGAGGCCCGTCGCCTCGAGGTAAAGGCTCGCGCCCATGCCGTCGGTCAGGCGGAGCACTTCCGCGGTGAAGTCGGACTTGCTCGGGTCGATGACGTAATCCGCGCCCATCTTCCTGGCGAGCTCCGCGCGCTCGGGCTGCGGCTCGGATACGATCACGATCGCGCCGCCCATGCGCTTGAGCTCGCGGCACGCGGCGAGGCCGACCGGGCCCGTGCCGCAGATGACCACGTTGTCGCCCGGGCGGACGCCGCCGCCGCGCGCAATGACCGCGTTGTAGGCGACCGAGCAGGGCTCGACGAGCGAGCCGGCGAGGAAGATGTCCTTCTCATCCCGATATGCGCGGCGAAGGGGCTCAAGGCTCCACAGACAGCGGTCGGGCAAAACGATGTACTCGCTGAACGCGCCGTTGACGTTGAAGCCGATCTCGTCGAGGCGCTCGCAATGGTTGGGATAGCCGTCGGCGCAGGGCTTGCAGGAGCCGCACCAGAGCATTTCCTCGGCGCAGACCAGCTCGCCGCCCACGAAGGGCCTGTTGGTGACCTTGTCCTTGGCGCCCGGGCCGGACTTGACGACGACGCCCGAAAGCTCGTGGCCGAGTATGCAGGGGAAGCCCGTCAGGCCGGGATAGAAAATGTAGCCGTCGTCCTTGGCCTGGGCCATGTGCACGTCGCTGCCGCAGATGCCGCAGGCCTTGACCTTGATGAGCACCTGTCCGGGGCCGGGCTCGGGGATGTCGTACTCGTCTATGGTGATGTAGGGGTCCTTCCAAACCTGGCTGCCCAGGTAGGTCTGCACACGGTCGATGTCCTTCGCGCCCAGCTTGAAGCCGGGTTTGGGGGCCCAGGTCGCGTGAAGCGTCACGCCGCGCATCTTCTTAGCCATGCTGTTACCTCTTTCTCGTTGAATTTGGATGGAATACGCTTGGGTTTATCATCAGCCCCGGAGGGGTTTTCCCGCGATGAGCGCGAGGTGGCGGCCTATGTGGGCGAACAGCGTGTCGGAATACGCCCGTCTCTCGCGCCGCCAAAGCGCGTAGAGCCTCGCCCTGAGCGTCCCGTCGCCCAGTATGAAGCCGTAGGTGATGTGGATGAGCTGACGCGCGTCGGGATTTTCGAAAAGCGCGGGGAGCGCGCCGTCCGAGAGTGTCTCAAGCGGCGGCACATTGCCGAGGTTCGTCGTGACATGATAATACTGTTTCGCCTCGCCGAAGCTCGCGAGCGCCTTCGCGTGGCAGGCGCGGTAGAGCGCGGGGTCGGTTTCGGCGACGACCCGCATCGCCTCGAGCCAGCTCGTGCCCGCGGTCTTGAGGTGGAAGCGGCCTTGGACGTGTTTGGCGATGATCGGGAAGACGGAGAACTTATCCGAGCCGGAGTGGATGGAGAGCTTGTAGCCGTGCTCGCGCGCGATCCCGGCGTGGATTTCGATCTCCCGCTCGAACTGCGCGAGGCCGCCTATGTAATCGATGCCCTTCTGGAACTCGCCGCAGAAGCGGGGCGCGAGCGTCGCGAACTTCACGCCGCGCGAGAGCAGCTCCCGCGCGATGAAGCGGTGCTGCTCGGGCGAGGTCGGGGCGTCCGTTTCGTCGATGGAGATCTCGAGTTCGGCCGCGTATCCGCCCGCGGCGAAGAACTCGTCGTATATGCGCTTGGCGAACGCGATCGCGCCGCCGTAGATGCCCCGCGCGTCCGGCGCTTCCCTGCGGATGTGGTCGCTGCAATCGAGCGTGATCATGCTGCAACCGGTTTCAAGAGCCAGGAAAATGTCTTCGGGGGTCTTGAGGTGGTCGCCGTCCGCGCCGAAGCCTCCCCTGTAGCCCGCGCGGAAGACGGAGAACGTCGCCGCGTCTATGACGTCCGCGAAACTGCGGTTCGTAAGCTTGAGTTCCCGCATGGACTGCTGCGCGAGCACCGGGGAAACGTCCGAGGCTTCGAACGCGCGGATGTGTCCGGGCGAGGCGATGCCCAGGCGGTCCCCCACGCCGCAGGTGGCGTCGCGCGAGAGCACGGGCGCGGGCTTCGCGAAGGGAAAAAGCCTTCGCAGAACGTCGGCGCTGCCGTGGTTCAGGGGCGCCACGGTCAGGCCGCCCCTCTCCTGCCCGGCGAACAGGCCGGGGTGCGTGCAGACGAGCACGTCCTCTTCCCCCTCGTCCGCCATAAATACGACGCCGCCCTCGAGCGCGTTGACGCTCCCGGGATAAACGCCCCGGCGCGCGCAATCCAAACGCGGCGCGCCGCTTGCATATTCCCTGATAAAACCGGTGTAATCCCTCATCGAAGCCTCCGCGACATGACGAAGCGCAAACGTTTGCAGTATACATATATTATAGTAAGCGGACGCGCGCGTGTCAACCCCTCATTCGCGGTAACGCGCGCCGATGCCCGAGGCGAGCGAGTCGTACGCGCGCTTCACCTTGGGCCAGTTCCCGTCCCGGTCGAGCGCGACGCCGCGCCCCACGCCGGAAACGACGAGGCCGCAGCCCTTCCCTTCCATCATTGCGCCGAATTCGCGAAGAAGCTTCGGCGCGCTGCCCGGCTCCGTGGAGCGGCCGTCGAATATGACGTGCACATATACGCTCTCCACGCCGCGCTCCCGCGCGACGCCGAGCAGCGCGAGCGGGTAGTCGATCGAGCCGTGCGAGGATTTTTTCGTGAGCAGCGCGATCAGGTGCAGCGCGCCGCCCCGCGCCTTCACGCCGTCGATGGCCCCGAGGAACACGGGGTTGTTCGCGAAGGAGCCGTCCTTCACGGCTGCGTCGAGGCGCACGTCGTCCTGCAGCACAACGCGTCCCGCGCCGAGGTTGATGTGCCCGGCCTCGGAGTTGCCCGCCTTGCCCGGCTCGAGCCCGACCGCCTCGCCTGAGGCGGATATGGCAATATGCGGGTTGCCGCGCAGGAGCGCATCCCAGTTGGGCGTATGCGCGAGATGGATGGGGTTCGTTCCATCCTCACTGCCTATGCCCCAGCCGTCGAGTATGACGAGCAGCGTTTTTCTCGGCGTGCCGTCGAAGGCGAACAGCGCTTCGCCCGCCATCTCAGCGGGCTTTTCGAGCCTCATCGCAGAGAGGATCGTGGGCGCGACGTCCGAAAGCCTGCCGGACGCTCTGAGCGCCCGCGCATCGGGCGCGACGGCTGCGCATTCGACGAGGTTCGCCGTATGCGCGACGTGGGGCTTGCCCTCCTCCGTCCGCATGACCTCGAGGTTGCCGTGGTCCGCTGTGACGAGCGCGCAGTAGCCCTCGGCTTTCGCCTTGTCGAGCACGCGGCCGAGATGGAAGTCCACGGCTTCGGCGCAGCGCAGCTTGGCGCTTTCGTTGGCCGTGTGGCCGATCACGTCGCCGTTGGCGAAGTTGGCCACGATGAAATCGAAGCCCCGCGAAATCCCCTCGATCAGCCGGTCCGCGACCCCGGGCAGGCTCAGTTCCGGCGCCGTGTCGAATGGAACGCCCCTGGGCGAGGGAACGCGCACATCCTCTTCGCCGGGGAAGGGCTCCTGGTTGCCGCCGTTGAAGAAGAAGGTCACATGCGCGTACTTCTCACTTTCGGCGAGGTGGAGCTGCGTTTTGCCCGCGGCCGACACCGTTTGAGCGAGCGTAAGCGCGACCTTCGAGGGCGCGAAGGCGACGGGCAGGTACGTATACTTTTCGCTGTACATCGTGAGTATCACGAAGTCGAGCGGGTCTATCCTCGCGCGCGAAAAGCCCGCGAAGGCGGGATCGGTGAACGCGTCGGTCAGCTCGATCTCGCGCTCGCCGCGCCTGCAGCAGAAGATGGCCGCGTCGCCCGGCTTCACCGCGCCCACGGGATTTCCCGCAGCGTCCTCGAGGTTGAGCGGCTCGAGGGAATAGTCCGTGCCGCCGGCGGCGTACGCCGCCTCGACCGCGCGCGCGAGCGCGTCCGTTCCGCGAAGCTTAAAGTCCATGTCAAACGCTCCTTTGCCCGATGGCGCCAAGGTCCATTCCCGGCGCGCCCGGGAAGGCCGCGAGCAGCGCGCCGAAGTTTCTGATTATGCCGTCCGGCCTATTCTCAGGCGTGATCTTCAATGGCGCGGCGTCGGGGTAATCCACCGCGATGGTCGCGCCGAAGCCCGTCGCCTTCGCGCCGATGATGTCCCGCTCGAGGTTGTCGCCCACAAAAACGCTCTGTTCGGGGCGCACGCCCGCCTCGCGCAGCGCGAGCAGGTAGATCGCGGGATGGGGCTTGCGCAAAAGCGTCACCGAGCTCTGCTGCACCGTGCAGAAATACGGGCGGAGGCCTTCCCCGTCGAGCCATTCGTCGATTTCGACGGTGCCGATGAGGTCGCTGACGACGCCGAGCTTATAGCCGCGCGCGACGAGCGTTTTGAGCGTTTCCACGCCTCCCCGCACGACCACGCGTCTGCCCTTGGCGCGCCGGAGCGCGTACGTCAGCTCGGTTGCGTGCTTCTCGAGGCGCGCATGGTCGTATTCGGGCGCGAGCCAGCGCGTCCAGAGCATATCCTCGGGCGCCTCGCACATGAATTTGAGCGCCCAGCCGCGGTAACCTTCGTAGCGCTCCATGATGAAATCGTAATACGCGCGCGGCTCCATGTCCGCGCCGACGAGTTCGACGATCCGCTTCTTCGCCGCGTCGGTATACGCCTCGTCGGGCGTGACGATGCGAAACGTGCCGCCCAGATCGAGGAAGATCGCGCGGATATCCCTGTTCGCCATCAGACCCTCCTGATTTTATCCCACGCCACGTTCGGCGCTTTGGGAAAAAGTTCCTTAAGCTCCGCGAAATCGAATATGACCGCGTCCGGCCGGTTTTCGTCGGTGATCTTCTCCCTCGCGAGCTTTTCGGGGGTGGTATACAGTATGAACATGCCGAAGCCCGCCAGGCGCGTGCCTTCGACATCCCGCTTGAGGTTGTCGCCGATGTAGGCGCAGCGCGCGGGCGCGACGCCGAGCAGCGCGCACGCCTTCTCGCTGATGCGCGGGTCGGGCTTGCGGATGCCCTCGACGCAGGAGAGGAGCACCGCGCCGAAATATTCGGCGAGGCCGTCGCGCGCGAGCCAGTCCGGTATTTCCCGGGAGGTCACGAGGTTGCTGATGATGCCGAGCTTATAACCGTTGGCATGGAGGTCTTTGATCGACTGCGCGCCGTTTTCGGCGACCACGCGCCGCCCGTCCTTGTTGCGGAATTCGATCGTGAGCTCAACGGCGTTGTTTAAAATGAGTTCGCGCGGGTATTCCGGCGCGAGCCATTTGGCCCAAAGCTCCTCCTCCGGGGCCTCGCGCATGGTTTCGAAGCACCATTTGCGGTAGCCCTCGTAGCGGTAGTCGAGGAACTTGCAGAATTCGTCCGCGTCGCCCGTTTCGCCGCAAAGTTCGGCGATGCGCCTGCGCGCGGAGGCCTCGAACTCCGCGTCGCGCTCGACGAGGCGCAGAGTGCCGCCCAGGTCGTAGAAGATGGCGTCAAAGCCCTTTTCCATGGACGCCTCCCCGTCGGTTCGCCAGCGGCGGGAAGATGCCGAGCAGTTCCGAGATCTCGGCTATGGTGTGATCCGCGCGGCTCGTGATCTCCTGCGGCTCGTTCTTGATGGTGTCCGGCTCGTCGATGCGGACCATCATGGCCCAGCCCGCGGCGCGCGTGCCCTCTACGTCGCGTATGGGATTGTCGCCGATGTAGGCGCAGTTCTCGGGCGGCTTGCCAATGGCGCGGCAGGCGAGGTCGTAAATGGCGGGGTCGGGCTTCCTCAGGCGCACCTTGGAGGAGAGGATCACGGTCTTGAAATAATGCGCGACGCCGTCCTCGACCATCCAGTCCGGTATCTCGGTTTCGGTGATGGTGTTGGCGATGATGCCCATCGTGTACCCGCGGCGCGCGAGCTCCTCGAGCGTGGGTTTCACGTCGCGGCGGGCGACCCTTCTGCCGTCGTGGTCACGCCAGAGCCGCGTGAGCCTGCCCGCGACGGCGCAGATGTGCTCCGTCGGGTAATCCGGCAAAAGGTGCTGGCTCCACAATTCCATCTCCGAGGCTTCGAGCGCGCCGCCCTTGGCCGCTTTGCGGTATCTGTCCCAGTTGGCCTTGAGCTTGGCGAAGAAAACGTCGTGCTCCTCGCTCGTGCCCGCCAGGCGCATCAATTCGGCCTCGGCCGCTTCCGAGAATTCCCTGTCCCTGACTACGACCCGCAGCGTGTTGCCGATGTCGAAGAAGATGGTGTCGATCATGCGTATGTCCTCCCTTTTAATGGTGATGGGCGAGGTTGTATTCCCGGATGACGGCAGGAATTTCGTACAGCTCGTCGATGAGGAAATCGGGCTTCGGCCCCTTGCCGGCGAAGGCCTTATCCCTGTGGGCGATGGCGGGATTTTTGATTTGGATCATCAGCGCGAGCCCCGCGTTGCGCGCGCCAAGCACATCGCGCGATATGGTGTCCCCGACGTAGGCGGTCCGCTCCTTCGCGACGCCGAGCCGTTCCATGGCGATGTTGAATATCTCCGCCCCGGGCTTGCGGCAGCCGGTCACGCTCGACATCACGATGCATTCCATATACTCCGCGATGCCGTATTCGTTGACCATATGCGGCCCGAACGAGGTCGAGATGATGTTGCTCACGATGCCCATGCGCATGCCCATGCGCCGCAATTCCTCCATGGTTTCCACGAGGCGCGGCCGCCGCTTGTTGCACACGCGCTCGTAATCGTAGAGGAAGCTCAGTTCCTCCGCGATGGGCGCGAGCGTCTCCTCGCCCACGCAATACTGGCGAAGGTAATATTCGTTCCAGATTTTCGGCGCGGGCAGTTCGCGAAGCGTGCCCTCGCTCCAAAGCTTATACTCCTCCGCGTTCTCATGGAGGCGCCGTGCGAACGCATCGGGCGGCGCGGGGATCGCGATGCCGTACACGGCGAGCCGGTCTATGAGCCGCCGCGCGAACGCGCGCGCGAGCGCCTCGGAATTCGCGACGGTGTGCAGCGTGCCGCCGATGTCGAACAAAACCGCCTGTATCATGGGCCACCTCACGGTCGGATGTGATAGGAATGTTCGCAAACGTTTACGATGCCGATCGAATACTGTTATTGTAATGCGCGCTTTTGTGTTTGTCAACAATATTCCGCTTGTTTTGGACATTTCGCGGGCGCGCCGCCGCAGCTCATAAGCGTGAATTTGCGCATTGACAAATGCCTGAAGATGGTGTAATATCTACTGAAAGTCGCAAACGTTTGCGACTGCGGAGCATTATTTTTCCCATCGGAGCGTGCAGCAAAAATATGAAAAACGTCACGATCAAGGATATCGCCAAGGTGGCCGGCGTCTCGTACGCGACCGTGTCGCGGGCGCTTTCCGGCAGCTCCGAAATCGGCGCGGAAACCCGCGAGCGCGTGCTTCGGATCTGCCGCGAGATGGGATACACGACCAACTATGTCGCCCGTTCGATGGTCATGCGGCGCACGAAGCTCATCGGCCTCATCGTCGCCAACATCGATAACCCCTTCATGAGCGAGCTTGCCTACCACATCGAGATCCGCGCGCGCGAGCAGGGCTACAACCTCATGCTGTGCAACTCCTCGCACGACCTCGAGCTCGAGCGGCAGGTGTTCACGCTGCTCGTGGGCAGGCAGGTGGACGGCATCATACTCGTGCCCGCCAACTCCGACTCCTACGAGAACCTCAAGCCCTACATTTCAAAGGTGCCCACGGTATTCATGAGCGAAAACCTCAGGGACCTGCCCGAGAGCTACATTTCCGTGGACAACTACCGCGGCACGCGCATGGGTACGGAATACCTCCACGCGCTCGGCCACAGGGACATACTCTACTTCGGCCGGCGCAAGAACAGCGTGACGCACCAGCTTCGCGCCGAAGGCTACATCGACGCCTGCCGCGAGCTGAATATGGAGCCGGGCTTCTGCAACAGCGGCTTCAGCTTCAGCTCCATCCAGACCGGCTACCAGCTCGCGCGGCACCTGTTCCAGAAGCCGCTCAGGCAGAGCGCCATCTTCGCCGCGACGGACTCGCTCGCGCTCGGCGTGATGGAGGCCGCCGAGGAGGCCGGCATACGCATCCCGGAGGACCTGTCGCTGATCGGCTTCGACAACATCATGTACAGCGGCCTGCCCAGGATCAACCTCACCACCGTGGAGCAGCCCAAGAAAACCATGGCTTCCATGGCGGTGGACGTGCTGCTCGAAAAGATCGGCGACGCGAGCTCGGGTTATTCCCACAGGATACTCATGCCCTCGCTCGTCGAGCGCGGCACCTGCAGGCGCGTCGGGGCGCAGGCGAAATCAAACGAATGAGGAAAGACCGACTTCATGTATAAATACGACATCCATGTACATACCATGGAAACGAGCCGCTGCGGCTATGTCAAGGCCGCGGAATTCGTCGCAAAGTACAAGGCGCTGGGCTACGCGGGCATATGCGTCACCGACCATCTGCACGATTTGTACATCTCGCTGATGGACTGCCACGACGACTGGCAAAAGTGCGTCGAGCGCTATATGTATGGCTGCAACGAGGCGAAAAAGGCCGGGGACGCGCTGGACTTCGACGTGATATTCGGCATAGAGCTGCGCTTTCCCGAAAACGACAGCGACTATCTGATCTACGGCGTGGACGAAGCGTGGCTCCGCGCGAACCCGTACGTCTGCCGCATGGACCACGAAAGCTTCTTCCAAAAATTCGGGGATAGCGTGCTGATCGTTCAAGCGCACCCCTACCGCTACTGCGACGAGGTGTTTTACGATTGCGTGCACGGCCTCGAGATCGCCAACTGCAACCCGCGCCACGAGAGCAGGAACGGGCTCGCGCTGCGGCTTGCCAGGGAGCATCCGGAACTCCGCCGCCTGTGCAGCTCGGACGCCCACCGCCCCGGCGACGAGGGGCGCGCGGCGGTACTGTTCAACCGGCGCGTAAGAGATTCCTTCGAGTTCAAGGCCGCCGTCGAGGCGCGGGACTACCGGCTCTGGTGCCCCACGTTCGCGGACATCATCCGGGAAGGCGAGGCCGAAGAATGATTTACGACACGCTCATCGTCGGGCAGGTGTGCCTCGACACCAACGCCGATTACGACGGCTCCGTCAGCCGCGGCTTCGGCGGCGCGGTGCTCTTCTCCGGCCACGCCGCCGCCGCAATGGGAAGCCGCGTCGCGGTGCTGCCGAAAAGGAACCCGGCGACGCTCGATCTCGAACAGGCTTTCGCGGGGCGGGAGAACATTACGGTATTCCCGCTCGACTCGAGCCGGAGCACGCTGATGGAAAACACCTATTTCACGGCCGACCGCGAGCGCCGCGCGTGCCGCTGCGCCGAGAGCATCGACCCGTACCGCCCGGACGAACTGCCCGGGATCGGGGCGCGCGTCTTCCACCTCGCCGGGCTCGTGCGCGGGGATATCGGCGGCGATATGATCGAGGCCTGCGCGCGCCGCGGGGCCGTCGCGCTCGACGTGCAGTGCATGCTGCGCGAAAGGCGGGCGGACGGCGCCATGGAATTCCGCGACTGGGCCGAGAAGCGCGCGTATCTCCCGCTCATCCGCTTCCTCAAGACGGACGCCGCAGAGGCGGAGATCCTCACGGGCCTGACCGACCGCGAAAAGGCCGCGCGGACGCTGTGCGGGTGGGGCGCGCGGGAGGTCATGATCACGCACAACGAGCAAGTGCTCGTCTGCGACGGCGAGGCCGTATACGCCGAGCCGCTCAAGCCCCGCAACCTGTCCGGCCGCACGGGGCGCGGGGACACGTGCTTCGCGGGCTACCTCGCCGGACGGCTTCGCGAGGACATCCCGGGCGCGCTGCTGCGCGCCGCCGCGCTGGTTTCCCTCAAAATGGAAACGCCGGGACCCTTCAGGGGCTCGCGCGCGGACGTGGAGAACTACATCGCCCGCTTCTACCGCAACTGAGCGATCCGTTTAACCGCCGGAAAGGAGAAATTATGTTAGACACCATTGAGAGCTGGGGCCTTCTCGCCCTGAGCGAATGGACCATACTGCTGCGGCTTATGCTGGCGGTCGTCTGCGGCGGCGTGCTCGGCCTCGAGCGCACGCGCAAGAGGCGCCCCGCAGGGCTTCGCACATACATGCTCGTATGCATCGGCGCCACGGTGAGCATGATGACCGCCCAGTTCATGTCCCAGACCTTCGGGGGCGATCCCGGCAGGCTGCCCGCGCAGGTCATCTCCGGCATAGGCTTCCTCGGCGCGGGAACCATCATGGTGACGCGGTATTACAAGGTCAAGGGCCTCACCACCGCGGCGGGGCTCTGGGTCGCGGCCTGCATGGGGCTTGCCATAGGCATCGGCTTCTACTTCGGCGCCGTCGTCACCTGCTTCGTGCTCATCTTCGTGATGATCTTCGCCGACAAATTCGAAAACCGTTATACCAAACGCCTGCACAAACTGCACCTGTACATCATATTCGACAGCATACAGCACCTCAAGCCCTTCATGAAAGATTTGCGCGCGAAGAACATCGATCTGAGCGACGTGGAAACCAGCAAATCCGACAACAAGGAGGGCATCGGCCTGTTCTGCCTGCTCAAATTCCCCTCCGCGCTGACCCACACGGAGGCGCTCGCGCTGGTCGAATCATATGAGGGCGTGCTGTTCGTCGAGGAAATCGACTACTAAGCGCGGATTCTGTCTTCAATGAAGCGCAAACGTGTGCGAGATTTTGCGCATAGCAAAGCCTCGCGACGCCGTCTTAAAGCCGTTAGCGGAATACAATCAATCTGCCGCGGCGCTTTGTTTTCGCGCAGGATTCATCAAATATCGGCCATTGCGCAAATAGTAATTGACAATATGTATTCCATCGATTAAACTTTATTTGATTAAGGAATTACGCAATCGTTTGCGTTATTTGTCAGACAAAACCCGAGAGCTTATCCCTTTTTCAAGCGCATCGCCGCACATGTATATGCCGTCCCGGCGCACAGCAAAGCAATATGAACCCGTCTCCCGAAAGGAAGTGTAAACGTTTGATCAAAGCCGTTATGTTCGATATGGGCGGCACGCTCGAGGATCTGTATTCCTGCGAGGACAACCTCCGCCGCACGGCGCAGGGGCTCTACCGCATCCTGGCAAAGCACGGCGTCGCGGTTCCTTACGGCGAAACCGAGCTGTGGGAGAGGGTCTACCCGCAGATACTCGCCTACAAGGCCGAGGCTGAGGTCACGCTCATGGAGCTCAAGCCCGAGCAGCTCTGGCCGGACTACGGCTTTCGCGGCATAGAGGTCGACCGCGAAAAGCTCGCCGCCTGCAGCGAGGAGATCGCGCACATGTGGGAGGTGACCTATTTCGACCGCACGCTCAGGCGGCGCGCCGCCCAGATGCTTCAGGGCCTCAAGGAGCTCGGCCTGTACGTCGCCGTGGTGAGCAATACGGCGAGCGTGTTCCAGGTGTTCTCCACGCTCGAGGAATACGGCGTGCGGCAGTATTTCGACGACGTCACGCTCTCGAGCGTCGTGGGCTACCGCAAGCCCCACCCGTGCATCTTCAAAATCGCGCTCTGCCAGGGCAGGCTCAGGCCCGAGGAGTGCGCCTTCGTCGGCGACACCGTCTCGCGGGACGTCGTGGGCCCGCGCAAGATGGGCTACGGGCGCGTGTTCAAGATCGGCTCCTTCCTCACGCCCATCAAGGACATCGGCGTCTACCAGGGCTACGCGCCCGATTATGAGATCGAGGACATCTACGACGTGTACACCATACTCAAAAGGGAAAAAGAGCTTCATGCAAGCGGCGCGCGGTGACCCCGCGCCGGATGGAACGACGCGATAGGAGTGATAAGATGCCAAAAGGGAAGTTCAAAAAGCCGTTCTCGTGGGTCAGGCTGAAAAACCGGTTCCTCGGCCTGATCGGCAATCCGTTCAACATGATCGTGTTCTTCAGCCTGATCATGCTGTTCTGCCTGATCGTGATCCCGCTGCTGACGATGATCGGCAACACCTTCGCCGTCGCCAAGGCGGAACTGCGCAACATACCGGGCGCCGAGATCGGCGATTTCACGCTGTTCTATTGGAAATACCTGCTCGCGAGCCCGCTCACATCGGCCATACTCTGGGAGCCGCTGCTCCACTCGCTGGTCATCGGCGTGTTCGTGACGGCGATCTCCGTGCCGCTCGGCTCCGTGCTCGCGTGGCTGATGGTCCGAACCGACATCCCCGGCAAGAAGCTGCTCGGCATGCTCATCATCATACCGTATATGATCCCCTCGTGGTGCAAGGCGCTGAGCTGGCTCGCCGTTTTCCGCAACAGCACCTCGGGGAGCCTGGGCCTTTTAACGGGCCTCGGGATACCGATCCCGGACTGGATCGCCTACGGCCCGTTCGCGATCATCTGCGTGATGACCATGCATTATTACGCGTTCTCCTACATCATGGTGTCGGGCTCGCTGCGCTCCATCAACTCCGAGCTCGAGGAGATGGGAGAGATACAGGGCGCGAACAAGGTGCAGATCCTCCGGAGCATCACGCTCCCTCTCGTTTTTCCGGCGGTGCTCTCCGCCGTGATCATGACCATATCAAAATCCATAGGCTCTTACGGCGTCGCGGCGAACCTGGGCACGCGCATCAGCTACTACGTGCTGGCCACGCGCATGAAGGAGTTCATCAACGACAGCCCCAAGGGCGTGGGCTACGCGATGAGCATACTGATGATTTTGCTCGCGTGCGGCACGATCTTCGCCAACCAGAAGATGGTGGGCGTGCGCAAGTCCTACGCGACCATAGGCGGCAAGGGCACGCGCAGCAACCTGATGCGCATCGGCAACGCCAAATATCCGCTGCTCGTGTTCATCGCGCTCTTCCTGTTCGCGGCGATGGTGATGCCGACCTTCGTGCTCGTGATGGAGAGCTTCCAGATCTACACCGGGCAGGGCTACGCGCTCTCGAACCTTTCGCTCTACGCGTGGATCGGCACGCTCGACGAGGCGCCGCTCGAGAGCTACGCGTACAACGGCATATTCCGCAACAGCGAGTTCCTGCGCGCGCTCGGCAACACGGTTAAACTCTCGCTGATCGCCTCGATACTCACGGCCTTCAGCGGGCAGTTCCTCGGCTACATCTCGACGCGCGGGCGCGGCAAGTGGTACGGCAGGCTCACCGAGCAGCTCGTGTTCATCCCCTACCTGATGCCGGGCGTCGCGTTCTCGGCGATCTACTTCGCGATGTTCAGCCAGCCGCGGCTCGGGGGCGTCATCCCCTCGCTTTACGGCACGTTCATGCTGATACTGCTCGTGTCCATCGTCAAGCATTTTCCGTTCGCGAGCCGGAGCGGCTCGGCCAACATGATGCAGATCAGCGTCGAGCTCGAGGAAGCGGCCGACATTTCCGGCGCGAACTTCTGGCGAAGGATCGGCAGCATCGTGATCCCGCTCGCGAAAAACGGCTTCATATCGGGCTTCATGCTGGTGTTCATCAGCATCGCCAAGGAGTTGGACCTGATCGCCATACTCATGACGCCCTCGAACTACACGCTCTCTTTCCTCGCCTTCGAATATTCCAAGAGCGTCATGCCGCAGTGCGCCGACGCCATCGCCATCATCATACTGCTGTTCATCCTCATCTGCTACCGCGTGGCGAACTTCTTCGGCGCGGACATCAGCAAGAGCTGGGGTTGATGGAACGATACTCACACTAACGAGGGAGGAAGAATCATCCATGAGCAAGATCGTATTGGAGCATATCGATAAATTTTACGGGGACAACCACGTGCTCCGCGACATCAGCCTCACCATCGACGACGGGGATTTCATGACGCTGCTGGGCCCCTCCGGCTGCGGAAAGACGACGACGCTGCGCGTGATTTCCGGCCTGGAGAAGCCGCAGAACGGCAGGATGTTCATGGACGGCAAAACCATGATCGACGCCGACGCCGCGTTCTTCGAGATGCCCAGCAAGCGCGGGCTCAACCTCGTGTTCCAGAGCTACGCGCTCTGGCCGCACATGACGGCCTTCGAGAACGTGGCCTTCGGGCTCAAGATCAAGAAGCTGCCGCGCCACGAGGTCGAGGAAAAGGTGCTCGGCGCGCTTCGCGTGATGCGCATCGAGGAATACCGCGACCGCTACCCCAACGAGCTTTCCGGCGGCCAGCAGCAGCGCGTGGCCATCGCGCGCGCCATCGCCACGAGCCCGAAGCTCCTTTTGCTCGACGAGCCGCTCTCCAACCTCGACGCGCGGCTTCGCATCGACATGCGCGCGGAGTTGAAGCGCCTGCACAGGGAGACCGGCACCACGATCATCTACGTCACGCACGACCAGGTCGAGGCGCTGACCATGAGCACGAAGATCGCCCTGTTCAAGGAGGGCGTCATTTCGCAGGTCGACACGCCGCTGGGCATCTACACGAACCCCGTGGACCTCGACGCCGCGGACTTCATAGGCAACCCGCGCATCAACTTCATACAGGGGCGCGCGGTGTTCGACGGGGAAACGCTGCGCGTGACGAGCGAGCTTGGCGAATACGGCTTCCCCAGGGCCGACATGAAACAGGGCGAGGAGTGCCCCGTAAACGAGGCGTTCGACTGCGTGCTCGGCGTCCGCCCCGAGATGATCGAGCTCTCGAAGCAGTACAGCCCCCATCCCTGCGCCGTCGAGGCGAGCGTGTACGCGAGCCAGCCCGCGGGCAGCGAAACGCTGATCACGCTGACCGTGGGAAAGTCCGAATTCCTCGCCATACAGCTCGGCCTCGCCGAATACGAGATGAACCAGAAGGTGTACGCGGTACTTCATCCCGAGCGGATGAACGTCTACAACAAAGCCACCGGCCGCCTGATCAAATACGCCGCGGCGTCCCATCAGGCGTGACGCATCCCCGCGCCGGCGGGGAGCCCCATCATGAAAAAGGAGGAAAACGCGAACATGAAAGTCAGGAAGTACCTTGCCCTGCTGCTCGTGCTGCTCTTCGCGCTGTGCGCCGCCTGCGGCAAGCCGCCGGCCGGAGCCACCGACGCCGGTTCGGGGAACACCCCCGAGGTTACGCAGGGGAACGCCGTCGCCGACACGCAGGCCCCCGACGCGCCCGACTACAACAACATGACCATGGAGGAGCTCTACGAGCTCGCCAAGCTCGAAAAGGGCAAGATCACCGTCTACTCGACCACGGCCACCGCGCACACCGCGGTCAAAAAGTTCGTGAAGGCCTTCCCCGATCTCGCCGACAAGGTCGAGTACATCGAATCCGAAACGGACACGGTGGCGGACCGCATCGAAACCGAGCACGACACCGGCAACATCAACGCCGACGTGCTCCAGGTCAAGGACAACAGCGGCGAGATCTACTACGAGCTCGTGCAGTACGATTACCTCGACGTGTTCTATCCCACGGCCGTGTGCGAGCACATAGACGAGTCTCTGCTCAAGTACGGCATGCCGGTGTACGCCTCCTACAGCCCGTGGTACTACAACACCGAGGCGTTCCCCGACGGCTGCCCCATCAAGAGCTGGTGGGACATCGTGCAGGGCTACAACACGCAGACCGAGTCGTACGTGGACGCATCCGGCAAGAACACGCAGTATTGGACCATTTACACCAAGGACATCACCTCGCCCTCCTACGCGGCGCTCTGGGCGCAGCTCATCGTCGACGGGAACGCGATGAGCGCGCAGTATGAGGCGCAGTACGGCGAGCCGCTCGAATTCACCTACATGGATCACCTCAACAACTCGCCCGGCATTATGGAGTTCCCCGAGAACAACGGCGGCGTCGAGCTTCTATGGCGCTTCACGCAGATGGTCAGCACCGAATTGGACGACGGCGACCAGGTCGTCGCGGCGGTGGACGAAAGCCTCAACGGGCCCACGCTCGGCCTGTGCTCGGGCGGCAAGCTCGACAACATCCACAACGGTCTCACCATCGCGTGGGTGACCGGCCTCGAACCTTACACCGCGTTCCTCGCGTGCGAATACCTCTACGTCATCAACGGCTGCGACAACCCGGCGGGCGCGAGGCTGTTCATACTCTTCGAGCTGGGCGGGGCCGACGGGCAGAGCGGCTGCCTCGCCGCGTTCGACGCCACGGGCAAGTGGAGCATACGCGACGACTTCGATTTCACGGCGACGGCCATCACCAAGGAGGAGGTCAACCTCAAGAGCCCCGACTTCGAGGAGATCTACGGCATCTACCCCAACGTGAAGGCGTACTGGATCTATTGGAGGAGCCTCGCGCCTACGAAATAGGCGTTTGGCTGCCGCGCCGACGGCGTTGCCGTCGGCGCGAGATTACATGCTTTGCTTATCGCTGCGCGATGGCCAGCAAAGCATGCAAAGTATGAAAGCCTGCGGCTTTCATCCGTTTCGGCGAATCAATCGCCGAAGCCGGAATGAAAATCAAGAGGCTGCGGCCCCTTGATATCCCCGGAAATTTAAGTTGTTTCCGCGCGCAGCGCGCGCCGCGGGACATAAGGAGCGCTATGGCCGTTAGAGATGAAAACACGCTGAGGCACAAGCTCGACCGCTTCTGGGCGGCCCTGTTCCTGACGCCGGAGGGGAAGCCCAAGAGCGCGTTTTTGCTCTATTCCTTCTGCCTGAGCCTCGTTTTCCTCATCGCGTACGGCGTTTCATACTTTTTCCTGATCGACGTGCTCGAGAAGGCGTTCGCCCAAAGCTCCGTAGCTGTTCGCAACATCTTCGAGAGCCTCGTACCCGGCCTCGCGGGAAGCCTCGTGTGCTGCGCGCCGTGGTTTTTCATCAAAAACAAGCGCATGCTGCCGGCGGCGTATATCTGGCTCGCCCTGTACGCCGTGGCCGCGCTCATGGCGATGGCGTTCCTCGCGGGGAGCGGGGATTTTCGCATCTTCCTGTACTTCTACCTGATGCTCGTGCCGAGCGGGCTCGTAAGCGGCGCGGTTTTTTCGCTTTTGATGTTCCGAAGAACCCTGAGTGCGGAGGCCGGGGCGAAGTGATCGCCCGAAACATATGCTCAAACTCGACTTTATCAACGTCGGCGACGGAGACGCGATCCTCATCCGGGAAACAGGGCCCGGCGAGGCGGACTATGTGATGCTCGTGGACTGCGGCCGCCCGCACATCGAGTTCGTTCCGGGCTCGAAGCGGCGGCACGCGCTCAACTACCTGATGCGCGAGGGGATCGGCCGCATCGACCTGATGGTGCTCACGCACCTGCATTTCGACCACATCGGCGGCGCGCCCGCGCTGCTGCACCATTTCCCGGTCGGGCGGCTCATGGCGCTGTACCTGCCGCCGGAGGGAGCGAAGTGGGTGTTCGCGCCGGAGAGCGACGAAAAGACGATCATCGGCATGTGCGACGCGCTCAACCTGTTCCGCGACATCGTGGACATCGCCCGTGAAAAGGGATCGGCCTGCGTTGAGGCGAAAAACGGCGCCGAGGCGTTGACACAGAGGCTCAAACTCACCGTATATCGCCCGGACGACGCGCTGGCGCTCCGCCAGAAAGAGGCTTTCGACGCGCTGTATCTGGGCAAGAGCCCGCCGCGCGGCGAGCTCTACGCCGTATCCAAGGAGCGCAACTGTTCGAGCCTGATCGTCCGGCTCGAATACGCGGGCAGGAGCATGCTGCTCACGGGCGATTCCTACGCCGATTACTGGGAGGGAAGCGGGCAGGAGCGCTGCGACATACTCAAGCTGCCGCACCACGGCGACGGAAAATCCATGACGGAGAAGCTCGTCAAAAGCCTCGCGCCCTCCTACGCCGTCGTCTCCTGCCAAAACGACACCTCAACCAAGAAGGAGCGCCCGAGCGCGGAGGTCATCGCCGCGGTGCAGAAGCACGTGCCCAACGTGCTGTGCACGGAAAACCGGGAACTGCCCACGCTGAGCGCCTCGATGCGCGAGGCGGTCCGGCTCGCCGTCGGCGAGGACGGCGTCATCACAGGCCCGCGGGGGATTTAAACGGTCCCACACCCGCCAATGCGCGGGGACGAACATAAATCTTACAGGAGGAACCAGTATGAAAAAGCTTTTGGCAATGCTCTTGACTCTGCTGATGATGCTTGCCATCGTCGGCTGCAAGACGCAGGAGCCCGTGAACACCGATCAGCAGCCGACTCCGCCGCCCGCCACGGAAGCGCCCGTCGAAACCGTCGCGCCCACGGAGGAGCCGGCCGCAACCGAGCCGCCTGTCGTGGAGGTCACCTATGTTCCCTACTCGCTCGACTTCAAGAACAAGACCGGCGTGACCATCACCGGGCTCTACCTGTATCCTGCGGGAGCCGCCGAGAAGGGCAACAGCATCTGCCCCGCCGAGTGGATCGACAAGGACAACGATCCCGACGAGACGCACTATGAGATGTTCGCCTACATACTGCGCCCGCAGGCCGCGGCCTACGACCTCTACGTCGAATTCGCGGACGGCACGAACGCCACCTGGGCGGGCCTCACCATCGCCGATTACGACAAGCTTTCTCTCAAGGACGGCGTAGACCCTTCCACCTGGGAGCAGGAGCCTTCCGAAGCGGAGGACATCGTACTGCTCGACGCCGTCAGGGCCGTGGGCAAGACCTCGGACAACTTCTATCCCGGCTACGAGATACTCGGCCTCGAGATCAAGAACAAGACCGGCAAGGGCATCGTGGAGTTCTATCTCTACGAGACCGGCGCCGATCCCAAGGCGTACCCCAGCATGATCCCCAACCTGATCAACGAGGACGGCAGCGCCGTGACCGTGTGGGGGTCCGGCAAGGGCGGGCTTTATGTGTTCAACTTCTTCATCCGTCCCTATGCGGAAACCTATGAGGTCCTCGTCGTTTACGAGGACGGCACGACCATGACCGTCCCCGACATCGACCTGTTCACGCCCAACGGCGACGGCTTCCGAAGCAACGAGATCTCCATGAAGGACGCGGTCGATCCGGACCTGACCGAGATCTCCTATGACGACGGCGATCCCGAGCCGCTCCAGTATATCAAGGACGCCATCGCGGCGGGCATCCCGGTCGATCTCTGGTATCCGACCTACTAAGGTTCATCCATGCGGCGGGCGGCTGATTTTTCAGCCGCCCGCATTGCCGTGCTCATCATCGCTCTCACGCGCCGCGCCCGCGCGGCGTATCGCCAAAGACGGAGACATCCCCCAGCAAACGAACGTTGCGCGCGGCGTCGACCACAATCGCCCCTTCGTTGCCGATCGCATAAACGCTTTTGCTCTCGCGCTCCCGAATATCCCGGAGCAGCTTTTCCCACGCGTCCGAATGGTCGTAATGAACCTCTATATAAAAATCGTCCGGGATCAGGGAGAGTCCGTCCATATATGCCAGTTCCGGATAATCGTCGTCCGGCGAGAGAAAATTCCGCGCAAGCTGAACGATCGCGCCCGCGCTGTACCCCATGACGACTTTGTCGAACGAAAGCACATCCTCATAGATGCCTTTCTCCTTGAGCCGCGGCACCACCTGATCGGGCATACCGCCCGTGAACATCAGGATATCCGCTTCCCTGATTTTCCGTTTCATGGCGGGACGCGGATCGTCGAAGTAGTGCACCAGCGAGACGGCTTCCCGCGCGATGCCGTACTTCATGAACTCGAGCGCGGGATAGACGAATTGCTTGCCCCCGTACCCGTATTTCTCATCGTATGCGGCTTTGTCGGCGCTCGGACGATGGGCAAACGAAATCATGGCCACCTTGTCCGAAGCCTTGATGCAGCGGCTCAACTCGGGCATCAGCAGCGGGTCCGCGAAGTTCCAGAAGCTAAGAAGAATGTTGATCATGGCCAATCCCCCCGCATATGAATGCCTGAGTATAGCACGCGCATCCGCATCGCCGCAACCGCGCGATGCGAGCGGAGGAACCGCCCGCGCCTTCGCGGGCATAGAACGGGATGGAGCGGCTGTTTTCCTATGATCGTTTTGCGCAAATAACGATGGAGGGCGGCTCATGACCGCCCTCCCGCATACTTTCCGGCGATTATTTCAACCCGAAATAAGCCGCCGCGTTGTCAAAACAGACGCCCGCGACGAGCCTGTGCTGTTCCTGCTCGCCGTAGGGGTATTCCCCGCGCTCGATCCACTCGCCCAGAAGGTCGCACAGCGCGCGCCGGAAATACTCGTGCCGCGCGAAGGCGAGGTAGCTCCTGCTGTCCGAAGCCATGCCGATGAAGCGCCCGAGCAAACCCTGCTGCCCCAGCGCCGAAAGCTGCGCGCGGATGCCGTCGCGGTGGTCGTTCATCCACCACGCGGGGCCGTACTGCATTTTCGAGGGGAAGGATTCATCCTGGAACGTCGCCGCCAGCGCCGCGAAGGCCGCGCCGTCCTTCGGGTTGAGGTTGAAGAGGATGGTTTTGGGAAGCTTATCCCCTTCGCACAGCGCGTCGAGAAAGCCGCCGAGATCGCGCATGAGGGTATGATCCGCCATGGCGTCGAAGCCCGCGTCGCGCCCGACGAGCGCCGTCATGCGGCTGTTTCGCGCGCGCACGGGGCCGATGTGCAGTTCCATGACCCAGCCGCGTTTGGCAAAACTCGACGCGAGCCAAAGCAGAAGCTCCGTGAGGTATTGATCGGCTTCATCCTGCGAAACCGGCTCAGCCGCGAGCGCTTTCTTAAAGATCGCGTCGAGCTGCGCCTCCGTCGCGCGGGCGAACGGCACGCGCTCCATGCTATAATCGCCGCAGACGCAGCCGAGCGCCGCGAAAGCGGCCATGCGTTTTTCGAGCGCGCCGAGCAGGGAGGGGTAATCCTTGATCTCGACGTTCGCCGCCTCCGAGAGCGTTTGGATATACTTTCGCCAGTCCGCGCCGCGCCAGACCTCCCCCGCCCGCTCGGGCCGGAAGCCCGGCAGAACCTTGACGGGGAAGGAGGCGTCCTTCGCGAGCCTCGCGTGGTACGAAAGGTCGTCCGCGGGATCGTCCGTCGTGACGAGCGCCTTGACGTTCGAACGCGCGAGAAGCGCGCGCGGCGTAAAGCCGCCCCCGCGCATCATCTCCCGCGCCTGATCCCAGATGGCCTTCGCGCTCTCGCCCGAGAGCGGCGCGTCTATGCCGAAATAGCGCTTGAGCTCGAGCCGGTTCCAGACCGGGAGCGGGCTCCCCGCGGCCAAGGGCAGCGCGCTCGCGTAAGCGAGGAACTTTTCATAACCGCTCGCGTCGCCGGAAACGAACCGTTCCGGCGCGCCGTTCGCGCGCGTAAGCCGCCATTTGTAATGGTCGTCGCCGAGAAAGAGCGCGGCGAGGTCATAAAACGGCGCGTTGTCAAGTATGTCCTTCGCGTTGAGGTGGTTGTGGTAATCGAAAATCGGGATGCGCGAAGCGCGCGCGTACAAAGCGCGCGCGGCGTCGTTGCCGAGCAGGAAGCTTTCGTCGAAGACGGGCGTCATTCTACGCCTCCCTCGAACCGCCCGCGGTCGATCCACAGCCCGAGCGCGGGGTTCGGTATGAAGTAGATCTCCTCCCCGTCCGGCAGCGTGTTATAACCGTATGCGAGCTTCTCCGGGTCGTAGCGGCGCATCAGTTCGCCGCAGTCCGCGCTCTTGAAATGCACGCCCTCGATCTCGGCGCGGGAGATGTTCTTCACGGCGTAGGTGATGGAAAAGCGCCCGTCCGACGAGCCGTGGATCAGGTGCGCCGCCGCGCCCATGTTGGCGCGGAGGTCTTCGCACGCGGGCGATCGGAACAGCTCGAGCACCTTTTTCCTGCCGCAGTAACCGTACTTGCGGATGAGCGCGTCCACAGCCTCATCCTCGCCGAAGCGCGCGACGCCGGGCGCGAGTATCACGAGCTCCCCGCCGTCGGCGATGGCCATGCGCGTGCGGTAGACCGCCTTGTTGCCGAGCCAGGTGCTTTTGAACTCCCTGGGATCAAGGTAGACGACGCATTTCTTCAGGCCGCGTTCTACGAAGTCGATGTTCTTTTGCTGCGAGAGGGCGATCGCGGCTTCGAGCGCGTCCCGCCCGCCGCCGCAGAACAGGCCGTGCGTGCGGATGTTCCCGCCCGGCGCGGTCGTGACGGTCAGCAGGAACAGGATCGGCCGGTCTTTGAGGAAGCGTCCGAGCGCGTAGTCGAATATTTTGCGCACGGGCGTATGGTCGCGCCCCATCATGCGCTCCATACCGTAAATCGCGCCGACCATGTGCGAAGCGTTGATCATTTCCGCCCCGCCGACGCCGACGAAGAGGTTCTTGGCCTGGTTTGCCATGCCGATGACCTCGTGCGGCACGACCTGCCCCGGCGAGAGTATGAGGTCGTAGCTTTCATCCATGACGCGGCGGTTGATCTCGACCGATATGGGCTCCTTCCAGAGCCCTTCGGTGATCTGCCCGAGATACTCCCCCGGCACCTCGCCGAGCTTCACGACGTCCGCGCGCCAGTTATGGCGCAGGAAGCGGGCGTACGGGATATCGCCGAACATGTCCGCGGCCTCGCTCTCCGTCACGGGCACGTGCGTGCCCAGGGCGGGCAGGATATCCACCTGCGCGCCTTGAGCGGCGTAGTGATGATAGCAGACGTTCGTGATGAACCCCGCCTTGCTGTGATAGCGCGTGTAGTCCGGCGGGACGATCAGCACCTTTTTCGCGGGGTGCGCCGCGAGGAGCCCTTCGAGCCCCGCGCGGAGCGCGTCGTCGGAAAGCCCCTGTTCGTCTTTGGCGCGAAGGCAAAGCTCCATACAAGCGCCTCCCTTTTCAGGCCGTGTAGGTCGAGGCGGCGGTGTCCCCGCCCTCGCCCGTCCAGTTCGTGTGGAAGTATGTGCCGCGCGGCGCGTCGAGCCGCTCGTAGGTGTGCGCGCCGAAGTAATCGCGCTGCGCCTGAAGGAGATTTGCCGGGAGCTTCGCCGAGGTATAGCCGTCGAAATACGAGAGCGCCGAAGCGAACGCGGGCGCGGGCACGCCGTGCGTGGCCGCCGCCGCGGCCACGCGCCGCCACGCGGGGATCAACCCCCGTATGGCTTCTGAAAAATACGGGTCGAGCAGCAGGTTCGAAAGCTCCGGATTCCTGTCGAACGCCTCCTTGATTTTGCCGAGGAACACGCTGCGTATGATGCAGCCGCCGCGCCACATCAGCGCAATGCCGCCGTAATTGAGCTTCCAGCCGTAGGTTTTCGCCGCCGCGCGCATGAGCGTGTAGCCCTGCGCGTAGGAGATCATCTTCGAGGCGTAGAGCGCCTTTCGGATGTCCTCGATAAAGGCGGCTTTGTCGCCCGCGAACGCGGGCTTTTCCTTGCCGAAGGCGGCCGCGGCCTCGAGCCGCTCCTCCTTCATGGCGCTCAGGCAGCGCGCGAACACGGCCTCGCCGATGAGCGTGAGCGGCACGCCCTCGTCGAGCGCGGCGATGCCCGTCCACTTGCCCGTGCCCTTCTGCCCCGCCGTGTCGAGTATCTTGTCGACGATGGGGGAACCGTCCTCGTCCCGATAGGCGAGTATGTCCCGCGTGATCTCGATGAGATAGCTGTCCAGCTCGCCTTTGTTCCATTCGGCGAACACCGCGCTCATCTCGGGGGCGCTCATGCCGAGAAGATCGCGCATGAGCTGGTACGCCTCGCAGATGAGCTGCATGTCGCCGTATTCTATGCCGTTGTGCACCATCTTGACGAAATGGCCCGCGCCGTTCTCGCCCACCCAGTCGCAGCAGGGGGAGCCGTCCTCCACTTTGGCGCAGATGGCCTGGAAGATTGGCTTCACGATGGGCCACGCCGCCGGAGAGCCGCCCGGCATCATCGAGGGCCCCTTGAGCGCGCCCTCCTCGCCGCCGGACACGCCCGTGCCGACGTAGAGAAGCCCCTTGCCCTCGACATACTTCGCGCGGCGTATGGTATCCGGGAAATGGCTGTTGCCGCCGTCGATGACGACGTCGCCCGGCTCGAGCACCCCGAGCAGCGCTTCGATGTAATCGTCCACGGGCTGCCCGGCCTTGACCATGAGCATGACCTTGCGCGGCTTCTCGAGCGCGTCGCGCAGTTCCTCGAGCGTATGGCAGCCCACGACGTTTTTCCCCTTCGCGCGGCCTTCAATGAAACGCTCCGCCTTCTCGACGGTACGGTTGTAGACCGCGACGGTGAAGCCCTTCGACTCCATGTTCATGGCGAGGTTTTCGCCCATGACGGCGAGGCCGACGATGCCGATGTCCGCTTTTTTCATAGAACTTCTCCTATCTTTTAACCCTCGCGTTGCCTTTATGGATGCTCCAGACCTGTTCCTCGTCGGCGGGAGTCGCGTAGTCCGCGAGCTCCGTCACCGCCAGCGCGCCGCACGCCCAGCCGAACTGCAGGCATTTTTCGGGCTCCCAGCCGCGATAGACGCCGTAGAGCAGCCCGCCCGTGAAGCCGTCCCCGCCGCCGATGCGGTCGAGCACCGGTATTTCCCGCGCGTCCTCGACGAACCACCGGCCGTCCGCGTGCAGCAGCGCGCCCCAGAGATGCTCGTTTGCGGATTTCACCTCGCGAAGCGTCGTCGCGAAGTATTTGGCGTTCGGATATTGCTTCTTCGCCTCGGCGATCATGCCCTTGAAGCCTTCGATCTTCGCGCCGAGGCCCTCCCCGCCCGCCTCGGGGCCGGAAAGATCGAGCGCGAGCTGGAAATCCTCCTCGTTGCCCACGAGCACGTCCGCGAGGGAGGCGATGCCGTCGAAAATGCGGCGGAGCTCCGCCTCGCGCCCCTTCCAGAACGAGGCGCGATAGTTGAGATCGAAGCTCACGACGGTGCCGTATTCCCTGGCGGCCCCGGCGAGCGCGGCGCAGAATTCGCCCGTTTCGGGCGAGAGCGCGGCGATGAGTCCCGAGATGTGCAGGATTGAAACGCCCTCCTCCCCGAAGATGCGGGGAATGTCGAACTCCCCGATCGAGAGCGTGCGGCCGACCTCGCCCGCGCGGTCGTTCCACACGCGCGGGCCGCGAAGGCCAAAGCCCGAATCCGCGATGTTGAACTGGTGCCGGTAGCCCCACGGCCCGCCCTGCGGCACGGATTTGCCTTCGCAGCGGATGTTCCTCGCCCGAAGCGCGCTCTGTATGAACTGCGCCACGGGGCTGCCCTCGACGAACTTGGTGAGCGCGAGGCACTCGTGGCCGAGCGAGGAGGCGATGTTGAGCACGTTGGTTTCCGCGCTGGTCGCCTGGAGCATGTAGAGGCTCGACGTGTGCACGCCCTGCCGGTTTTCCGGCGTGATGCGCACGCCCATGCTCGTGGGGCTCGCGATGGCGTATCTCTTTTTTCCTTCCATGATTTCATACCTCGTATCGATGTGTAGTCGCGCGCATACAGCTTTTCCCAACTTCAGTATAAATGAAATCGCGTAAATCTTCCATGCCGAAATTGCCGATGACATTGCCAGGATTGCCCTGTCGTGCTATGATGGTGCGCGGGGGTATGCGGCCATGCTCGGACGGGACGAATTCCAGCTCCGGCAGCACATGCTGCGGGAGGATTACGAGATCTATCACTATCTGGACAGCAGCGAGCTGCATGTTTCGCTGCACTTCCACGACTTCTTCGAGTGCTACTTCTTGCTCTCGGGCCGCGTGTCGTATCAGATCGACAACCAGGCTTACACCGTGACCCCGGGCGACCTTTTGCTCATCAGCCCCAACCAGCTCCACCGCCCGCTCATCAGCTCCGCGAAGCTGCCCTACGAGCGGATCGTGCTTTGGATTTCGCGCCGCTGTGTCGAGCGCCTCTCCACGCCGGAAACGGACCTTTCAAGCTGCTTTACGAGCGAGCAGTATAATTTAAGCCGTCCGGCGAAGCTGCGCCGCGCCGCGCTCGAGCGCAAACTCTTCGCGCTGCTCGAGGCGACCAACGGCGGGGGCTTCGGCCGCGACGTGCTCTGCCGCGCGAAGCTTGCGGACCTGCTCGTCGAGCTCAACCGGGATTTTCTCGAGGCGCGGCACCTGCCCGCGCGCGCGGGCGCGAGCGTCGGCGCGCTGGTGGAAAGCGTTTCGGCCTACCTCGACGAACACATCGCCGAGACCGTCTGCCTCGACGACCTCGCCGCGCGCGTATATCTCTCGAAATACTACCTCGCGCGGACATTCCGCAAGGAAACGGGCGTCACCATATTCCAGATGCTCATGCAAAAGCGCATGATCCGCGCGCGCAACCTGATATTCGAGGGCATGCCGCTCGCGCAGGTATCCTCGCTGTGCGGCTTTTCGGATTATTCGGGCTTCTACAAGGCGTTCGTTGCCGAATACGGCGTTTCCCCGCGCGATTACGCGGGGCAGGCGGAATGACGGATGATCAATTTGAACCGGCAGAGGTTTTGATACGATGGACTTGTTACGAAAGATCGGCGGTTTCTTTCGGAGCGAAACCGTGCTCTGCGTCGCGGCGGCTTGCGCCGCGATTTCGATGTGCTTCGTCCCGCCGGACGGGGAATATCTCGCCTATCTTGATTTTCGCGTGCTGTGCCTGCTTTTCTGCCTGATGGCGATCGTCGCCGGGCTGCAGGAATGCAACCTGTTCTGGGTGGTCGCCAACAGGCTGCTCGCGGGCAAAATGAACCTTCGCGCGCTCATGCTCACGCTTGTGCTGCTTCCTTTCTTCACCTCGATGTTCGTCACGAACGACGTGGCGCTCATCGCGTTCGTCCCGTTCGCGATACTCGTGCTCAAGCTTACGCGGCGCGAGAGGCTGCTGGCATGGATCGTCGCGCTGCAGACCGTCGCCGCTAACCTCGGCAGCATGGCGACGCCCGTAGGCAACCCGCAGAACCTGTTCATCTTCGCCAAATACGCGCCGGACGCGGGGAGCTTTTTTGCCCTCGTGCTGCCCGTGACGCTCGTTTCCCTTGCGGCCGTGGGCGCGGCCGCGCTCGTTTCAGACCGGGGAACCGCCGAGGTCGTCTTTGAGCAAAAGGCGCATCTTCGCGCGCCAAAGCATCTTTTCATGTTCCTCGCGCTGTTCGCGCTGAGCTTGCTGGCGGTGTTCCGCGCGGTGCATTACCTCGTGCCCACGGCCGCGGCGGCGCTGTACTGCCTGCTCTTTTCAAGAAAAACGCTCGCGAAGGTCGATTATTGTCTGCTGATGACGTTCGTTTTCTTCTTCGTCTTCTCCGGCAACATCGCGCGTATAAGCGCCGTGCGCGATCTTCTCACGGGCGCGCTCGAGGCGGACGCGCTTTTGACCTCCGCAGCAGCGAGTCAGATCGTAAGCAACGTTCCGGCCGCCGTATTGCTCTCGGGATTTACGCAAAACTGGCGCGCGCTGCTGCTTGGCGCGGACATCGGCGGCCTCGGCACGCCCGTGGCGTCGCTGGCGAGCCTCATCTCCCTCAAGCTCTATGCCCGCGCGGAGGGCGCGCAAACCGGGAAATACCTTCGCTTGTTCACGGCGCTGAACGCCGCGCTGCTCGCGCTGCTGCTGCCGCTCGGATATCTTGTTTTGAAACTGATTGGGGATCGATGATTCACAGCGCCGTCAGCTCGATTTCGCCCTTGGCGCCGACCTTTCCGCCCGCGACTGCGAGCGCGCCGATCACGCCGGGCACGCGCAGCACGTCCTCGAGCGCGGGGGCGATGTCGTTCTCCGACTGGATGGCGTTGCCGAGCCTGGTCGCCGCCGCGTCCGCGAGCGCGGGGTCGGGGGAAACCACGAGCGCGGCGTCCGCGCGGCCAAGGCTGAGCGAGTGGCCGAACGTGCCCGAGGAGGTGCACACGCCGAGCCCCTTTCCCGGACGCAGCCTGACGCCGAGCTTACCCGAAAGCGGGCTGTCGCCTGCGAACACCGCCACGACGCGCTCCCGGACGCCGCATAAAAAGAGATCGCCGCCGTTTTCGACGATGACCTCGGAGGAGTGCGCGAGAAGCGCGCGGCCGACCGCGCCCGCGATCGCGCCCGCGACGGCGGCCATGGGGCCGACCCCGGCGCGTTTGGCGGCCTTGAGCATAGCGCGCACGAGCGGCGCTTCGCCGCCGCGCGGCGGAACGGGTTCGAGCGAGGTGAGAAACGCGGGGTTCGCGCGGATCGCCGCCTCAACTTCCGTGCGCGCCTGGGCGAGCGCGGACAGCGCCTGCCCCCGCAGCGGGCAAAACGCGCCTATGTGCAGGTCGCTCTCCAGCAGAGTGACCCGGAAATAGGCGAGATCCGCCGCGTGATGGAGCGCGCGGTAGGCGCGCCTGTCCAGGTAAGGGTCGCTTTTCATTCGTATAGGTCCACGCGTATGGAGCCGGTCGGGCAGGCGCCTATGCACATCTCGCACACGACGCAGGCCGCGTTGTCGAAGCACAGCTCCGCCGTGCCGGGGTCGAGCGAGAGCGCCTTGGGCACGCACACCGCCGTGCACGCGCCGCAGTGGACGCAAGTTTCGTTGTTCCAAACGACGGCCTTGGAGAGGATCTTCACATCCACGCCCTGATCTTTGGCGAACGCGAGGCTGCGCTCGATGTCCGCCTCCTCGCCCGTCATCTCCATGATGGTGCGCCCGCCCACGCCGGGCCGTATGTCCGCCTGGAGGATCGAAAAGACGATGCCGTAATCCTTGGCGAGATAGTAGATCATCGGCTTTGACGCGGAAAGCGCGTCGAACCTGAGCCGCACCTTGATCGATTTTTGCATGTCAGCCCTCCAGTTTGCGCTTGGCGGTATCCAGCGGCAGCGGGGAAACGGGGCTCGTCAGCAGGAACTCGCCCGATCGCACGCGCGCCTTGAGCAGCTCCGCGATCTCGCGCGCCTTTTTGAGGCTCGAGAGCGGCGCGGCGGGAACCTTTTTGCCGAAAAGCTCCATGGAGCCGCTTCGAAGCTCCGCGTAGCTCACGCGGGAACGGAGCACGGGGCGGCTTCGCACGGGCACGGAATAATCGTAAACCTCGGTATACAGTTCCTCGTTGGAAGCGGCCAGGCGCGCCATCATGTCCTCGTCGAGCACGGGAAAGGGGATGCCCACGCCGACGTAGAGCGAAACGCCGTAGCCGTCCATGACCGCGGCGCGGATGAACGCCGGGGACATTTTCTTCATGTCGCCCACGAGCGCGAGCGTCGCGCCGCCGATGTGCTCGAAGCCGTCCGCATCCTTTATGATCGAGGGGAAGCACTGCGTCCCTTCCCACGCGACGTAGCCTTGCGCGCCACCGAAGAACACGCGCGTGCCTATGCCTATGGTGCGAAGCTCCGGGTCCTTCAAAAGCGGGCTCAGTTCGCCGGAGGTCGAGTAGGTCGCGTTGGCGCAGCCCGGAAGCAGCGTCCCCATATAGGTTTTGATCACGCGCCCCGACGTGTTGGCCGCGCAGGAATAGTTCTGGTAGGCGTTCCTCGGGTTGAACATGAAGCATTGGTTCATCCCTTCGAGCGCGACCTCGGTTTCGATCTCGCGGCGCGGATAGCAGTCCGTGCCGTAGCTCGTGGCCCGGAGCTTCACGGATCTGCCGGCGATCAGATCCTCGATGACATGCGCGCCGCCGTAGGCCATGCCCTGCTTTTCGCTCAGCTCCGTCGCGCCGATGTAGCAGTCCACCGCGGCGAGCCCCGCGTAGGCCAAAACATCGTTGAGCAAAACGCGGCTCATGCGCATGAGCGGTTCCGCGTGGCCGAAGTTCAAAAACGCGCCGCTCGAGCACATCGGGGCGAAAGTGCCCGTCGTCACGACGTCCACGCGCTTTGCCGCTTCCTTCACGCCCGTTTCCCGCGCGAGGGAAACGACCTCCTCGGCCGTCATCACGACGGCGTCGCCGGACCTGATCCTCTCGTTGATCTGATCGATGCTTCTCGTCATCAAGAACCTCCGTATCAAGCGAACCTCGCGCCGCGCGCGCGGCGATGGACGACATAATATATACTATAATAAGATAGCGCGGCAAATGAGAGATTTCAAGCGGAAACGCAAAATTCAACAGTTCCCCGTATAAATGTAATTCAGCTTTTTTGCCGCGATGTCGCGCAGGCGGTATACGGCCGGCACGGGCGTGGGCGACGCGTCCCGCATCCTGTAGCACGGGAAAAAGCGGCTGATGTGGAGCGGGATATTCGGGTCGAGAGAGGCGAGCCACGCGGCCTCCCGTTCCATTTCCCGCTCGGAATCGTTGAAACCCGGCACGACGAGCGTCGTGACCTCGACGTGGCAGGCTTGCGCGGATCGTTCAATCGTCCGCTTCACGACGTCGAGCCAGCCGCCGAGCTTTTGATACGCTTCCTCCGTGAACGCCTTGAGGTCAATGTTCATCGCGTCCACGAAGGGCAGCAGCTTTAACAAAGGCTCCTCGCAGACCGTCCCGTTGGTCACGAGCACGATTTTGAGCCCTTCTTCGTGCGCGAGCAGGGCGCAGTCGTAAACGTATTCATAGCCGATGAGCGGCTCGTTGTAGGTGAACGCGAGGCCGATGTTGCCGCGCGCCTTTTCGCGCGCGGCCGCGGCGACGAGCGCCTCGGGCGAAACATAGGTCGAGCCGACATCGCCGCCCGCCATGGAGATATCGCTGTTCTGGCAGAAGGAACAGCGAAGGTTGCAGCCGTAGCTGCCCGCGGAGAGGATAAAGCTGCCCGGATGGAAGCGCGCGAGGGGCTTCTTCTCGATGGGATCGAGCGCGAGCGAGGTGACGCGCCCGTAGTTCGCGCACACAACGGCTCCGCCCTCGTTTTTCCGCGCGCGGCAGAAGCCCGGCTGCCCTTCCCCGAGCGCGCAGCGGCGCGGGCAGACGGGACACACGGCCTTCAAGTATGCCTCACCACCTCGAAGCGGTAGAGCCGCACGTTCTCGCCCTCGCCTATGCCGGCTTTCTGCTTTGCGATGCGCACCTGCTCGCGCGCGGTGTCCACGCCCGCGAGATCCGGCAGCAGCAGCCCGCGCCGCGCCCCGCGCTCGACGATGACGCCGTAGCGTTTCGGGTCGAGCTCGGCTTCGCTCGCAATCGGCTCGGGCGAGCCGAGCACGTCCACGCTGTAAACGAGGGAATCGAGCTCATCTTCCCCGACGGGCTCGAAGCGCGGGTCCTCGCTCGCGGCGGACACGGCGTTGCGCAGTATCTCCTCGGCGAGGCTTTCGCGCACGGGCTCTATGGTGCCGATGCAGCCGCGGAGCCTGCCGTCCTTTTTAATGGACACAAACGCGCCCGCGCGGACATCGGATAATTCCCCGGGCAATCCCCCGGGCAACCGCGCGCGTTCGCCGGTTTTGACGAAGGTTTCCACGCCGCGCCGCGCGAGGCGGACGTATTCGTCCTCCGCGGCCCTTCGCGCCGCGCGCTTTTCGGCTTCCTTGCGCGCAGCCCGCCCGCCGATGTCGCGCGCTTCGTCCGCGCCCGCGGGGATGAAGGCCGCCACGGCGTAGCCCACGCCGAAGGGCCCCTCGTAGCAGAGCAGCTCGCTTTCGACCTTTTGCCGGTCGAGCGCGCCCGCCATGATCCAGAGCGAACGCAACCCGCACTCCCCCGCCTCCTCGCACAGCTCGGGATCGAGCGTGAGCAGCGCCTCGAAATCGCCGTTCGCCATGGCCCGCGTCACGAGGCGGTCGAACTCCGGCCCTTCGGGCGCGAAGCCGTAGGGCCCGTCTTCGGCGAGCTTATGGGAGAGATCCCCGCTCGCGATGAACACAACGCTTCGCGAAAGCGCGTCCGCGGTCCCGGCGATGATTTGCCCGAAGCGGTAGTGCTCCGTCGCGGAGAGTCCCGAGAGGCCGACGCGCACGAGCCGGTAATCCGCCGCGAACTCGCCGAGAAACACGAGCGGGATCATCGTGCCGTGGTCGAGCTTCTTCTCGCGCTCGCCGAGCGTCCCGGCGGGAAAGCCTTCCCGCGCGCATGCGGCCGTGAGCGCGCGCGCGAATTCCTCGTCGTACGCCGCCTCGACCTTCACCTGCGGCGCGCCGAAGCGCGCGAAGCTCCCCTCGGCCTTCGCGCCGGGGGATACGTGGAAGTAGTCCGCGTAGAGCGTCGCGTGCGGGCTCGCGAGCACGACGATATCGGGCTTGAGCTCCGCCGCGCGCCGCATGGCCCTGCGGTAGGCTTCGGCGGTTTTGCGTATCTTGTTCTCCTCGCCCCGCCCGACGCCGGGCAATATGACGGGCGGGTGCGGCACGGCAAACGCCGCGAGCATGGGCATGACCTCGCCTCCCTCCTGCGGATGCTTTTCGGCTCCATTATGGACCGGGAACGCCGAAAAGTAAAGCTTTCCGGGGTTTACCGGCGCGCGCGGACATGGTATTATTTTGGTTAAATACCGCGATCTCGATACGGAGGAAATGCGATGCGCATACTCGTGAGCGCCTGCCTGCTGGGCGTCAACTGCCGCTACGACGCAAAGCGGATTCCCATAAACGAAGCCGTCGCGAGGCTCATGGAAAAGCATGAGCTTATCCCCTTCTGCCCGGAAGCGTACGGCGGCCTGACGACGCCGCGCGAGCCCTCGGAAATCCGGGACGGGCGGGTCTGGTCGCGCGGCGGGCGGGACGTGACGGAAAATTTCCAAAGGGGCGCGGAGGAGGCGCTCGCGCTCGCGCGGCTTCTTCGATGCGACTGCGCGCTGCTCAAGGAGAAAAGCCCTTCCTGCGGCGCGGGCAAAATCTACGACGGCACGTTCACCGGCCGCCTCGTCGAGGGGGACGGCTTCGCGGCCGCCGCGCTCAAAGGGGCGGGATACCGCGTCTGCGGGGAATCGGAGATCGACGGGCTGCTTCGAGTTGAGCGATGAACAACGCCGAATAAAGCTTTTAGAATGGAGTTTGGATTATGGACGCAAACAAAATCGCCGTCGTAAAATTCGGCGGCACCTCCGTCGCGGACGAGCGCGCGCGGACCTGCGCCATCGCGCGCATCAGCGAATACCGGCGGGCGGGCTATTCCCTCGCCGTGATCGTGAGCGCCATGGGGCGCATGGGCGCGCCCTACGCCACGGACACGCTGCTCTCGCTCGTGCGGGGGGAAGACACGCTTCCCGAAACGCGCGACCTGATCATGAGCTGCGGGGAGACGATCTCCGCGTGCGTGTTCGCGGACGCGCTGTGTAAAGAGGGCGTCCCCGCCGTGCCGTTCACGGGCGCGACCGCGGGCATTCAGACCGACGGGATACACCTTGCGGCCGAGGTCACGGGCATGGATACGAGGCGCGTGCTCCAGGCGCTCGCGGCGGGCAATGTTGCCGTGATCACGGGTTTCCAGGGCATATCGGAGACGGGCGCGGTCACGACGCTCGGGCGCGGCGGCAGCGACACCTCCGCCGTATGCGTCGCGGGCTATCTCGGGGCGGACGAAACGGTCATCTACACGGACGTGCCCGGCGTGGCGGAGTGCGACCCGCGCGTCGTGCCCGAGGCGCGCTTCCTCGGGGAAATCGACTGCGACGACATGCTCCTGCTCGCGCGGCTCGGCGCGGGCGTCGTGCATCCGCGCGCCATCGAGGCGGGCAAGCGCTTCTCGATGCCCGTGTGGGTGCGCTCCACGTTCGAATCGACGCAAGGCACGAAGATATCGGCCCTTGGGAACAAGCCCGAAGGTTTCGTGGGCATCGCGATGAAGCGCCGGGGCGAATCCGACGCCGTGAGCATGGTCTACCGGGACGCCGCGCGCGTCGCGGGCAGGGTCGCGGAGCTGTTCCCCGGCGCGCCGGTCGGCGCCGAGGGAGACGCCGTGAGCGTGATGCTGCCCGGGGCGGAGGCCGCCGCCGCTGCGCGGACGCTTTACGCGGCGTTCGCGCGGTAATATAAAACAACGAAAACGAACTGAAATAGCGCGGGCGGCCGACGACGGCCGCCCTTGGCTTATCGAACGGGAATCCCCTTGTTCGCTCTTTCCTTGATGACCGGCACGGCGAGCACGAATTTCTCCACGGCGCGCGGGTTCCTCGGACGTATGCTCGTGTAGCGTACGGGGTTGGGCACGTCGAACTGGCTGCCCATGGTGAAGGGCAGTTTGGAGAAGGTCGAGAGCGGGTAGACGAGCGTCACATGCTCGCCGTTGCAGGTCCCCTCGTAGGTGAGCGCGTTCCGCCCGAGCGTCACGACGCCCTCGCCGACATCCTCGAGCAGCACGGAATTGCGCCTGTTGTGGAACTGCAAATACGCCTTCTCGCGAAGCGCAAAGTCCTCCCCCGCCTCGGCGAGCTCCTGCCGGATGCGGCCGCGCTGCAAATCGATCCATTCCGGCGCGGTGCGGGGGATGACGTCGTCCCCGCCCGCGGGGTGCAGGAAGCCGTATTTATCCATGAAGCCGCGGTTGCCGCAAGTCCCGCAGAAGATCTCGTCCTCAAGCGTATCCATGGTGAACTCCCGGCCGCAGCGCGGGCAGAGATAGAGCATGTTGTGCAAGCCTTCGGCGCAGCGCCTGTGCGGGAAGGGGACCATGGCCGTTTCCTGCCAGGCGTAGTCGTTGCTCTCGAGCGCTTCGCAGATACGGCCGTACAGCTCCGCGTCGCTTAAGGCGCGGAGCGTCTGCGCGTCCGCGATTTCGGCGGCCTCCGCCGTCACCTTGCCGCGCCGCACGACGGGGCCCCACTTGGGCCGCGTAAAGTAGCTGCCGTGCGTGCGCACGGCGTAAACCGGCACGTCGAGCATGCGGCAGAGCTTGACGATGCTGCGGTCCGGTTTCTCGCACCGGCCCGTGCCGTTGACCTCCCCCTCGGGATAGATCAGCACGCTCGCGCCGTTTTTGACGCAGGCGCGTATATCGCGTATGGCCGAAACGTCCGCGCGGAACTGCTCCTTGGCGATGCAGTGGAAAAAGCGGAGGAGTTTGGCGAGGCGCTCGTTGTTGAAATAATAGCTCGTGACGACGGCGTTGAAGCGCTTTTTTCGAAGAAGGGGCAGCGCGAAGAGAAAATCGAGGTTGGAGGAGTGCGAGCCCAGCAGCAGTATCGGCCCCGCCGGCAGCGCGGGGATTTGCCGCGGCGGGGAGAAGTTGTACATCAGCCTGAGATAGGGCCGCAGCAGCGCGCAGACGAGCGCGTACAGGAACGGATTGTGCTTTTTCGTGCTCGCGCGTTTGCGCATGCTCCCATCCTCCCTTCAGCCGAGTATCAGCATCAGCACCGGTATCGCCACGAGGCAGAGCAGCGTCGTGAAGCTCATGCCCAGCGCGTTGTATTTTTCATCCGCCCCGGCCAGGCCGGACACGACCACGGATTGTATCATCACGGGCATCGCGGCCTCTATGAAGAATACGCTGCGCGCAAGGCCCGTGATGCCGAAAATGCGGCACATCAAAAGCATCAGCGCCGGCGCGCCGATAAAGCGCACGGCGCTCGCAATCCAGATGCCGCGGTCGGGCTTGAGGTTGCGAAGGCCGGTTTCATAGATCAAAAAGCCGATGTACAAGAGCGCGAGCGGCGTCACCGTGGCGCTCATGTACGAGGTGAAGGTCAAAACGAGGTGCGGGAGCGTCACGCCGGCGAGCAGCAGCGCGATCGCGCCCAGGAGCGCGACCAGCGGCGGGGACACAAGCTGCTTAAGCGAGGCCTTGAGGGAAAACGCCTTCCCCGCGTCCCCGCAGCGGTAGATGATCAGGCTCCCGAGCGTCCAGAACGCCGCCGTGTTGACGATGTAGTAGAACATCAGGTACGGTATGCCCGCGTCCCCGAACAGCTCGTGCGTGATGGGGAAGCCGACGAAGAGCGAGTTGGAGAAGGCGCACATCACCGCGAAGCCGCCGAAGCGCTTCCTGGGGATGCGGGCGAGCCTGCCGATGCCCAGCGCCGCGGCGAAGGTCACGAGGTTGAAGAGTATGGGAACCAGCAGCAGTACGCCCGCCTGGGCGAGCATCTGCCGCGTGAAATATTCGAACACGTTCTTGACGCACATGCATGGCACGGCCATGTAGATGAGAAACCTGATCACGAGCGGCTTATGCTCGGCCTTCATCCAGCCGAACAAGCCGAACAGATACCCGACGCCCACCATCAGGAGCACCAGCAGCACCGCAGAAATGGAGTTCCATATCCCCGTCATGTCGCCTGAAATACCCGCCGCGCGCGAAAGCAGAAGGCCCGCGCGCGCCCCTCCCTGAATAAAATTCATCGGGGCGGACGCCGTCCGCCCCGCAACCGGCTTTACTTTTGGATTTTACGGCACTCGAGATAGTACCGCTTTTCGTTGGCTTCGCCCATGGAGAATGTCTTTCGCGGCAGCGCGCCGTCGAAGATGACCGTGCGGAAGAACGCGCTCTTTTCCATCGGCGGCAGCAGGAAGCCCATGCTTCCCGGCTTGCGCCCGAGCTCGTTCACGACGTCCGCGCCGTGTATGTAGTCTATGGCCGCGCCCTTCATCTCGCATAGCATCGCGTCGAGCGCGTTCTGCAGCGTGCCGACCTCGAGCTGCGCGGCGGGCTGTTCGACCCTGAAATAGCCGTACGCGTCGGCCGTCACGAAGGGCAGCATGTGCGCGCCGGAGCCCGCGGCCTTGGCGAGGTTTTTCTCGCACTCCTCCCGCGAGGCGAACTGGGCGACCTCGCAGCCCCCGTTGTCCAGGGCGAGCTTTTTTTGCAGCCACGATACTGCGGCGCCCGCGTCGAGGTTGAAGAGCACGCGGTGGATGGGCTCGAATACGATGCCCGCGTCGTGCACGTTCTCGATTTCAACGAGCGCGAAGCGCGCGGGATGATCCTCCCGTTCCGCGTCGGAAAGGTTCGCCTTGAGGTTCTCCCAGTTGGTTTTGGCGGTCGCGAGGGAATGGTTGCCGTCCCCCATCGCAAAGAGCAGCGGAGGCTGGTCGCAGCCGTACTTTTCTTTGAATGCGACGGGCTCCGCGAGCTTTTCGAGCGCGCGCAGCACGGCGCCGATGCGCGCCTCGTCCCCGATGAACCAGCCCTCGACATGGCCGCCGCCCTGCATGAGCTCGAAGTCATACGCCTTGCAGCCGGGGCACACGGATTCCGCGACGGGCTCTATGACCGTGCGGCCGGGATCGTCGATCAGCACGAGTATGTGCGGCAATTCGAGCGGCGCGTCCTTCCTGATGCGAAGGCGCGGCGGTATGCGCTCCACGATGGTGCCCTCGCTCGCGCGGATGAGCGAGGCGGAGTCCTTTGAAAAATCGTAGCGCTCGAGGTCGAGCGCGAGCACGAGGCCAAGACGGCTCCTTCCCGCGACCGTGCGGCGCACGAACACGAAGCCCTCCCCCCGGTTCTCGAGCACGCCCGTGTCGAGATACTTTTTCATCGTGGCGTTGATGGCCACGATCCGCTCGGCTTCGCCGGGCTTGTCCAAATACATTTCGGGCAGCATCAGCCGGAGCGTCGAGGGGGCGTCCCCCGCGATGCGCTCCGTCTCTTCCCAATAATCGGGCTGCGAGGTGAACTGGTCGCACGCCACGACCGCCCATCTGGTCATATCCGTGCCCGCGCGGGGCAGGAGCACTTCGGGCACCTTCACGCCCGCGCTGTTGCGATAATCGCTCATATCCGGCCTCCCTTATACGGCTGTCGATCTTATTTAGACTGACAAAAAATCCGGCAATTGTCAAGGGGCCGAAGCCCCCTGAACACCGGATATATTTTTTATTGAAGCGTCGTGCCCGCGCGGCCCTCGAGCGCGTCCACCGCCTTGTCGAGCGAGGTGATGATGGCCCGCCTGCCGGGCTTGCTCTCAACGAACATGAGCGCGGCCTCGATCTTGGGGAGCATGGAGCCCGGCGCGAAGTGGCCTTCCCCGATATAGCGCTTCGCGTCCGCAACGCTGAGAATGTCGAGATCCTTCTGGTCGGGCTTCTTATAGTTGACGCTGACCTTTTCGACCGCCGTGAGTATCACCAGGGCGTCCGCGTCCGTATCCTCGGCGAGGCGCTCGCTCGCGAGGTCCTTGTCGATGACGGCCGCAGTGCCGGCGAGGTTTCCGTTTTCATCCTTCACGACCGGTATGCCGCCGCCGCCGACGGTCACCACGATGAAGCCCGCGGCGCTCAGCGCCTTGACCGCGTTGAGCTCCACGATCTCCACGGGCATGGGCGAGGCGACGACGCGCCGCCAGCCGCGGCCCGCGTCCTCCTTCATGACGTAGCCCTTCTCCCGGGCGATGCGCTTTGCCTGCTCCTCGCTGTAGAAGGGGCCGATGGGCTTCGAGGGATTCTTGAACTTGGGGTCCTCCGCATCGACGACGACCTGCGTGACGACGGTGACGACCTCCTTTTCGATCCCGCGCCGGCGGAGGACCTTCGAAAGCCCCTGCTGGATGTGGTAGCCGATCATGCCCTGGCTCATGGCGCCGCATACGTCGAAGGGCATGGCGGGCGTGGCCTCGCTGTCCGACCCCTCGTTCTGCAGAACGATGCGGCCGACCTGCGGGCCGTTGCCGTGCGCGATGCATACTTCGTAACCTTTTTCGATGATGTCGGCGATGTGCTCGCTGGTGCTTTCGACGACCGCGAGCTGCGCCTGGGCCGTTGCGGGCTTGCCCGCCTCCTGCAGGGCGTTGCCCCCGAGCGCGATGACGATCTTACTCATTTGCTGTCTCCTTTTTAAGCCTTTATGAAGCTTTCCCTGCATATGTAACCGAATATGCACATGCGCTATTAGTATATCGACCGGCCTATTCCGTGTCAACGGGAGAGCGTCGATAATCGATCGTTTTTATGAAAATTTTTTTGGTGGTAAAAAGAATTTTTAGGTCGGCTGCGAGCAAAGGCGAGAACGCCCTCCGCCGCTGAAGCGAAAGGCGATTGATCCAAATTCAACTGTCAATTTTTCCCGTCGAACAAACGGCTGTCCTTCAGGAGCACGTCGTGCGCGCCGCCCTCGGCGATGCTCGCGGGTGAGACGAGCGTGAGCCGCGCCTTCTCGCGCAGCTCGGGTATCGTGAGCGCGCCGCAGTTGCACATGGTGGAGCGCACCTTGGCGAGCGTCGTCTCGACGTTGTTGTGCAAGCTGCCCGCGTAGGGCACGTAGGAGTCCACGCCCTCCTCGAAGGAAAGCTTGGCGTCCCCGCCGCTGTCGTAGCGCTGCCAGTTGCGCGCGCGCGCGCTGCCCTCGCCCCAGTATTCCTTCATGTAGCTGCCGTTGATGAGCACCTTGCTCGTGGGGCTCTCGTCGAAGCGCGCGAAGTACCTGCCGAGCATGCAGAAATCCGCGCCCATGGCGAGCGCGAGCGTGATGTGGTAATCCATGACGATGCCGCCGTCCGCGCAGATGGGAACATAGACGCCCGTTTCTTTGAAATACTCGTCCCGCGCCTTGGCGACCTCCTGCACGGCGCTCGCCTGACCGCGGCCGATGCCCTTGGTTTCGCGCGTGATGCAGATGGAGCCGCCGCCGATGCCGACCTTGACGAAATCCGCGCCGCAGTTCGCGAGGAAGCGGAAGCCCTCGCGGTCCACCACGTTGCCCGCGCCGATCTTGACGGTATCCCCGTAGCACCCGCGGACGAAGGAAAGCGTCCTCTGCTGCCATTCTGTGAAGCCCTCGGAGGAATCGACGCACAGCACGTCCGCGCCCGCGCCGACGAGAGCGGGCACGCGCTCCTCGTAATCGCGCGTGTTGACGCCCGCGCCCACGACGTAGCGCTTGTTCGTGTCGAGCAGCTCGTGGGGATTCTCCTTGTGCGTGTCGTAATCCTTGCGGAACACGAACGCGGCCATGTTGCCCTCCCTGGTGACGATGGGCAGGGCGTTGAGCTTGTGCTCCCAGATGATGTCGTTGGCTTCCTTGAGCGTGACGCCCTCGTGCGCGAACACGAGCCGCTCGACGGGCGTCATGAACGTTTCGACCTTCGTTTCGGGGTCCATGCGGCTCGGGCGGTAATCGCGGCTCGTGACCATGCCCAGGAGCTTGCCGTTCGGGCCGCCGTCGTCGGTGACGGCGACGGTCGAGTGCCCCGTCCTCTGCTTCAACTCCATCACGTCGCGCATGGTATGCCTCGGCGTCACGTTGCTGTCGCTGTTGGCGAAGCCGGATTTATACTTTTTGACGCGGCGCACCATATCCGCCTGGCTCTCGACGGACTGCGACACGAACACGAACGACACGCCGCCCTCCTTGGCGAGCGCGACGGCGAGCTTTTCGCCCGAGACGGACTGCATGACGGCCGACACGAGCGGTATGTTCATCGTAAGCGGGCTTTCCTCCCCGCGGCGGAACTTGCACACGGGGGTTTTGAGCGACACGTTCGCGGGCGCGCAGTCCGCGCCCGAATAGCCGGGCACGAGCAGGTATTCCGCGAAGGTATGCGAGGGTTCCTCGAAATAATAGGCCATAGGGATTCCTTTCGTCGCAGGTTCGGATGTTTTCATTATCATAGTAAAAAGTATCCCCGCGCGCAAGACGAAAGTATGGCGGAAGGCGCCTTTTCGTTATATGATATGTACATACCTTTCATATTCGGAGGACGCGTCATGGATCATGCGAATCAACGGGCGATGGAACTCGTTTCCCGGATGACCCTCGAGGAGAAGGCGTCGCTTCTCTCGGGGCGCAACTTCTGGCATCTCAAAGGCGTGGAGCGGCTGGGGCTTGAGGGCGTCATGGTGGCGGACGGCCCGCATGGCCTTCGCAAGCAGCCCGAGGAGACGGACCACCTCGGCCTCAACAAAAGCGTGCCCGCGACGTGCTTCCCCACGGCGAGCGCGACCGCGTGCTCCTTCGACCGGGGGCTCATGCGCGAGATCGGGCGCGCCATCGGCGAGGAATGCCGCGAGCAGAACGTCGCCGTGATACTCGGGCCGGGCCTGAACATCAAGCGCAGCCCCCTGTGCGGCAGGAACTTCGAGTACGTCAGCGAGGACCCGTATCTGACCGGAGAGCTCGCCGCGGCCTACGTCGAGGGCGTGCAGGGCGAGGGCGTGGGCGTGTCCCTCAAGCATTTCGCGCTCAACAACCAGGAGCGCCGCCGCATGACGAGCGAATCCGTCTGCGACGAGCGGGCGTTTCGCGAAATTTACCTCGCGGGCTTCGAGCGCGCGGTCAAACAGGCCAAGCCCTGGACCGTCATGTGCTCCTACAACAGGCTATACGGCGAGTACGCCTGCGAAAGCAAGCTTCTGCTCAACGACATCCTGCGCGACGAGTGGGGCTTCGAGGGCGTCGTGATGACCGACTGGGGCGCGATGAACGAGCGCGTCAGGGCGGTGTCGGCCGGATGCGACCTCGAGATGCCCGGCGTATCCGACGCGAACGACAGGCTCGTCGTCAAGGCCGTGCGGGAAGGAAAGCTCTCCGAGGCGGACGTGGACAGGTGCGCCGCGCGTTTGGTCGCGCTGATGCTCAAGGCAAAAGAGCGCGCGCCGCTCTCCGGCACGAATCAGGCGCATCACGCGCTCGCCCGCCGCGCCGAGGCCGAAAGCGCGGTGCTGCTCAAGAACGAGGGCAGTCTTTTGCCGGGGAAGCCCGCGCAATCCGCCGCCGTGATCGGCGCGTTCGCCAAAACGCCGCGCTACCAGGGGGCGGGCAGCTCGAAGATCAACCCCACGCGCGTCGACTGCGCCTGTGACGAGCTTGCGGCGCTCGGCCTCGCGTTCGACTATGCGCCGGGCTACGGCCTCGCGGCGGACGCGCCGGACGAGGCGCTGATCCAAGAGGCGTGCGAGGCGGCGAAGGGCAAGGACATCGTTTACCTGTTCGCGGGGCTTCCCGACCGCTACGAATCCGAGGGGTTCGATCGCGAGAAGCTGACCTTGCCCGCGTCGCACGCCGCGCTCATCGAGCGCGTGCGCGAGGCGAACCCCAACCTCGCCGTGATCCTCTCGGGCGGCTCCGTGATGGATCTTTCGTGGGAGGCAAGCGCCAAGGCGATACTGCTGGGCGGCCTCGGCGGGCAGGCGGGCGCGGGCGCGCTTGCGGAAATCCTGCTCGGGCGCGTCAACCCCTCCGGCAAACTCGCGGAAAGCTGGTGCGAAAAGCTCGAGGACAATCCTTCTTACGGCTATTTTCCGGGTTCCACCAAGTCGGTCGAATACCGCGAGAGCATCTACGTCGGTTACCGCTATTACGACACGGCGAAAAAAAGCGTGCGCTATCCGTTCGGCCACGGCCTCTCGTATACGCAATTCGAGTATTCCAATCTTCGCGTGGAGAAAGGCGAAGGCAACTCCTTTACCGTGCGCGCGGACGTGAGGAACACGGGCGCGCGCGACGGCGCGGAGATCGTGCAGCTCTACGTCGCGCCGCCGGAATCGGCCGTCTACAAGGCCGAGCAGGAGCTCAGGGGCTTTGAGAAGCTCTTTCTCAGGGCCGGGGAAACCGGCACGGCGGCGTTCGCGCTGGCTTCGCGCGACTTCGCCTATTGGGATGCGAACCAACACGCCTGGCGCGTGGACGCGGGCGAATACGAGCTGCGCGTATCCGCCTCGAGCAGGGACGCGCGTCTCAGGGCCTTCGTTCGGGTCGAGGCGGAGAACGCGGAAAGCCCCGCGCCGGACTTCCGGGCGAGCGCGCCGTGCTACTACGACCTTTCAAACGGCATCGGGAACGTGCCGGACGCTTCGTTCGAGGCCGTGTACGGCGGCAGGCCCCCCGCGCGCGAGCGCGCGCCCGGCGAAGCCTTCACGCAAAACTCCACGTTGGTCGACATCCGTGAAAAGGCGCTCGGCCGCGCGCTCGCGAAGATGATCGTCAGGAAGGCGGGCGAAATGACCGGCGACGACGAGGACGAACGCCTGATGATGGAGGGCATGATCAGGGAAGCGCCGCTTCGCATGCTGCTCATGGCGGGCGGCGCCGTCACGCCCGGGCGCCTCGAAGGCATCGTGGAATTGCTCAACGGAAGGTTCTTCAAAGGGCTGGGAAAGGTCCTCAAGGGTTAAGGAGAGGACGGTAATCCGGTTAACCGTAAATCGCTATACGAAGCATCGCAGGGGACGGTTCTCCGTTGTTTCCGGCGGGCCGTCTTCCGCAGGGCGGCGGCGGCTGCCGCCACCCTCATTGCCCTCATGCATCGAAAACCGTACTGCGGGAGAAACGATGAACAAAACGAAAAACGCCCTTCGCCATTGAAGCGAAGGGCGTTTGCGTCCATGCGATTGTCAATTGTCCATGTCAATTATTTTTCCACCGCGAGCGCGATTATGGCGTCGGCGATCATCTTGGCGTCCTCGACGAGGTGGGCGACGGGCATGCGCTCGTTGGCCATGTGGACCGGGGAAGGCTCGCCCGGGCGCTCTATGCCAAAGGCCACCGCGTTTTTGAGGTGGCGCGCGTAGGTGCCGCCGCCGATGGCGAGCGGGGGCAGATACTTGCCCGAGCGCGCGGCGTACACGTCGAGCAGGGACTTCACAAGCTCGCTCTCGGGCGGCATGTAATAGCCCTCGCTCCAGCTCGCTTTGATTTCGGCGAGGCCGGCGGGCGCGAAGCCTTCGGCGAGCTTTCGGCGGATCACGTTGCCGTCAGCGGAGATGGGCGCGCGGATGTCCACGGTGAGGCGCCTGAGGCCCGTTTCGTCCCAATCGACCACGCCGACGTTGAGCGTGAGCCTGCCCGAGGCGTCCGCCATATCGAGGCCGAACCGCTGCCCGTAGTAATCGAGGCGAAGAACGTCCGCGAGGGCGGAAACGGTCGCCGCGTCCTGTTTTTCGAGCGGCAGTTTATCGAGGAGCTGAAGCAGCGCCAGGAAGGCGTTTTTGCCCTGCTCCGGCATGGAGGCGTGCGCGGCGACGCCCGTCACTTTGATGCGGCAGCCGCCGTCCGCCGCCTCGGCGGCGCAGGCGTATTCGCTCCTTTCCATGAAGGCTTCCACGATGGGCAGTATCCGGTTGAGCGAAAGCGAAAGCTCCGCCTCCGCCTCGCCGGGCACGGCGTTGGGCACGGTGCCGGATCTGATGCGGATCGCGGAGGGATATTCCTTTTTATATTCGCTGCGGAAGATCATCTTTTCCGAATTGACCACAGGGTATTCGGCGTCGGGCGAGAAGGCCATGTCCGGAGCGGGTTCGACCTTGTTGTAGTGCGCGAGGCACTCCATGCCGCTCTCCTCGTCGCAGCCGAGTATGAGCCGCACGCGGCGCTTCATGGGTAAATCCAGCGCCTTGATCGCGGCCATGGCGTAGAGCGCGGCGAAGGCGGGCCCCTTGTCGTCCATCACGCCGCGCGCGTAGAGCATGCCGTCGTGGATCTCCGCCGCATAGGGGGGATGCTTCCACCCCGCCCCCTCGGGCACGACGTCGAGGTGGCAGAGTATGCCCAACTGCTCCTCTCCCTCGCCGAAATCGACGCAACCGCAATATCCGTCGAGGTTCTTCGTTTCAAAGCCGAGCGCCTGCGCCTGCGCGAGCGCGTCCTCGAGGCAGTCCGCGATCTCGGGCCCGAAGGGCGCGCCCGGCTTCGCGGCGGCGGAATCCTTCACCGTCCTGTAGGAGAGGCACTTTTGCAGGCCCCGTACCATCTGTTCCCCATGCTCGTCTATCCAGCGATCGACGCGTTGATCCATATGCGACCTCCATTTTTTTGTATGCTCCATCAGCATACCGCAACCGGGACGGCTTTTCAATCTCCGCTTGCTATATTGGCGGCGAAAGCATAAAATAAATCGAAGCAAAAACCGGGCGCGCCTGTTGCTTATCTGCGGCCGCCCCTCGGTCATAGAGGAGAATTTTTTCATGAATGTTCTGATCGCGGCGCTGCTCGGCCTCGTGCAGGGGCTCACGGAATTCCTGCCCGTCTCAAGCTCCGGCCACCTGATTTTGATGCAGCGGATCTTCGGCATAGAGGAAGGCGCGCTGTTTTTCGACACAATGCTGCACATCGGCACGCTCGTCGCCGTCGTCGCCGTATTCTGGCGCGAACTGTGGGCGCTCGTCAAAAAGCCGCTCCAGAAGCGCGTGTATATGCTCGCGCTCTCGAGCGTCGTGACCGCGGCCATCTATTTTCTGCTCGAGGATTTCTTCACCGGCGCATTCGAGGGAACTTTCCTCGGCTTCGGCTTCGTGCTCACCGCGGCCATCCTTTTTGCGAGCGAGAAGATCGCCAAAAAAGGCCACGCCGTCGAGCGGATGAAGGTTCCGGACGCGCTGGCGGTCGGCCTCATGCAGGGCGTGGCGATACTGCCGGGCGTGTCGCGCTCCGGCTCGACCATCGCGGGGGCGCGCGTGTTCGGCCTCTCCAAGGAGGAAGCCGCGCAGTATTCCTTCCTGCTCTCGATCCCCGTGATACTCGGCGCCGCCGGGCTGCAGCTTCCCGACGCCATCCGCACGGGGCCGGGCGACGCGTCGTGGCTCTGCGTCGCCGTGGGCGCGCTCGTCGCCGCCGCGAGCGGGTATTTCGCCATCCGCTGGATGCTCAGGCTCATCGTCAGAAAGGGCTTCGCGGGCTTCGCGCTCTACACGCTCATCCTCGGCCTCGCCGTGCTCGGGGATCAATACGTCGCGCACATCTTTTTCTAATATAACGGATAAAATCGGGGAGGTCATTCTATGGATCCGAGGGAAAGCATCGTTTACCAGATCTGGCCGCGCTCGTTCTACGATTCCAATGGGGACGGCATAGGCGACCTTCCGGGCGTCGCCGCCAAGCTCGACTATTTGCACGAGCTGGGCGTGGACACCGTCTGGCTCTCGCCCATCTTCCCCTCGCCGAACAACGATTACGGCTACGACATTTCGGATTACCGCGCCGTCAGTCCCGAGTTCGGCACCATGGAGGATTTCGAGGCGCTCGTGGCCAGGGCCGGGGAGCGCAAAATAAAAATACTCCTCGACCTCGTGCCCAACCATACATCCGACCGGCACGCGTGGTTTCAGGCGGCGCTCGCCGATCCGGAATCCAAATACCGCGACTATTACATCTTCCGCAAGGGGAAAAACGACGGGCCGCCGAACAACTGGATGAGTTTCTTCGGCGGCAGCGCCTGGACGAAGGATGAGAAGAGCGGCGAATACTACCTGACCTCGTTCACGCCGCAGCAGTGCGACCTCAATTGGGAGAACGCCGGGCTTCGGGCGGAAATGTACGACATGATGCGCTTCTGGATGGACAAGGGCATAGGCGGCTTTCGCATAGACGTCGTGAACCTGCTGAAGAAGCCCGAGGGCCTGCCCGACAAAGACCCGCACAAGCGCGGCCTCCAGTTCCCCGGCAAGCTCACGACCGCCCAGCCCGGCATACACGAGATACTCCGCGAGATGAACGAGGAGGTCTTTTCAAAATACCCGGACTGCCTCACGGTGGGCGAAGGGTGCCTCGTGGGCATAGAGGATGTGCCGGATTTCACTTCGCCCGAGCGCCGGGAGCTCACGATGATGTTCCACTTCGACCTCGCTACGCTCGGCTGCGGGCCCCTCGGCAAGTACGACTTCCGCAAGCTCTACCGCTTTACGACGCTCGAGTTCAAGCGCGTGAGCGACGCGTGGCAGCTTGAGATGCAGCGCGCGAACGGCTGGGTGGGCAACTACCTCTCCAACCACGACCAGCCGCGCCAGCTCGACCGCTTCGGCAGCGTGGACGAACGCTTCCGCCGCGCGAGCGCGAAGGCGCTTTGCCTCTACAACATGACGCTGCGCGGAACGCCCTTCATCTACCAGGGCGAGGAGTGCGGCATGACCAACCTCGCGCTCGAGCCGCACGAGTGGAAGGATTTCGAGGCGCTCAACAGCTTCAAGCTGCTCCAGTCGATGATGCATGTGCCAAAAGCGCTCGCGACGAAGATCGTCAAGCGCGCAACGCGCGACAACGCGCGCACCCCCGTGCAGTGGGACGGCGGCCGCAACGCGGGCTTCACGACGGGCACGCCGTGGCTTCGCGTCAACCCCAACCATACGACCGTCAACATACAGGACGACATGACCCACATGGACTCCATCGTGGGCTTCTACAAGCGCGCCATCGCCCTTCGGAAAGAGCATTCCGCGCTCGTCTGGGGCGAGTACGCGCCCGTCGACCGGGACAATCCGCGCGTCATCGCCTATACGCGCGCGCAGGCGGGGGGCGAAAGGCTGCTCGTCGTCATCAACCTGACGGGTAAAAGCGCGAAAGCAAGGCTCCCCGAAAAGAAGGGAGCCGAGTGCCTGCTGTATACGCATTCCTCGCGGCCTCTCGCCGCCGAGGTGCTACTGCTGCCGTACGAGGGACTGGTCTACAAGCTTTAACGGAGTTTCGGGGCGCTCGCCGTGCGTGGCCTTGTAGTAGTACTGCATGATGTCGCGCCGCGTGACGATGCCGATGAAGGAGCCGAGATCATCCACCACGGGCACGAAGTTCTGGTTCATCGCCATGAGCAGGAGATCCTCTATGGAGGCGTTGATGTTGACCGAAGGGTTGTGCCCCGCGCGCATGATGTCGCGCACATAGAGCCGTTCCTGCGCGCGGTTTTCCCACGAGGAGGAGTCCGCGAGTTTCCAGAGGAAGTCGCCTTCGGTGACGGTGCCCATGTACTTCCCCTCGCGGTCGATCACGGGGATGGCCTGATAGCCGTAGAACCGCATCTTCTCGAGCGCCTGGCGCAGGGTATTGTCGTGGAACACGTACGCGACCGTCGCTTTGGGCTTGAGGAAAAAGAGCACGTTCATTCCCACACATCCTTGTATGTTGTTTGTTTCATCATAACACAACGCGAGTCGGAAATGGTGGCCTCAATGTAAAATATTGCGGCCATTTTTATTTCCATAAATCAAGGGCCCCCGCTTTCGCGAAAGCCCTATGAGCCGGCCCGCCGACAGACCGGTTATGTGCTGCTGTCGAGGTAATACTCGCCGCGGCGGTAGTCGTAAATGGCGCCGCGCGTGAACTTGTCGATGTTATCGAGCACCTTGCCCGTGCCTATGGCCACGCAGGAAATCGGGTCCTCCGCCACGAAGCAGGGCACCTTCGTGTGCTCGGCGATGAACTTGTCCACCCCAAAAAGCAGCGCGCCGCCGCCCGTGAGGCACAGGCCGTCCTCGGCGACGTCGCTGGCGAGCTCCGGCGGGGTCTTTTCGAACATGGCGCGCACGCTCTCGAGTATGGCCTGCAGCGGCTCCTCGAGCGCGTCGATCATCTCGTTGCTGCCCACGACGATGGCCTGCGGCAAACCGGAAATCAGGTTCCTGCCCTTGACGTCGATGAAAAGCTGCTCCTTCCTCGGGTACGCGGAGCCGATGCGGATCTTCATTTCCTCGGCCGTGCGCTCGCCGATGAGCAGGTTGTGCTTCTTTCTCATGTAGCGCACGATGGAATCGTCGAATTTGTCGCCTGCGATCTTGATGGAATCGGAGAGCACGGCACCGCCCAGCGAGATGAGCGCGATGTCCGTCGTGCCGCCGCCGACGTCGATGACCATATGGCCGCGCGGCTCGGCGATGTCGATGCCCGCGCCTATGGCCGCGGCGATGGGTTCCTCGATGAGGTAGGTATGGCGCGCGCCGGCCTCCTCCGTGGCGTCTATGACGGAGCGCTTCTCAACCTCGGTCACGCCCGAGGGGACGCACACGACCACGCGCGGCTTGAAGAACACGTGCGTGCCGACGACCTTCTTGAGGAAATAATGGAGGATGCGCTCGGTGATGTCGTAGTTGGAAATCACGCCGTCGCGAAGCGGCCTCACGGCCGTGATGGTGCCGGGCGTGCGGCCGAGCATCCTGCGCGCCTCCTCGCCGATGGCGAGAATGCGGCCGGAAACCTTCTCGACCGCGACCACGGAGGGCTCGCGCAGCACGATGCCCTTGCCGCGCACATACACGAGTATGCTCGCGGTGCCAAGGTCGATGCCGACGTCGTTGAACTCGAAAAGTCCCATATCCTAAACTCCTCCAAACGGGAGATACCGTCAAACTTCCCGTTTCGTCCGTCTTTCCGAATCATTCTATCATTTCTCATATCGATGAACAAGCCTTCTTGGAAGGCAAATTTGAACAAATTGCAAAAATCGGGCCGCGCCTTTGGCGATTCTTGTGAATTGCGCACGGATAGGATATAATGAAAAAACGATCCGGAAACCGAGGTATTGCGCTTGATGAAAAAGGGTTTTGCCCGAAAATTGTTGATTATCGCGCTCGCGGCGCTGCTTTTGCCCGCCGCCGCCTGCGATTCGCAGGACGGCTACGACGTCGACATCGACGTGCCGGGCAGGACGCAGTCGCCCGACGGAACGAACGGCCAAACCGATTCCCCGCAGGAAACGATTCCCGGCACGGACAGCCCGGATGTGACGGCGACGCCGATTCCGTTGTCGAACAACGTCGATCCCTCCAACACCATCGACCCGAACGAGCTCGACGGCACGGACATCGTCGACGAGGAGGAAAAGCTCAGCTACGCCGAATACCGCGCCATAAACTCCGACGTGGTCGGCTGGATCAAAATCGGCAACACAAACGTGGACTATCCCGTCGTGAAGAGCCGCGACAACATAGACTACCTCACGCAGAACGCCAAGAAGGAAGCCTCGAAAGCCGGCGCGATCTTCATGGATTACCGCTGCGGCGTGAACGACAGCCACGTCATCATCTACGGCCACAATATGAGCAAGTCGAAGATCATGTTCGCGCAGATGACCAATTACGCCAACCGTTCCTTCTACGACGCGAACCGCACGTTCGAGCTCACCTTCGGGGATAAGACGTATACCTACAGGGTGTTCTCCGTCTACTCCGTCGACGTGAGCGACGCGGATTATATGGCCGTCGACGAGGACATACCGAGCGACGAGGCCTTCGTCAACTATATGAACAGCACCATCGCCGCGCAGTCCATCTTCCCCGTGGATGTAACCATACAGGCGGGCGACCATGTGGTCACGCTTTCCACCTGCACGCACACCAACTACGCCAACGGCAGGTTCGTCGTCCACGCCGTGCGGGTGAGCTAGCCATGCTTCGCGCGCGCGCGGCGGGATACGCAAAAAAGCTTTCGGCGCTGCTGCTGTGCGGGGCCGTATGCCTGCTTGCCGCCTGCGGCGGCGCTGTGAGCGCGAGCCCGACGAACACGCCCATACAGGCCAAGGCGACCATGGCGCCCACCGCGCCCCCAAGCGCGAGCCCCGCCGTCACGCCCGAAACGACGCACGCGCTCCCCGGCCAAACGGACGGCGGAGCCGAACCCATACTCGCCGAGCGCGAGTTCACGGCGGACGAGCTCAACGGCATCGCCCAGGCGGACGACGTGTTGCCCACGCTCAAATATGAGGACGCGCGCAAACTGAATCCCGACGTGGTCGGCTGGATCAGCATACCCGGCACATCCATAGATTACCCCGTGGTCCGCTGCGACGACAACGAGTATTACCTCGGCCGCAACGTGGAGAAGCAGAAGAGCCGCTACGGCACGGTCTTCATGGATTTCCGCAACGCCGACGCCGAGCAGCAGAAGCACATCATACTCTACGGCCACAACATGAAGAACGGCACCATGTTCCACGACCTGATGAACTACAAGCAGAAGGATTTCTTCAAAGAGAACAGGTTCATCTACTTCCTCTGGGACGGCACCGAAACCGTGTGGGAGATCTACCTCGCCACGATCATACCCAACACCGACGGCTTTACGATCAACTACATCGCCACGCGCTTTTTGGACGACAACAACTTCGTCAGCTATATGGCCGAGATGGCCGCCTACGCCAACACCGTTTCGCCCTCGCTCGTGGACGAGTCCGTCGCCGTCACCGCGGCGGACCAGGTGTTGACCCTCTCGACCTGCACCTACGAATACGACAACTCCCGCTTCGCCGTGCAGGCGCGGCGCATTAAATAATTTCCAAATACAGACAAATAACGATTGACAAAACATGAATCCGGCGCTACGATATGTAGTACCGGATTTTACTTCACATACAAAATCTAGTATAAAATCCAATATTTATCATTACGAGGTAACTTTATGATTCAACGAGTCCGCAAGCGCGACGGGCAGCTTGTCCCCTTCCGGCAGGAGAAAATCACCTGGGCCATCTACAAGGCCGCGGCCGCCGTCGGGGGCGACGATTTCGCGCGCGCCCAGCGCCTTTCCGACGAGGTGGTCGAATACATAAGCGCCCGCACCGAAGGCGGCATCGCGGACGTCGAGAGCATACAGGACGCCGCGGAGAAGATACTCATCGAAAACGGACACGCCAAAACCGCCAAGGCGTTCATACTCTACCGCGAGAAGCGGCGCGGCGCGCGCGAGAACAACGCCCTCATCGGCGCGACCATCAACATGTTCTCCGACTACCTCGACGACAAGGACTGGCAGATCCAGGAGAACGCCAACACGCAGAAGTCCATCAACGGCATGAACAACTACGTGCGGGAGACCTTCACCAAACAATACTGGCTGCACGAGATCTATCCCGAGGATGTCCGCCAGGCGCACGTCGAGGGAGACATGCATCTGCACGACCTGGGCTTCTTCGGGCCGTACTGCGCGGGGTGGGACCTCAGGCAGCTTCTCACGGACGGTTTCGGCGGCGTGGGCGGCAAGGTGGAATCCTCCCCGCCCAAGCACCTTAGAAGCTTCCTCGGGCAGATCGTCAACTCCACCTTCACCACGCAGGGCGAAACCGCCGGCGCGCAGGCGTGGAGCTCCATCGACACCTACTGCGCCCCGTTCATCCGTTACGACGGCCTGAGCCCGCATCAGGTCAAGCAGGCGCTGCAGGAATTCATCTTCAACATCAACGTGCCCACGCGCGTGGGCTTCCAGTGCCCGTTCTCGAACCTGACCTTCGACATCAAGGCGCCGCGCACGTTGAAGGATGAGAACGTCATCATCGGCGGCAAGCTGATGAAGGAGAAGTACGGCGAGTTCCAGAAGGAAATGGATATGTTCAACGCGGCGTTCTGCGAGGTCATGCTCGAGGGCGACGCCAAGGGCCGCGTGTTCACCTTCCCGATCCCCACGATCAACGTGACGGCCGATTTCGACTGGGATTCCCCCGTCGTAGACAGCTTCATGGAGATCACGTGCAAGTACGGCATCCCATACTTCTCGAACTACATCAACTCCGACCTCTCGCCCGAGGACGCGCTCTCGATGTGCTGCCGCCTCAGGCTCGATACGAAGGAATTGAGAAAGCGCGGCGGCGGCCTGTTCGGCTCGAACCCGCTCACGGGCTCAGTCGGCGTGGTGACGATCAATTTGCCGCGCATCGCCTATAAATCAAAGAGCCGCGAGGAATTCTTCGCGAGGCTGTGGCGCATGGTGCAGATCGCCAAAAGCTCCCTGGAAATCAAGCGCAAGGTCGTGGAAACGCAGACCGAGCGCGGCCTCTATCCCTATTCCGCGCACTATTTGAGGAACATCCGCGCGCGCACGGGCCAGTATTGGTTCAACCATTTCAACACCATAGGCATCATCGGCATGAACGAGGCCTGCCTAAACCTGTTCCGGGACGGAAGCGATCTCACGAGCGAAAAAGGCCAGAAGTTCGCCGTGGAGATCATGGACTACCTGCGCGGCCAGATGACCATCATCCAGGAGGAAACGAACCACTTCTACAACCTCGAGGCCACGCCCGCCGAGGGCACGAGCTACCGCCTCGCCAAGCTCGACCGCATGCAGTATCCGGACATCGTCTGCGCGGGCACGAAGGAAACGCCGTATTACACGAACTCCACCCATTTGCCCGTGGGTTTCACGGACGACATCTTCGAAACGCTCGAACTGCAGGACGAGCTGCAGACCCGCTACACAGGCGGCACGGTGCTGCACCTGTATTTGGGCGAGCGCGTACCGGACAAGGAGATCGCCAAGTCGCTGATCAAAAAGATCTTCACGAACTACAAGCTGCCTTACGTGTCGCTGACGCCGACGTTCTCCGTGTGCCCCAATCACGGCTACATCGCGGGCGAGCATTTCGCCTGCCCGGACTGCGGCGCCGAAGCCGAGGTGTGGAGCCGCGTCGTAGGCTACCTTCGCCCGGTGCAGAATTTCCACCGCGGCAAGCAGCAGGAATACGCCGAGCGCGTCAAGTACGTCGTAAAGGAAGCCGAGATTTGAACATCGCCGGACTTCAGAGGAGCAGCACCCTCGATTTCCCGAAAAAGCTATCGGCCGTGATCTTCGCGGCGGGCTGCAACTACCGCTGCTTCTACTGCCACAACCGAACCATACTCGACCATCCTCCGCTTCTGCCCGAAGCGGAGGTTTCGGCCTTCCTCGAGCGGCGCGCGGGGCTCATCGAGGGCGTCGTGTTTTCCGGCGGGGAACCGACGCTCCAAAAGGATCTCGCCTGGTGGCTCAACCGCGCGAAAAAGCTCGGCTACGCCACGAAGCTCGACACCAACGGCTCGCGGCCGGATGTGCTCTCGAACCTCCTGTGCGCGGGTCTTCTCGATTACGTCGCGATGGATTACAAGGCGCCTTTTGAGAAATACGCCCCGCTCTGCCTCGCGCCGCCCAAGGGCGTAAGGGAGAGCATAGATTTGCTGCTTGCCTCGGGCGTCGCGTTCGAACTGCGCACGACCGTCGTGCCGCAGCTCACGATACGGGAACTGACGGGGATGGCCGAGGCCGTCCCTCCCCTGCCCCGCTGGGCGCTGCAGCTCTACCGCGAGCAGCCGGACGACCGCGCGTACCTCGGGGAGCTCGCGCCGTACCGGCCGGAGGAAATACGCGCGTTTGCCCGGGCGCTGAAGGGAATACAGCAAAACGTGGAGGCGCGGGCGTGAAGAAAGAGTTGCAGGCCGATATGGAACCGAATAAGCAGGCGGTGGCAGTATGGATTTCCCTCGTCGAAAACGAAATCGGATGCGCAAGTACGATTACAGCAAAAAAGGCGCGTACTTTATCACGATATGCACCAATCATCGCGAACCGTTGTTCGGCAATCCCCTCGTAGGGGCCGATTCCATATCGGCCCGCGATTCCATATCGGCCCGCGATTCCATATTGGCCCGCGATTCCATATCGCCCGGCGCAGATGACGTTTGTGGCGAGACCGGGTCTTCTCGCATGACGGATACAATACCCGCACGCATGATCGAAACCATCTTTTTGGAAACCCTTCGTCAATACCCTGACGTTGAATGCCCGAAATATGTAATCATGCCAAATCATCTGCACGCAATCATCGTAATCCATAAGGAATCACGGGCCGATATAGAATCGGTCCCTACGGCTACGGCGACAATTCCGAACATCATACAGGCGTTCAAACGGCATTCAACAATCGAATATATCAAATTAGTTAATGAGGGAATTGCGCCGCCTTTTTATGAAAAAATCTGGCAACGCTCTTACTACGATCACATCATCCGCGATGAGCAGGAATACCGGAAGATATGGCGCTACATAGACGATAATCCCGCGAACTGGCGAAATGATCCGACCGGCTTCAGAATTCTAAAGAACGGCTATGAATTCACCAATATGGAATCGATTATTCGCGGGCCGATTTAGGGTCGGGCCTACTGCGACCGTCGGAATCGCAGGCCGATTTAGGGTCGGGCTACGATTACGGCGCTAGGGCGTACGGCGGGAGGGTCTACGGCGGCGTCGACGTGCGTATGCTGTTCGAGGAGATGGGCATCGGGCCGGACTGGGAGAAGATCCGGTATTATATATTACTGGACGAGCTGTTCTGAGCGCGCCGGCCGATGTTGACATTCCCGCCTGGTGCATAATATAATGATAATTCAGTAAAGCTTTGAGCGGGACACACGGTTTTTCAACGCCCCACAGCGAGCCGCGGAGGGTGCAAGCGCGGCGGGAAACGGAAAACACGCATCGCCCGCAAGCGCGGAGGCCGAAGGCGATTTTCGCTGCGTAAGCCCCGCCGTGCGCGCACGTTACAGCGCGTGAGAGGGCATGTTTATGCCAACTCGGGTGGTACCGCGCGAATCCGCGTCCCGTGCAGGGGCGCGCTATTTTTTGTTTTGGGGAGGAAGTATGTACAAAAAGGTTCCCACGTCGCTCGACTTCGCGGCGCGCGAGAAGGAGACGCTCAAGTTCTGGAAGGAAAACGAAATCTTCCAAAAGAGCGTCGCGCTTCGCTCCGGCGCGCCCAAATATACGTTTTACGACGGGCCGCCCACGGCCAACGGCAAGCCGCACATCGGCCATATCCTGACGCGCGCCATCAAGGACATCATACCGCGCTACCGCACCATGAAGGGCTACGACGTTATGCGCAAGGCCGGCTGGGATACGCACGGCCTGCCCGTGGAGCTCGAGGTCGAAAAGCAGCTCGGGCTCGACGGCAAGGAGCAGATCGAGGCCTACGGCGTCACGCCCTTCCTCGCGAAGTGCAAGGAATCCGTATGGAAATACAAGGCCGACTGGGAGGAGATGAGCGACCGCGTCGGCTTCTGGGCCGACATGGAGCATCCTTACGTCACCTACGAGGACGATTACATCGAATCCGAATGGTGGGCGCTCAAGACCATACACGAAAAGGGCCTGCTCTACAAGGGCCACAAGGTCGTGCCCTACTGCCCGCGCTGCGGCACCGCGCTCTCGAGCCACGAGGTCGCGCAGGGCTACAAGGACGTGAAGGAAACCTCGGCCACTGTGCGCTTCCGCTGCACGGACGAGGACGCTTCCTACCTCGCCTGGACGACCACGCCCTGGACGCTGCCCTCGAACGTGTGCCTGTGCGTCAACGGGGACCTCGTCTACTGCACCGCCGAAAAGGACGGGGAAAAGTTCATACTCGCTAAAGAGCTTGTGGAGAAAGTGCTCGGCGAGGACGCGAAGGTACTCTCCGTCTATCCGGGCAGCGCGCTTTCCGGGCGCGGCTACGAGCCTCTCTTTGAATGTACGGCGAAAGCCGCCGAAAAGACCGGCAGGCGCGGCCACTACGTCGTGGCGGACGATTACGTCACGGCCGAGGACGGCACGGGCATCGTCCACAACGCGCCCGCGTTCGGCGAGGACGACTACCGCGTGTGCGCGAAGTTCGACATGCCCTTCATACAGCTCGTCGACAGTCGCGGCGAAATGACCAAGGATACCCCCTGGGCGGGCGCGTTCGTCAAGGATGCGGATAAACTGATCCTGCGCGACCTCAGGGAGAGCGGCAGGCTTTTCGCCGCGCCGGAGTTCGAGCACAGCTACCCGTATTGCTGGCGCTGCGATACGCCGCTGGTCTATTACGCCCGCGAGAGCTGGTATATCAAAATGACCGCCGTCAAGGACCGGCTCATAGAATACAACCGCCGCGTCAACTGGCTGCCCGAAACCATCAAGGAAGGCCGCATGGGCAATTTCCTTGAAAACGTCGTGGACTGGGCGCTCTCGCGCGAGCGGTACTGGGGCACGCCGCTGCCCGTGTGGGTTTGCGAGGACTGCGGGGAACTGCACGTGATCGGCTCCCGCAGGGAGCTGCTCGAGGCCGCGCCCGGCACGCCGGGGGACATCGAGCTGCACAAGCCCTTCCTTGACCCCATCACGTTCAAGTGCGGCAAATGCGGCGGCGTCATGCGGCGCGAGAAGGCCGTCATCGACTGCTGGTTCGACTCCGGCTCGATGCCCTTCGCGCAGTGGCACTATCCGTTCGAGAACCAAAAGGAATTTCTCGAGCGCTATCCCGCGAACTTCATCAGCGAAGCGCTCGACCAGACGCGCGGATGGTTCTATACGCTGCTCGCGATCTCGACCTGCCTGTTTGACGACCCGAGCTTCCTTAATTGCATCGTGCTCGGCCTCGTGTGCGACAAGGACGGGCAGAAGATGAGCAAGCACAAGGGCAATGTGATCGACCCGTGGACCGTGCTCGACGCGCAGGGGGCGGACGCCGTGCGCTGGTATTTCTACACGGGCTCCGCGCCGTGGCTGCCGAGCCGCTTTTCCGCGGAAGCGGTCAGCGAGGCGCAGAGGAAGTTCATGGGCACGCTCTGGAACACCTACGCGTTCTACGTGCTGTACGCCGAGATCGACGGCTTCGACCCGACGAAACACGCGCTCAGGCGAGAGAACCTCTCGCCCATGGACAAATGGCTGCTCTCGCGGCTCAATACGCTCGTCGGGGAGGTCGACGGCTATCTCGGCAACTACCGCATCACCGAGGCCGGGCGCGAGCTCGCGCGCTTTACGGACGATCTCTCCAACTGGTACGTGCGCCGCTGCCGCGAGCGCTACTGGGGAAGCGGCATGACCCCCGACAAGGAAGCGGCCTATATGACGCTGTACACGGCGCTTAAAACCATGAGCCTGCTGTGCGCGCCGTTCACGCCGTTCATGGCCGAGCAGATCTACCAGAACATCGTGCGCTCCGTCGACCCCGCCGCGCCCGAGAGCGTTCACCTGTGCCTCTTCCCCGAGGCGGACGAAAGCCTGATCGACCCGGCCCTCGAGAAGAACATGGACGAGGCGCTCGACATCGTCGTGCTCGGGAGAAGCGCAAGGAACGCCGCCAACCGCAAGAACCGCCAGCCGCTCGCGCGCATGTTCGTGCAGGGAAGGAAGCTGCCCGATCTGTTCGTGGATATCGTGGCCGACGAGCTCAACGTCAAGGCCGTGGAGTTCGTGGACAACGCGAGCGCGTTCATCTCCTACAAGGCCAAGCCGCAGCTCAAGACCCTCGGGCCGCGCTACGGCAAAGTATTGCCCAAGATCAACGCATACCTGCAAGGCGAGGGTGTGGGCGACCTCGTGGTCGCCTCGCATAAGCAGGGCGAAAACCACGAGTTCGAGCTCGACGGCCTGTCCGTATCCCTCGCGCCCGACGACGTGCTCGTCGAACCCGTGCAGAAGGCGGGATATGTAAGCGAAACCGAGCGCGAGCTTTCCGTCGTGCTCGACACGAACCTGACGCCGGAGCTTATAGACGAAGGCTTCGTGCGCGAGCTCGTCTCCAAGGTGCAGACCATGCGCAAGGAGGCGGGCTTCGAGGTGACCGACCACATCGCCCTCGCCTACGCGGGCAGCGCGCGCATCGCGGACATCTTCGCGCGCTACGGCGCCGCCATCGCCGCCGACACGCTCGCGGACAGCGCGAACGAAGAAGCTCCCCGAGGCTACGTCAAGGAATGGGACATCAACGGGGAAGCCGTGACGCTGGGAGTGGAACGGAAGCAACGGGGATAATCGGCAATTGACAATGGACAAAAGAAGGGGGATCCCGCATCGCGGAATCCCCTCATGCAGTAAGGGCGGCCCTATGCGGCCGCCCGCTGTTCGTTATTCCTCGTCCTCTGTTTCCTCTTCCTGAAATTCCGGCGCATCCTCGTCGGCGGCATTCCCGTCGGCCTTTTCCTCGGCCTCCTGCTCCTTCAGGCGGGCTTCGACCTCGGGATCGGCGGCCTGCAGACGGGTGCGGCGCTCGGTGAAGGTCTCGATCTGGACCTCCTCGCCGTTGAATATCTTCTCGAACTCGTCGCCGTCTATGCGTTCGTATTCGAGCAGCGCCTTAACGACGCGCTCGAGCGCCTCCCTGTTGTCGAGGATCGCCTTGCGCGCGCGCTCGAACTGCTCGTCGAGTATGCGGCGGATCTCCTCGTCCACGCGGGCGGCGACCTCCTCGGAATAGTTGCGCTGGTGGCCCCAGTCCTTGGCGATGAATACCTCCGTCTGCCCGCCGAGGAACACGGGGCCTATCACGTCGCTCATGCCGTATTCGACCACCATCTTCCGGGCGATCTCGCTCGCGCGCTGCAGGTCGTTGTAGGCGCCCGTCGAAATGTCGCTGAGCATCACGCTCTCGGCGACGCGGCCGCCCATGAGCTCCGCGATGCGGTCGAGCAGCTTGCCGCGCGTCATGTGGTGCTCGTCCTTGTCGGGCATAGTCATGGTGTAGCCCGCGGCCATGCCGCGCGGAATCACGGAAATTTCGTGCACCGGATCGCAGTTGGGAAGAACCCGCGCGACGATGGCGTGCCCCGCCTCGTGGTAAGCGGTGTTCCGCTTATCCTCCGCGGTGATGACGCGGCTGCGCTTCTCGGGGCCGACGATGGTGCGCGTGATGGCCTCCTCAAGCTCGATCATGGTGATGTGTTTCTTCTTAAAGCGCGCGGCGAGTATCGCCGCCTCGTTCAATACGTTTTCAAGGTCCGCGCCCGTGAAGCCCACGGTGCGCTTGGCCAGCACGCCGAGGCTGACGTCCGGCCCGAAGGGCTTGCCCTTCGCGTGCACCTTGAGTATCTCCTCGCGGCCCTTCACGTCGGGATAGTTGACGGTGATCTGCCTGTCGAACCTGCCGGGACGCAGCAGCGCGGGGTCGAGTATGTCCGGCCGGTTGGTCGCCGCGAGCACGATGATGCCCTCGTTGACCGCGAAGCCGTCCATTTCGACGAGAAGCTGGTTGAGCGTCTGCTCGCGCTCGTCGTGCCCGCCGCCGAGGCCTGCGCCGCGCTGGCGGCCGACCGCGTCTATCTCGTCGATGAAGATGACCGCGGGCGCGCTCTTCTTTGCGGTGTTGAACAGGTCGCGCACGCGGCTCGCGCCCACGCCCACGAACATTTCGACGAAGTCGGAGCCGGAAATCGAGAAGAACGGCACCTTCGCCTCGCCCGCGACGGCCTTTGCGAGCAGGGTCTTGCCCGTGCCCGGAGGGCCGACGAGCAGCACGCCCTTAGGTATGCGCGCGCCCATTTCGGTGAAGCGGCGCGGGGAGCGCATGAACTCCACGACCTCGCGGAGCTCTTCCTTTTCCTCGTCCGCGCCGGCGACGTCGTCGAATGTGGTCTTGTTGTTCGGATCAAGCTGCGTGCGCGCGTGGCTCTTGCCGAAGCTCATTACCTTGTTGCCGCCGTTCTGCGAGCGCAGCATGAAGTAATACAGCACGCCGACCGCCGCGAAAAGCAGCAGGTACGGCAGCATTGCCTCGAAAACCGAGGGCTCCCTGGGCGGGTTGTAGGTGTATTTGAAGCTGTATTCCCGCTGGGTCACCTCTTCGACGCTCTTGCCGGTTTCCGCAGCGGCGATGACGTTCATGTCCTTCAGGAAGGCTTCCTCCGAGGAAGCATAGAAATAGAAGTCGAACCGCTTGGGGAAGGATTCCTTGTTCTCGGAGCCGACCTTTATGCCTACGATTTGCCCGTCCATAAATTCGACCGCCTCGACCTGCTTTTGCTGGACGAGCTCTATGAATTCGGCGTATTCGATGAGCTTGTCCTCGGTGTCCTGCTGCTGAAGCTGCGTGATCAGTATGATGATGACCAGCACGATAGCAAAGTAGATAAGCGGCGTTCTGATCTTTTTGCTCAAACTTTCCCTCCCGTATGCAAGCCTTCGGCCGCATACTAATCCATAATGCAATCCTAATAATATTACCACAAACGCCGCCAATGGCAAAGGAATAATTGTGAAAAGGAAGCAAAGAAACGCGCCAAAACAGGTATTTTTGTCCGAACGCGCGCTGTGCCGGGATGAATTGTTTTCGCCGCGCGGGCAAATAGTATTTGAACGGCGCGCATTCGTCGCAAAGGCCGCGGGAACGCCGCCCTGCCGGCAAAACGGCGCATAAACGGCGTTTTTTCGCGGTTCTCCCGCCCCGGCGCGGCGAAGCGATCCACGACTTTTGTCGTACGTTCGGCGGCCGCTTTCCAGAAAGCCGCGCGCGTGGTAAAATATTGAAAATCGCGTTTTGTGGAACGCCGCAAAAGGCTTACTGAAACAAAGGGGGACTTTTTTATGTCGGAGCAAGGGGCGTTCAGGCTGATTTCCCGGGAAAACATCGCGGAGCTCAACGGGATACTCAGCGTATACGAGCACGTCGGCACGGGGGCGACCCTCGTCCACATCGGGGACGACAACCCGCAAAAACTGTTTATGATCGGCTTTCGCACGATGCCCTCGGACGACACGGGACTGGCGCACATCATGGAGCACAGCGTACTGTGCGGCTCGGGAAAATATCCCGTGAAGGAGCCGTTCGTCGAATTGATGAAGGGTTCGCTCAACACCTTCCTCAACGCCATGACCAGCACGGATTTCACGACCTATCCCGTCATGACGCCCAACCTTCGGGATTACTACAACCTCATGGACGTCTATCTCGACGCGGTTTTGAACCCGCGCATCCGCGAAAAGCCCGAGATACTCATGCAGGAAGGCTGGCACTACGAGTTGGACGACGCGGGGGAGCTCATACTGAACGGCGTGGTGTACAACGAGATGAAGGGCGCGATGTCCTCGCCCGACAGGCAGCTCGCCGAGGCGGTGCAGCGCACGCTCTTCACGAACTTCTACCGCTTCAACGCGGGCGGCGCGCCAAACGCCATACCGGGCCTCACGCAGGAGCAGTTCGCCGCCTTCCATAAAAAATACTACCATCCCGGCAATTCCCTCACCGTGATCGCGGGCGACATGCCCATAGAGCCCGTGTTGGACTGCATAGACGAAAAATATTTTTCGCATTACGAAAAGCCCGTGGAGCGGATCTTGCTCGAGCCGCAGGCGCCGCACGCCGCGCCGCGCGAAGCCGTTTTCGACTACGCCATCCCCGAGGAGCAGGACGACGCGGGCATGACGTACCTGTCGGCGAATTACCTTGTGTTTCCCCCGAACGAGCGCGAGGAGGAACTGGGCGTGATGATGCTCGCGCAGATGCTCTTCGGCGGCGAGGCCGCGCCCGTGCGAAAGGCGCTGCTCGAGGCGGGCGTCGGCCGCGAGGTCACGGCGCGGCCCGAGCGCGCGCTCTGGGGCATGCTGCAAATCACGCTCAGCGGCGCGGAGGCGGACGGCATGGCGAAGTTCCGCTGCGTCATGGACGAAACGCTGCGCAAGCTCGTCGCGGAAGGACTCGATCCCAGGCTCGTCGAGGGCGCGGTCAACCGCCTGGACTTCGCGCTGCGCGAGGCCTCCTTCTCCGGCGTATACGCGCGCATCATGAGCGCGATCTACGTGCTGCAGGACTGGAACTACGGCGCGAAGATCGGCGCGGGCCTCAGCTACGAGCGGGAGATCGAAGCCATACGCGAGAAGGCGGGAAAGCGCTATTTCGAAGGCCTCATCGAAAAATATCTGCTGGACAACGACAACGCGGCCTTCGTTACGCTCAAGCCCGAAAAGGGCCTGCTCGCGCGGCAGGAGGCCGCGGAGCGCGAACGCCTCGCAAAGGTGAAGGCCGGAATGAGCGGGGCCGAGCTCGCGCGCGTGAAGGACGCCGCCGAAAAGCTTCGCGCATGGCAGCAGACGCCGGATTCGCCCGAGGCGCTCGCGGCGATACCGCGGCTGACGCTCGCCGACGTCGAGAGGAAGGCGACGCCCTTCCCCGTCGAGGAGAGCGAATGCGGAAAAGTCAAGCTTCTCTGGCACGACGCGTTCACGGCGGGCATCGCGTATGTGACGGCGATGTTCGATCTTGGCGGTTTCTCTCAGGAGGAATGGAAGGACGCGGCGCTTCTCGCCTACCTTCTCGACAAGCTCGGCACGAAGAACCGCTCCTTCGAGGAGCTCGCCAAGGACATCGACGTATCCACGGGCGGCATCGTTTCGGAGTGCAGGGCGATCCGCAGGAAGGACCAAAACGTATATCCCTACCTCGGCGTAACGCTGCGCTGCGTGACGGATAAACTGCCCGAGGGTCTTGCGCTCATGGAGGACATCCTCACGGGCGCGAATACGGACGACCGGACGCGCCTTGCGCAGCTCGTGCGCACCCTGAATGCCGCGCTGCAGCTCGAGTTGCAGGACAACGCCTACCAGTACGCGGCTTATCGCAACCGTTCCTATTATCACGAGGAGGCCGCGGTCATGGACGCGGCGGCGGGGCTCGGGTTCTACGAGCACGTCGCGCGCGCGGCGAAATCCCTGCCCGGCGGCGCGGACGCGCTCGCGCAAAGGCTCGGCCTGCTCGCCCGGAAGCTGTTCGCAGGCGCAAAGCTTACCCTCGCGCTCACGGGGCAGAGGGAGCAGCTCGATGCGTTCGCGGCCAACGCGGACAGACTCACGCAAAACCTCCCGGAAGAGAGCGCACAAGCGCGCGCAACGGGGTTTGCCGAGCGCATCCGCAACGAGGGCATACTCTCGGCGTCGATGGTGCAGTATGTTTCGCAGTCCTACGACTTCGTGAAGCTGGGCTTCCCCTACAGCGGAAAGCTGATCGCGCTGCGCAACTTCCTCCGCAGCGGTTACCTCTGGAACGCCATCCGCGTGCAGGGCGGCGCGTACGGCGCGATGCTTCGCATCTCGGAGGACGGCATACTCGAGCTTCTGAGCTACCGCGACCCGAACCTGAAGGAAACCTTCGCCGTCTACAGGGGCGTCGGGGATTACCTGCGCGCGGCCGGCTTCACGCAAAGCGACGTGGAGAACAACGTCATCAGCGGCATCGCCGACCTCGACGCGCCTCTGCCGCCCTTCATGCAGGGGCAGGAGGCCGTCAAAAGGCACATCGCGGGCATCACGCACGAGGATCGCCAGAAAGAGCGCGACGAACTGCTCTCGACGGGCGTCGCGGATTTCCGCGCCGCGGGCGAGATGTTCGACGCCGTCGTCGCGAAAAACTGCGTGTGCGTGTTCGGGAACGCGGAGAAATTAAAGGCGAATCGGGATTTGTTCGGCGCGCTGATCCGGGCGGAGGAAAATTAACGCCGCAGGGGCGGATATCATCCGCCCGCGTGATCGTTTGAAAACGTCAAAGGGCCGATATGGAATCGGCCCCCTACTTTGTCGCCTATTGTCGTTGAATCAGGGGCCGATATGGAATCGGCCCCTGCTTTGTCGCCTATTGTCGTTGAATCAGGGGCCGATATGGAATCGGCCCCTACTTTGTCGCCTATTGTCGTTGAACCAGGGGCCGATATGGAATCGGCCCCTGCTTTGCCGCCTATTACCGTTGAACAACGACATGGCATTCCCGCAGGAATTCTTCCAAGAGTTCCGCGCCCAGCGCCACGGCGTCGGCGCAGCGGCGGCCGTCGCGGGCATATTTCGGCTTGAGGTCGCGGCAGTCTATGCCGCCGAGCCTTCCCTCAAAGCGCGCGACGTAGTCCGCGCACTTCTGCTTGAAGCCGGGCGTCGCGTGCGCGCGCGTTTCGATCAGAACGGCGCTGATGACAGCCATCGCGCCGCACAGCGCGCCGCAGGCTTCCCCGCGGCCCATGCCGCCGCCGAAGCCGCCCGCGAGCCGCAGCGCGTCCTCGCGAAGGCCGAGCGCGCAGGCGTCGTTGGCCGCGCGCAGGATCGCCTCCGCGCAGTTGTAATCGCCTTCGAGGTAGTATTTTTCAGCCCTTTCCCTGAGCATTTTGCCTCTCCGCCCCTAGGAACGGCGGCCGCACAGGGCCGCCCCCCGCAATTCCCCGCCCGCGGCGGCCGTTCCTTTATTGTCAATTATCAGTTGTCAATTGTCAACTATCCTCAGCTCCCCGCCGGCGCAATCCACCGTGAACACCGTGTCCGGCGCGGGGTCGGATTCGATGATGCGGCGGGCGAGCAGGGTTTCGAGCTTGCTCTGGAGCAGGCGCTTGAGGGGCCGCGCGCCGTAGAGCGGATCGTAGCCCGCCTCGGCGATGTGGCGCCTGGCGGCCTCGGTGAGCGTCACGCCGAGGCGCTTTTCGGCGAGGCGCTGCCGGATCTCCCCAAGCATGAGCTCCGTGATGCGGTAGATCTCCTCGCGTTCAAGGGGCTTGTAGAACACGATGTCGTCGATGCGGTTGAGAAACTCCGGCCGGAAGCTCTGCTTGAGCATGGCTTCGACCTGCTTCTTCGCCCCGTCCGATATGCGGCCCTCGCGGATGCCCTCGAGTATGAAGGCGCTGCCGAGGTTGCTCGTCATGACGATGACGGTGTTCTTGAAGTCCACCGTGCGCCCCTGCGAATCCGTGAGCCTGCCGTCGTCCAGCACCTGCAAAAGCACGTTGAACACATCCGGATGCGCCTTCTCGATTTCGTCGAACAGGACGACGCTGTACGGCTTCCTGCGCACGGCCTCGGTCAACTGGCCGCCCTCGTCGTAGCCCACGTACCCCGGAGGCGCGCCGATCAGGCGGGACACGGAGTATTTCTCCATATATTCGCTCATGTCGATGCGCACGATGTTGTTCTCGTCGTCGAAAAGCGCCTGCGCGAGCGCGCGCGCGAGCTCGGTCTTGCCCACGCCCGTGGGGCCGAGGAACAGGAAGGAGCCTATGGGTTTTTTCGGGTCCTTGAGGCCCGCGCGGGTGCGCAGTATCGCGTCGCTTACGGTGCGCACTGCCTCGTCCTGACCGACGACGCGCCTGTGGAGTATTTCCTCAAGGTGCAAAAGCTTTTCGCGCTCGCCCTCCATGAGCTTCGACACCGGTATGCCCGTCCAGCGCGCGACGATGCGCGCGATCTCCTCCTCGCTGACGCGGTCGCGCAACAGGCCAGACGCCCGGCCCTCCTCGCTCGCCTTCTCGGCGCGCTCGAGCTCGGCGCGCAGCTTCGGAATGCGGCCGTACTTCAATTCCGCGGCCTTGTTGAGGTCGTACTCGCGCTCGGCCTTCTCCATTTCAGCGTTGAGCTTTTCGAGCTCTTCGCGCGCGCTCTGCACCTTTTTGATGGAATCCTTTTCGGTTTCCCAGCGCGCCTTGAGGCCGGAGAAGCGCTCGCGCTCCTCGGCGAGGTTCTTTCGGATCTCGCTCAGATGCTCCTGCGAAAGCCTGTCGCTCTCCTTGACGAGCGCCGCCTCCTCGATCTCGAGCTGCATGATGTGCCGGGCGAGCTCGTCGAGCTCCGTGGGCATGGAGTCCATTTCGGTGCGGATCAGCGCGCAGGCCTCGTCCACAAGGTCTATGGCCTTATCCGGCAGAAAGCGGTCGGAAATATAACGGTTGGAGAGCGTCGCCGCGGCGATGAGCGCGGTGTCGTTGATTTTGACGCCGTGGAACACCTCGTAGCGCTCCTTGAGACCGCGCAGGATCGAGATCGTGTCCTCGACGGTCGGTTCGTCCACCATCACGGGCTGGAAGCGGCGCGAGAGAGCGGCGTCCTTCTCGACGTATTTTCTGTATTCGTCGAGCGTGGTGGCGCCTATGCAGTGCAGTTCGCCGCGCGCGAGCATGGGCTTCAGGAGATTGCCCGCGTCCATGCTGCCCTCGGTGCGCCCCGCGCCCACGATGTTGTGCAGTTCGTCGATGAAGAGTATGATCTTCCCGTCGCTGCGCTTGACCTCGTTCAAAACGGCCTTGAGGCGCTCCTCAAACTCGCCGCGGAATTTCGCCCCCGCGATGAGCGCGCCCATGTCGAGCGAGAATATCTTCCTTTCCTTGAGCGAGGCGGGCACATCCCCGCGCACGATACGCTGCGCGAGCCCTTCCGCGATGGCGGTCTTGCCCACGCCCGGCTCGCCTATGAGCACGGGGTTGTTCTTGGTTTTGCGCGAGAGGATGCGGATGACGTTTCTCACCTCGTCGTCGCGGCCGATCACGGGGTCGAGCTTCTGCCTGCGCGCGAGCTCCACGAGGTCCTGCGCGTACTTGCCCAGCGCATCGTAGGTGCCCTCGGGCGAGTCGGAAGTCACGCGCGCCCCGCCGCGCACCTCCCCGAGCGCAGCGAGGTACGCGTTGCGCTCGATCTTATAATCGCGAAAGAGCTTTTTCAAAGCGTCGTTGGGCGCTTCGATCAGGCCGAGGAACAGGTGTTCCACGCTCGTATATTCGTCCTTCATGCGCGCAGCCTGTTTTTCGGCCTCGTTGAGCGCGCGGTCGAGCTGGGGCGTGACGTAGATCTTGTCCGCCTCGCGGCCGGAGCCCGTGACGCGCGGGATCTTGCCCAGCGCGTCCTCGACGGCGCGCGCGAACGCCTCCGCGTCCACGCCCATGCGCCCCAACAGGGACGCCGCGAGCGAATCCTCCTGCGTCAAAAGCGCGTAGAGCAGGTGCTCCTGGTCGACCTGCTGGTTGTCGTGCTCCACTGCTATGCTCTGCGCGCCCTGTATGGCTTCCAGAGAGCGCTGCGTGAGTTTGTTGGCGTTCATCGTACTTACCTCCCCATGAGAACCAATGTTCTCATTTTTGCATTCAATATTTTACCACGGATTGTCCCTTGCACAACGGAGAGAGCGTTAAAACATTTTGAATAATTTATGAACTGTGAAATTCTATGGAAATAACAAATTGACATATTTATAATTTTTAGTATAATGATTTTATAAAAATTTTTCAATATATAAACGATTCGACTGTAATGAATCGGAGGTATCAATATGCCGCCTTAACTAATAGACATCAAACTTATCGTTAACAATCCAACATAATGATAACAAAAACATGAGGCGAAGATACAGATGCTGTTGTTCAATAGAAATCACTAATTACACGAATAGCGAGGTGTATTTTGTTGGTTAATATGAAAGACAGGAAGTTATGGCGAACCATTACAGCCTATTTGATGCAAATTCTCTGTTATGTATTCTTGGTTTCTATTCTAAATCAAAGCATCTCCATGATCCAGGGCAATATACGAATTACTCGTATTTCCCGCCAAAATAATGCTTCCGCAGACATATATGTCTCTGGGGATAATGATGGTAGTATTAAGATTATATTACCCGAGCAAATATATATAACAACGGATGATGGAATTTCGAAAGCAGCACAGCTAGGCGTGATTTCAATTGGTTTATTGCATATGATCCCAGCATCGCTATGTGCTGTAATTCTTTCCTTTTTCTGCTTTAACATTGCACGCAGAAGGGTTTTCGTCACCAATAACTTTAAAATTCTCATCTTTTGCAGCATTATAATGATTGCGTATGCTATTGTGATGCCTTTGTTAAGCATCATCGTTATACCAGCTATTGTGAATATGCAAACGGTAGATTTTATGGGCGTTGGATATGACATTACAAATAGTATAAAAGGAGGTATTATAGGTTTAGTTTTTCTTTTTCTGTCAAGTGTTTTCAAGTATGGTATTGATACAGCTACTCACACATCAAATGAAATTTAGTTATGGAGGCTAATTGTGAAAAAAATTATAGCGCTTGCGATTTCTTTTGTTCTTTGCTTGACCGTTTACAATAGTGCGTTTGCGCTTAATGGTCTGAACATCTCAGATGTTTCTAATGCCGAGTCACAGGATTCAAGACTGCAAGAATTAGAAGATAAATACGGTGTTAAAATTACGCTAAATGATGAGAATACAGTTTTAAGCAATGACGATGTTAAAGAGCTGGAAGATTTCCTATCTGAACTAACTACAACCGTAGATTCATATAAAGTATGTTTGGTATCTCGCACAGCCCAGGCAAGGGGCACTATGAGAGATGGACTTTATAATTGTTCTTGGAACCGGCCAGTTGATGAGCATGTTTCGTCTGATGATGGAAGATATGGTTTTAATGTTACCGGCACTCTATATATGACATGGAACGTTAATAAAACAACAACAAATGGCAAAGTATATTTATCTGGTGCAATAACGGGTTGCTATGTTGTAGGTAGTTATAGTGGTTCAATGTCCCTGTTAGGTGGCAGCATTAATGCCGAGGGGAATGGCACCAATTGTGCAACTACCAATCCAATAGCAGTTTGTTTTTTTGAAGTACAATACTCATTGTTAACTATAACTTTTCTCCATTCGTTTAGTGCTGACGTTATAGATTTTTATCTGCCAGCTTACTAATTGTAGATAACCCTCAACAAAGTTTATTGCTTTATAGTTGACGCCGACTAAGGCTTAATATATCATAGACAAAAGATCGTCCAAAGGAGCTACAGGAGTGCGCAACTAAGCGATGGTTGTTTCGGCGTGATTGAGGTTCGGCAGATGCCGCGCCCGCGTTCGTCGTTTCCGTCGCGCGCATTCCGGCATCCCAAGGGGGTCTTTTGTTATGTCTTTGATATCCGTCAACGATCTGACGTTCTGCTACGAGGGCAGCTACGACAACATATTCGAACACGTGTCCTTCCAGCTCGACACGGACTGGAAACTCGGCTTCACCGGCAGGAACGGGCGCGGCAAGACCACGTTCCTCAACCTGCTCATGGGCAAATACGAATATCAGGGGAGCATTTCCGCTTCCGTACACTTCGATTACTTCCCGTTCGACATACCCGACTCGGGGCGGGACACCATGGAAATACTCGATGAGATCAGTCCGCGCCACGCGCCCTGGCAGCTCATCCGCGAGATCAACCTGCTTGGCATGGACGAGGGAACGCTGTATCGCCCGTTTTCGACCCTGAGCCACGGGGAGCGCACCAAAGCGCTGCTCGCGGCGCTGTTCCTCAAGGAAAACAATTTCCTTCTCATCGACGAGCCGACCAACCACCTCGACATGCGCGCGCGCGACATCGTGCGGGATTACCTCAATTCAAAGAAGGGCTTCATACTCGTGAGCCACGACCGCGCGTTCCTCGACGGCTGCGTCGACCACATACTCTCGATCAACAGGGCGAACATCACGCTCAACAAGGGCAACTTCTCGCAATGGTGGGAGAACAAGCGGCGGCAAGACGCCTTCGAGCTCGACGAGAACGAAAAGCTGATGGGCGAAATCCGCCACCTGACCGAGGCGGCGCGGCGCACCTCCGGCTGGTCGGACGCGGTCGAGGCGACGAAGATCGGCTCCCACGCCGCCGACCGGGGCGCGATCGGCCACAAGGCCGCCAAGATGATGAAGCGCGCCAAGGCCATCGAGAAGCGGCGCGAGGGCGCCGTCGAGGAAAAATCCAAGCTCTTGAAGAACATCGAGCGCAACGAGAACCTCGCGGTGCATCCGCTCGTCCACAGGAACGAAAGATTGTTGGAGATACGCGACCTTGCCGTCGCTTATCCCGGGCGGGACGTATTATCCGGCTTTTCGTTCGAGCTCAGGCGCGGCGAGCGCGTCGCCCTCGCGGGGCCCAACGGCTGCGGCAAGTCGAGCGTCGTCAAGCTCGTCGCGGGCGAGGACATCCCCCACAGCGGCACCGTGCGTTTGGCGAGCGGGCTTGTGATCTCCTACGTGCCGCAGGATACGTCCTTGCTCAAAGGCGACCTGATGGAATTCGCGAACTACGAGGGCGTCGACGCGAGCCTGTTCCTCACGATCCTTCGCAAGCTAGACTTCCCGCGCGTGCAGTTTGAGAAGGACATGCGCTCCTTCTCGGCCGGGCAGCGCAAGAAGGTGCTGCTCGCAAAGAGCCTGTGCCAGCGCGCGCATCTGTACCTGTGGGACGAACCGCTCAACTACGTGGACGTCCTTTCAAGGATGCAGATCGAGGCGCTGATCCGCGAGGGACAACCGACCATGCTCTTTGTCGAGCACGACCGCGCGTTCCTCGAGAACGCGGCGACGCGGGTGATCGAGCTGTGAGCGAAACGGCAACCGGGAAGGAGGTCGAAACGTTATGATCGTCAGCGCGAGCAGGCGGACGGACATCCCCGCCCGCTATTCCGAATGGCTGTTCAACCGGCTGCGCGAAGGCTACGCGTGCACGCGCAGCCCGTTCGATCCCGCGAAGATCGGCAGAATCAGCCTTTCGCCCGAAGTCGTGGACGGCATCGTGTTCTGGACGAAAAACCCCGCGCCCATGCTCCCCCGTCTCTCTGAATTGCGGCCGTATACATACTATTTCCAGTTCACGCTGACGCCGTACGGAAAGGACATCGAGGGAAACATCCCCTCGAAGGAGAACGCCGTGATACCCGCGTTCCGGGAGCTTTCCCGCGAAATCGGGCGGGAGCGCGTCGTCTGGCGCTATGACCCGATCCTGCTGACGGAGCGGTATACGATCGACTTCCACCTCGAAGCCTTCGCTTCGCTCGCCAAGGCGCTGGAGGGATATACCGGGCGCTGCGTGATTAGCTTCCTCGACCCATACCGCAGCATACGGGGCGTTATGCGGGAGCTGGGCATGCGCGCGCCGGAGGAAGATGAAATGCGGCGTCTCGCGAAGCGCCTCGCCGAGACTGCCGCGAAGCATCATATCGCCCTCGAAGCCTGCGCGGAGGCGCTCGATCTTTCGGAATGCGGCGTGGCGCGGACGCATTGCGTGGACAAGGCGCTGTTCGAACGGCTGCTCGGCTGCCGCCTCGACGCCGGGCGCGATATGAACCAGAGGAAGGAATGCGGCTGCATGGAAAGCGTGGACATCGGCATGTACGACACCTGCCCGAACGGCTGCGCCTACTGCTACGCGAACCACAACGCGGCCGCCGTCGCACGCAACATCGCCGCGCACGACCCGGCCTCCCCCCTGCTCTGCGGACACATCGGGCCGGGAGACGGCGTGACGGAACGGGAGATGCGCCCGTTCCGGGACGGACAGATCGGATTTCGTATATAACAAGGGGAGCCGCGCGGCTCCCTTTTTTTCTTCACGATTTACCTGTGGAACAGCTTCTTGGTCTGGTACTGCGGCTCGCAGGTCAAATTGATGCCGAGCTTGCGGTACGTCGCGCTGTCCACCGAGGAGAGTATCACCGAGGAATGCGCCTCGCATCCGCGCAGCTTGGGAAGCTGGCGGAGCGCGAGCTCCGCCGTGGGGTTCGTGGCGGCGCAGATGGAGAGCGCGATGAGGATTTCGTCCGAGTGCAGGCGCGGGTTATGGTTGCCCAGATGCTTGAGCTTGAGAGCCTGGATCGGCTCGATGACGATGGGAGAGATCAGGTGCATGTCGTCGTGTATGCCGCCGAGCGCCTTGAGCGCGTTCAACAGCAGCGCTGCGGAAGCGCCCAGCAGAGGCGTGGTCTTGCCCGTGACGATGGCGCCGTTCGGAAGCTCGAGCGCCGCGGCGGGCTGGCCGGTGGCCGTCGCCTTCTCGAGCGCGTGCGCGACGACGAACCTGTCCGCCTCGGATACGCCGGCCTGGTTCATCAAAAGCCTGCACTTGTAGGTGCTCGAGCCATCCGTCAGGCCCTGCCGGTTGGCGCAGCTCTCGCCGTAATAGCGGCGTATGATCTCCTGCCTGGCGGCGGCGCGGCAGGCCTCGTCGTCCACGATGCAGTAGCCCGCCATGTTGACGCCCATGTCCGTGGGGGATTTGTAGGAGCAACTCCCGTAAATTTCCGTGAAGATGGCCGTGAGCACGGGGAACACCTCGACGTCGCGGTTGTAGTTGACGGCGGTCACGCCGTATGCCTCGAGGTGGAAGGGATCTATCATGTTGACGTCCTTGAGGTCCGCGGTGGCGGCCTCGTAGGCGATGTTGACCGGATGCTTGAGGGGGAGGTTCCAGATGGGGAAGGTCTCGAATTTGGCGTAGCCCGCGTCCACGCCGCGTTTGTGCTCGTGGTAGAGCTGGGAAAGGCAGGTGGCCATTTTGCCGCTGCCGGGGCCGGGTGCGGTCACGACGACGAGCGGCCGCGCGGTTTCGATGAAATCGTTCTTGCCGTAGCCATCGTCGCTTACGATGCGCTCGACGTCCGAAGGATAGCCCTCGATGGGATAATGCCGGTAGACCGTGACGCCCAGCGCCTCGAGCCTTGATTGGAATGCGACGGCGGCGGACTGGCCGCAGAACTGCGTGAGCACGACGCTGCCCACGTAAAGATCGGTGGCGCGAAACGCGTCGATCAAACGCAGCACGTCGAGATCGTAGGTGATGCCGATGTCGCCGCGCACCTTGTTCTTTTCGATGTCGGCCGCGTTGATGGCGATGACGATCTCCGCCTGATCCGCGAGCTGCAAGAGGAGCTTCACCTTGCCGTCCGGCGCAAAGCCCGGCAGCACGCGCGCGGCGTGGTAATCGTCAAAAAGCTTGCCGCCGAACTCGAGGTAGAGCTTGCCGAACTGCCCGATGCGCTCGCGTATCTTTTCGGATTGCAGCGAAAGGTATTTCTCGTTGTCGAAGCCGTTTTTCATAAGTGCCTCCGCAAATCAATAATTTCCATAAAAACAAAGAACGAACCGGGACATGCCCGGTTCCTTCGATTGGCGCCTCATTTATTTTATTCCTTTTTGACGGCGAAAGCAAGAACCTATCCAAAAAATTCGGCTTTCATGATATAATCGCAGGGAACCGCGGCTTTGGTTCGAACGTATTATGGACAGGAGGGATGAGATTGCCCGCGTGGGAATTCGATTCCGTCTACGAGAGCTTTTCGCGCATGGTGTACTGGACGGCGTACGGCGCGCTCAAAAGCGAAAGCGACGCGCTGGATGTTTCACAGGAGGTGTTCATCCGCGTGCTCCGACACATGAAAAAGCTCGAGGATATGAGCGAAGCGCAGCTCAAAAGCTGGCTCTACCGCGTGACCGTCAACCTTTGCGTGGACGGGAAGCGGCGCCTGAAGCGCGAAGTGCTCGCGGACGAGCTGCCCGAAACGCCCGTATCGAGCGAATGCGAGCTGCTCGAGCCCGCCGCGATGAACGCGGAAACCGTTCGCCTGGTCCGCGGGGCGGTCGACTCGCTGCCGGACATTTACCGCGAAACGGTGACGCTGCATTACTTTTCGGGCTTGCAATATGAGGAAATCGCCGCGCTGCAGGGCGTGAGCGAGGGAACGATAAAATCGCGCATGTCCCGCGCCAAGGGAAGGCTCGGCGAACTGCTAAAAGGAGGTGAGCTGCATGGCTGAAAAAATGGATGAAATTCTGCGCGCCGTGGCCGACAGGGCAAACGCGGGCGTGGATTATGCCGCCATGCGCTCGGGAACGCTCAAAAAGGCGCAGGCGAAAGAGCTCGCGCTGAGGAAAAACATCATCCGCTACGGCTCCGTGGCCGCGGCGGCCGTGCTGCTCGCGAGCTTTGGAATCGGCGCGCTCAGCGGCGGATTCTTCGGGATGAGCGCAAAATCCGAAGCGCCCGACAATGCGTATTTCGCCGTGCAGGACCCGGCCGTGCCCGAGAGCGAGGAGCAATTATTCGGGAGCGAGTCGGCCACGGGCGGCAGCGCGCCCACGGAGCGCGCGAACGGCGGCGACGACAGGGGCGACGCGGCCGCGCCCTCCACGCCGGCGGCGACCGGAGCGCCGGCGGTTGAACCGCCGGGCTGCTGCGGTTTGGACTCGGCCTCGCTCTATTGGGCGGAGCGGGCGCTCGAGCTTCCCGCGGTGAGCTTCGGCAAGAGCAGCGAGGTCGAGTCCGACGGGAAGCATTACCTCTTGGTCGTGACCGGCTGCACCGAGGAGGATTTCGACGCCTACGTCGCGCTCATCATGGAAATGTATCCCGACGCCGAAGCCCAGGATGAAGCGGTCCAAAGCTGCTGCCTCTCCAACACGCTCAAGATCGTGGGCGGTCAATACCGCGTCATCGTCACGCTTTCGGACGGCGAAATGAGGATCGGCGTCAGGGCAATTGAGAATTGACAGTTGTCAATTATTCAGCTAATAACCAATGGTTAAGAGTGAATAACGATCCGGCTCGGGGCGGCCTTCGCTTGAAGCGGAGGCCGCCTGAATCAAACCCGATTGTCGATTGTTAATTTTCCATTGTCAATTGCCCCTCGCCTCACGGCGTTCTGTCGAAGCCCAAATCCTTATCGAAATGCTGATAGTCCTTGGAACTCGTCCAGTCCCCGCCCCAATCCCAGCCGCGCGCGGTGAAGAGCTCGTAGGCGAGGTCGTCATGGTCGATCTTTCCCGGGAAATCGCGGCTGCGGTCGCGGTATTCCGCGCTGTTCGCGGGGTAAAAGCTGCCGTCCGCCTTGATGTAGGGATTGAACAGGGGGTTGACGTCGATGGCCGCGCCGAAGCTGTGCAGCGAGAGCTTCTTCGTGCCCGCCACGGGACGGTAGTTGAAGGCCGAGGTGTTGTTGGCCCGCATGGAAAGCTCGTCGTCCGCGGCCTGGCCGTAATCGTCCACGAGCTTGATCGAGGTGAACGGGTACTTCGCCTGATACAGCTCGTAAAAGATCTCCATGACCTCGTCGGCGAGCCGTGCGTGGACGATCAGCTCGCCCTCGCGCTCAACGCCGTCGAAATCATAGTAGAGCAGATGGATGTATCGGAGGTCGTCGTAATGGACGGCAATATCCGAATCGTCCTCGGGATAGCTGTATCCCGTGATGCGCTCCTTGATTTGCCCGTCGAGCTCAATGTAATAGAAGCCCTCGGCGAGCTGCACGCGGCCGTCGTCTATGGTCGGCTCCGGTGTCGGAGAAGGCGTCGGCTCCGCGCCCGGCGCGGGCGCGAGGGTCGCGCGCGGCGTCGCCATGGCGCTCGGCGCGCGCGTGACCTCCACGGGCGCGCTCTCGCGCGGCGCTTTGCCGCAACCGGGAAGAAGCGCGGGCAGAACCAGCGCGAGGAAACAGGCGAGTATGCGCCGCGCGGTCACGGTTCTTCGCCGTCTTCGGCGGGTTCGCCCACGCCGGGCGCGTCCTTGCCGGGTTCGGCCTTGCCGGGTTCGGCCTCGACGGGTTCGGCCTTGCCGGGTTCGGCCTCGACGTCACCGGGGAAATCGACGAGCTCGACGCCCGCGTCGAGGCAGCCGTCGGTCAATTGGAAAGCGCGCTCGTAATCCTCCTCCGAAACGAAGATACGCACGCCCATGTTGACCGATGCGGCGTAGATCGCGCCGGGGCCGGGCGTCACGGTGTAGTACGGGATGCCGTTCTCGTCGAGAATGCCGCAGAGGATGCCCGCCTCGGGCGGGCTGGGCGCGTTGAAAAGCAGCTTTTCCTTCATGGGAAGCACCTCCCTTCCCTATTAATATATCACTCCGGAGCGCGCTCTATCAAGCCATGCGCGCATCGCCGCGCGGCGCGGATTGTGGTATAATCCTTTGCAGTTGAACGGATGGGAGAATGAACGGATGAAAACCTTGCTCGTCACGGGTTTCGAGCCCTTCGGCGGAGCGCAGGTCAATCCCTCGTGGGAATGCGCCAAAGCCATGCCGGACGAACTGCCGGGCGCGCGCGTCGTCAAGGCGCAGCTGCCCGTGGCCTGGGTGCGCGTGAACGGGAAGGTGAACCTGCTTCTCGACGAACTGCGCCCGGACGCGGCGCTGCTTCTCGGGCAGGCGGGCGGAAGGTGCGCCATCACCATAGAGCGCATCGCCATGAACCTGCGCGAGAGCGAGCTTGCGGACAATCTGGGCGAAATCGCGCGCGGCGAGCCCGTCGTGCCCGGCGCGCCGGACGGGCTGTTCTCGAACCTGCCCTGCCGGGCCATGCTCGACGCGCTGAACGCCGCGGGCCTTCCCGCCGCGTTTTCCTACAGCGCCGGGCCGTACCTGTGCAACGACGCGATGTACGTGGCATTGCATCGCGCGAGAACCGACCTGCCCAAAATGCGCGCGGGATTCGTGCACGTCCCCTACATGAAGGGGCAGAGCGAAACCGCCTTTTCGATGGAGCTTGAGGACATGATCCAGGGAATACGAATCTGCCTCGAAACGCTCGCCGGCCGGCTCGAAGGGTGAATCACCCCTCGATGCCCTCGCCCGCCGAGAGCGCCTCCTCCAGAGCCTCCGCGGCCGCGCTCGCGCCGGCGCGGGAAGCGGCGCCTTCCCCGTCGCGCTCACGGCAAAGCGGGCTTCTTAAATAGACGACGGCCATGACGAGGCTGCACACGACCCAGCCCGCCGGATATGCGAGCGCGACGGCCAAAAAACCGCCGCCGAGGAGCTTAGACACGAACAGATAGATCTGCCGGAACACGACAAAAGAGGAGATCATCACGATCATGGGCGTTTTGGCGCGGCCCGTGCCGCGAAGCGCGCCCGAAAAGATCTGGTTGAAGCAGATCAGCACGTAGAAGGGCGATATGATCGCGAGGAAGCGTCCGCCGAAGTCGAGCACCTCCGGATCGTTGGTAAAGATCGACACGAGCGGGCGGCGGAAAACCACCATCAGCGCGCAGAGCACGGCCGTGATGACGAGGGACATCGTCAGCGCCTGCCGCACGCCCTTGCGCGCGCGGCCGATCTGCCCCGCGCCGTAGTTCTGGCCGACGAAAGTGGTCGAAGCGAGCGAAATGCTCTGCACGGGCACGAGCGCGTAGGAGTCGATCTTGTTGTAGCTCGACCAGCCCGCCATGGCGCCCGAGCCGAAGGAGTTGATGTAGGACTGGACGAACACGTTGGTGAACGAGGTCACAGCCTGCTGTATGCTCGCGGGCAGGCCTATGGAGAGTATTTTTTTCAGAATTTCCGGCTTGATGCGAAGGCCGCCCCAGCGGATCGCGTAGGGCGCGTCCGTTCGGGTGAGCGTATAGAGCACCAGCGCCGCCGAGAGCACCTGCGCGATGACGGTCGAATAGGCGACGCCCTTGATATCCCAATGGAACACGACCACGAACAGGAAGTTCATGCCGATGTCGAGCGTCGCCGAAAAAATCAGGAAATACAGCGGCCGCCTCGAGTCGCCCACCGCGCGCAGTATGCCCGCGCCCATGTTGTACATGAGAAGACCCGCGACCCCCGAAAAGTAGATCGTCAGATACAGCTTCGCCTGCGGAAACACGTCTTCCGGTGCGTTCATCAGCCTGAGCATGGGCGGCACGAGCAATATGCCCGAGACGGTCGCGACGATGCTCAGTATGAACGTGACGAGTATGGTCGTGTGCACGGCGTCGCTGAGCTTTTTATATTCCTTCGCGCCGTAGGCCTGCGAGATGACGACGCTCGCCCCCGTTGAAAGCCCCGCGCAGAGCCCCACGAGCATGTTCACGATGCTGCCCGTGCTGCCCACCGCGGCGAGCGCTTCCTTGCCCACGAACTGTCCCACCACGACCGCGTCGAACGTGTTGTACATCTGCTGAAAGAGCAGGCCCACGCTCATCGGGATCGCAAATCCGAGGAGCTGTTTCCAGACGACGCCCTGCGTCATGTCCGCGTCGCCGCGCTTAAATCGTTTCGTAGCTCATAATCTCCCGTAAATATTGTCAATATATGAATCATACCACAACGGGCGGTGAAATTGAACCGGCGAAATTTAACTTAACATTTGCGCGCGGCCGCAGCGATGGAAAAGCGTTCCTCGCCTGCCTGTTGAAAATCCGGACGGATTCCGCCGCAAAGCGAACCTTTCGCGCATGTTGTCCGTATAATCAATGCATGGCAAATGCGCAATACAAACGGAACCCAAAGGAGACCGAACATGAAAAGACAGATCCTGATTGCCCTCGCGCTGCTCGCGGCCTTCGCGGCGCTCGTTTCCGGCTGCAAGCCGGCGTCGCCCGCCCCCACCGCGACGCCGCCCGCCGTCACGACGGCCCCGCCCATGGAGACGCTTGCGCCGGCGACCCCCTCGCCGACGCCCGTCCAGAGCGGCCTTGCCGGCGACACGAAGGACATACTCGCCGCCGTCAACGAGGGCGCGAACATCGACTTTGAGACCTTCGACGAGCAGATCACCGCCGAAACCTGCCAGAGCTACCTCGGCCTCACGCCGGAGCAGCTTAGCGAGTACGCCGAGGACGCGTACGTTTCCATGGCCGCCATGAACGTATCCGCGCATTTAACGGCGCTTGTCAAGTGCAAGGACGCGGCTTCCGCCGCCGAGGTGAAATCGCTCGTTGCCAAGGGCTTCGACTCGGGCCGCTGGGTGTGCGTGCGCCCGGACCGGTGCCTCGTCGTGGAGGCGGGCAGCTACGTGTTCCTCATCGCCTCCTACGATGAAATTGCGACCGCCCTCGAGGACGCTTTCCGCGCGCTCGCGGGCGACGCCGCGGGCGAAGCGGACGTATTCTTCGAGGCCGAATAACCGGGGCAAAGCAGGCGGCGCCCTGAAAAAAGGACGCCGCCGCTTCGTTCCCGCTCCCGTGAGGTCGTCATGCTCTTTTCCGGCGTCACATTTTTATACTACTTCCTGCCCGCCGCCCTGGCGCTCTGCCTCGCCGCGCCGCGCAGGTGGAAGAACGCCGCGCTGCTCGCCTGCAGCGTCGTTTTTTACGCCTGGGGCGCGCCCGCATACCTTCCCCTGCTCGCGGCCGAAACGCTCGTCGCCTTCGGCGCGGGGTTGCTGATCGGCCGGCACAGGGGCACCGGGAAAGCGAAGCTGTTCGCCGCGCTCGCAATCGGGCTGCTCGTCGGCGCGCTCGCGCTGTTCAAATACGCGGACTTCTTCATCAAAGCCGTCAATTCCCTGCTCGCGCCGGGCGCGGACAGCGGGCCGGTCCCGCTGATTTCGCTCGCGCTGCCTCTGGGCATCAGCTTTTATACGTTCCAGCTTCTGAGCTATCTCTTCGATGTTTATCGCGGCAAAACGCGGGCCCAAGGGAACCTTGTGACCTTCGCAGCTTATGCGTTCCTATACGCGCAGATCCTCTCCGGCCCCATCGTGCGCTATGATTCGATCGCGGGCGACCTCGCGCGAAGAAAGCAAACCCTGCCAGATTTCGCGGCGGGCGCGCAGCGCTTCGTGCTGGGCCTCGCCAAAAAAGCGCTGCTCGCGAACGCCTTCGCCGACCTGTGCGCGGCTTATACCGGCGGGACCGAGCGCAGCGCGCTCTTCGCGTGGCTGTACATAGCGGGCTATACGCTTCGCATCTACTACGATTTCTCGGGCTACAGCGACATGGCCATAGGCCTCGGGCGCATGATGGGCTTCCGCTTCCCCGAGAATTTCGATTACCCGTACGCCGCGAGGAGCGTCACCGAGTTCTGGCGGCGCTGGCACATGACGCTCGGCGCGTGGTTCCGGGATTATGTTTACATCCCGCTGGGCGGCAACCGCGTCTCCCCTGCCAAGCGCATCCGCAACATACTCGCCGTGTGGGCGCTCACGGGCCTCTGGCACGGCGCGAGCTGGAATTTCGTGCTCTGGGGGCTGTACTTCGCGCTCGTCATGACGCTCGAAAAAGCCTTCCTCCTGCGCGCGCTCAAGAAGCTGCCCGGCTTGGTTTCGCATCTGTACACGCTGCTCGTGCTGGTGTTCAGCTGGTGCCTGTTCGATTCCCCGACCCTCGCCGGAGCGCTCTCGCGCGCGGGGGAACTCGTCGGCGCCGGCGGCATCGCCGCCGCGGGGGCGTGGTCGAGGTATTATCTTTCGAGCTACGCTTTCTTGTTTACAATCGGCATACTCGGCGCGACGCCCCTGCCCAAGCGGCTCATGGAAAGTCTCGAGAACGCGCTCGCGCGGCATCATTCGAAGGCGGGGGCCGTCGCGCTCTCGCTCGCGCGGCCGGCCGCTCTCGCCGCGCTGCTCATAATTTCGAGCGCATACGCTGTGGACGGGTCCTTCAATCCGTTCATCTACTTCAGGTTTTAGGGAGGCGCCATGGAAGCGAAACCCCGCGGGATGAATCCGCTCCAGGCCAAGCTCACGGCGATGCTGCTCGCCGGGGTTTTGCTCGGCCTGACCATCGCGAACCTCGTGCATACGCCGCCCGAGGTATCCAAAAGCGAGCGCCGCAGGCTCGCGGCGCTGCCGCGCTTCGCTTCCGTTTCAAGCGGCAAGCTTCGGCTCAACGACAGCTTCGCGGAGGATTTCGAAGCTTTCGCGCAGGACTCCTTCGTCGGGCGGGACGCGATGCGCGCGCTCAAGGCGTACGCGCAATACAACGCGCTTCGCCTGCTCGACAACAACGGCCTGTACGCCGTGGACGGCAGCCTCGCCAGGCTGAGCGCGTTCGACGCGGCCTCGGCCGCGCGCGCGATCGCCAAGATCAACAAGGTCATAGCGCGCCTGCCGGACGGCGCGAAGGTCTACATGGCGGCCATCCCCGACAAGGGGCATTACCTCGCGCGCGGCACGGCCTATCCGGACGGCGGTTTCGGCGCGCTCGAAGCCGTCATACGGGAAAACCTCGCGGGCGCGTCGTACATCTCCCTCGGGGACGCGCTCGGCAGGGATTCCTACTACGCGGGCGATTTGCACTGGAAACAGACGGCGCTTTCCCCCGTGCTCGCGGCGCTCGGCTTCGCGATGGGCTTTGCCGCGGATGAAGATTTCGAGGGTAAGGAGCTCTATCCGTTCTACGGCGCGTACTTCGGGCAATACGCGCTGCCGCTTCCGGGCGAAACGCTCGCATGCCTGACGAACGACGCGCTCGCGAACGCGCGGGTGAAGCTGCTCGACACGAAAACGCTCGGGATGATCGACAGCGTCATGTACGACGAAAGCCTTTTTTTCAGCGTCGATCCTTACAGCGTCTACCTATCCGGGCCGCAGCCGATCGTGACCATCGAAAACCCGGCGGCTTCGACGGACAGGCAGCTTTATCTGTTCCGCGACTCGTTCGCAAGCAGCCTCGCGCCGCTGCTCGCGGGAGAATACGCGAAAATCACCTTGATCGACCTTCGCTACATCTCGGCGGACGCGCTGTTCAAACTGATCGAGTTCGACGCGAACGCGGACGCGCTGTTCCTCTACGGCAGCCTGATTCTGAACGACAGCGCGCTGCTGCTGGTGGGGTAATACGGGTGGAATTGGCCGGGCGGAATCAGGCCGGGGCGTGCATGCCCCGGCCTGTATGGTTTTGCGCCGATCAGGCGCGTCTCACGCCTCGTTGGCGTTGTACAGCTTTGCGTACGCGCCGTCCATGGCGTACAGCGCATCGTGCGCGCCCTGCTCGACGATGCCTCCTTGCGCGAGGACGACGATCCGGTCGGCGTTGCGTATGGTGCTCAAGCGGTGGGCGATGATAAAGGTCGTGCGCCCCCGGGCAAGCGTTTTCAGGCTGTCCATAACGGCCCGCTCGCTCTCGTAGTCGAGCGCGCTCGTCGCCTCGTCGAAGATGAGTATGGGCGGATTTTTCAGAAACGCCCGCGCGATGCTGATGCGCTGCTGCTGCCCGCCGGAGAGCTTTACGCCGCGCTGCCCGATGTCTGTTTCATAACCGTCGGGCAATTCCATGATGAAGCCGTGGGCGTTGGCGCGCCTGGCGGCTTCCACGGCTTCCTCCGCCGTCGCTTCCGGCCTGCCGTAGAGTATGTTTTCCATGATGGTTCCTGCGAACAGAAACGTCTCCTGCCGCACGACGCCGATTTGGCGCCGCAGGGAGTTCAGCGTCACGTCGCGCACGCTTGCGCCGTCGATGCGGATGTCCCCTTCGCTCGCGTCGTAAAAGCGGGGGATCAGGGAGCACAGCGTCGTTTTGCCGATGCCGGAGCGCCCAACGATTGCCACGGTTTCGCCGGGCCGGACGTCAAGATCGATATCCCGCAGGACATATTCCTGGTCTTCGCCGTACCGGAACGACACATGTTCGAAAGACACGCGGCCCCGGGCGACTTTCAGCTCGACGGCGTTTTGCGCATCCCGTATATCGGGCGTGATCTCCATGATTTCGCGAAAGCGCCGATAACCGGCGAACCCGTCCTGATAGAGCTGCACCATAAAAGCGAGCTTGGGCGCGGGCCCCGTGAGATACGCCGCGTAAAGTATGAAGACCAGCAGGTCGGCGGGCGCGAGCGTCCCGCCCGCGATCCACACGCCGCCCGCGACAATAATCGCCACGGTGATGAGCTGCGTGAAAAAGAGCTCGATGCCGGTGTAGTACAGGGCCTCGTGCTTGTAAATGCTCGAACGGCTCCTGTAAAAGCGGTCGTTCTCCCGGGCGAACTTCGCCGTTTCGAATTCCTCCGCAGCGAAGCTCTTGACCACGCGGATGCCGGAGAGGTTCTCTTCCGCGCGCGCGTTGACGTCGGCGATGCGCTCGTGGCTTTGCCGGTAGACGCCCCTGAGCTTGCGGTAGAAAACAAAGGAATAGAGGGCCATCACGGGCAGGAACGCGCAGACGACCAGCGCCAGCTTCCAATTGATGCACAGCAGTATGATCAGCGAGCCGACGAACTGCGTTCCGTAGATGATCAGGTCCTCCGGCCCGTGGTGGTACAGCTCCGCCAGGTTGAGAAGGTCGTTTGTCAGGCGGGAGATGAGCTGCCCGGTTTTCTGGTTGTCGAAGAAGCTGAACGGGAGCTTCTGGTAATGCGCGAACAGCTCGCGGCGCATGTCGCGCTCGATCTTCGCGCCCATGTCGTGCCCCTTATAGTCGTAAAAAAACGCGAAAGCGGTTTGCGCCAGTATGACCGCGATCATGATCGCGCCTATGCGGACGATCTCGCCGAGCATATCGTTTGCGCCGGATTGCAGCATATCCTTGGTGATATAACGGACGCAGACCGGCAGAACAAGCGCGAGCGCGGCGACCGACAGAGAACAAAGAAGATCGGCGAGCAGCAGTCCCTTGTACGGTTTGTAATACGAAAGAAAGCTGCGAAGCCGGCTTGGTTTTTTGTCGAAAGACACGAATAATCCTCCTTTGTAAGGAGGGCTAAATTATCGTCACCCTCCTTGTGTTGTATGCGGATGCGATAACTGGGTTTTTCATATGTAACATCCTTTCTTGTTTGATTTATTACATCGCGGCACTTCCCGCGGTATAACCGGAAGAATCGATTCGATCCCGCCCGCGGCCGCCGCCGCGAACGGCACGCTGACATCATAGCACAACGCCGCCTTCAAATCCACAGCGATTTCAGGCGTCAAAGGGCTTATACACGGACGAATTTACAGGATATTCATTATAATGCCGGTAAGGCGTGGTACAATATTGGAAATTATAACCTGTTTCGACGGGCAAAGGATGAAACCATGAGGCTTGCCGACATCATCAGCTTCGGAAAAACGTATTTCACATTGGGCATCGCGGCGGTTTTCATTTTGGCGGCCCTGTTTTGCGCCGGATATTTTCTTGTTTACAAAAAGTTGATGAAGGGCGCAAAATCGCTCGGCGCGCGAACGGCGCTGCTTGCGGCCCTCAGCGCGTGCTACGTCGTCGTCGTGCTCGCGGCGGTGTTCCTGAACCGCGGCAGTTACGAGCGGGCGTATGTCCTCGCGCCGTTCTCTTCCTACGCGCAGGCCTGGAACGAATGGCACGTCGGCGGCTGGCGCAACATCATATTGAATATACTGCTGTTCGTCCCATTCGGTTTTTTGCTTCCGCTTTGGGGCGAATGGTTCCAAAAGGCGTGGCGCACGGTCCTGTGCGGGTTCGCTTTTACGCTCGCGATAGAGTTTGTCCAGCTCGCGGCCTCCGTCGGGGTCTTTGAAACGGACGATCTGATGGGCAACACGTTCGGCGTTCTGATCGGGTACGGATTCGGCATGCTGTTCCTTTCCGCCGTTCAAAAAAAGAAGCTGAGCGCCGGAAAAACGATCGGATACGCCGCCCCGGCCCTGATCATGGCTCTTGTCTTCGGCGGCATTTTTACGGCGTACTCCCTCCAGGAGTTCGGAAACATGGCTTGTTTGAGCGGACTCAAGGCAAACATGGACGAAGTTTCGGTTTCTTCCGACGCCGCGTTTTCCGACGAGCCCGGAAGCGTTATGATTTATTGCTCCGCCGTCGGCAGCGAGCAGACCGCCCGGGAGCTGGCGCAGGCGATTTTCAGTTCCAAAGGCACAACGCTCGACGAGACGCAGACGGATCTTTACGACGAATCCGCCCTGTTTTACGCCGAGGGGAGAAAGTTCAGCGTCTGGGTGACATATCTGGGGAACACATACAGATACACCGATTTTTCGCACGACGAAAGCCTCAAAAGGGTGCAGGACGCCGACGAAGCCGCCGTCCGCGCGGCTTTGGCTCAAATCAACATCGAATTGCCGGAGGCCTGCGCGTTTGAGCTTACCGATACCGGCTATCAGTTTCGCGCAGATATGGCCTCATACGGCGAAAAAATCATGAACGGCACGCTGCTGTGCGAGTATTACAGCGACGGAAGCGTGAAAAGCGTGAGAAATAATATGGTCATATGCAGCCCCTATCGGGCTTGCGAAGTCATAAGCGAAGCCGAGGCGTACGAGCGGGCGAGGGCGGGAAAATTCGTTCCCCTCTATTTCGCGGGCGTCCCCCGTTCCATCGAACTTCAAAGCGTGGAGTTGACTTATCTGCTCGACTCGAAGGGCTACTATCAGCCGGTATACCGTTTCAGTTGCGTCTGTGCCGGCGCTTCTTTGGAGCAGGAAGCCTATCTGCTTGTTCCGGCGATGCGCTGAATTTCCGCGCGCGGGCTTAGGAAGCGCACCGGCAGGAGAGCCGTTTTTATGTCCAAACCCGCGAAATGCCCTTGCAGGCATTTCGCGTTCAGCCCATCGGCAAACCGTATGAATTACGACAGCAAGGCGTCCGGCACCCGATACATAAACTTCATAAAACACCTGATTGGCGCAGCCGTAATACTCAAAGTTCAGCTTTATTGTGAGCATATTGCCGGCTAAACGCCCCAGCACAGCTCCGGCAAAGCGCTCCAGAGATGCGCTTGCCTTCTTCCGTTTCCTTGATCTCACCCGTCGTACCGCAGCGCCTCGATCGGATGTTTCTTAGCCGCCTTGTTTGCGGGATAGAGCCCGAAAATCAAGCCGATGGCCGAAGAGAAACCAACCGCCAATGCGATGGTGGACGGAGACATGGCAAACGAGATACCTCCGGCGATCAGCGTGACGATCTCCAGGATACCCCATGAGAACAGCAGCCCAAATACGCATCCGAACAGGCTTAACAGCAACGCTTCAATAAGGAACTGCATCATGATGCTCCCCCGCCCCGCGCCGATGGCCTTGCGTATGCCGATTTCCTTGGTGCGCTCCGTCACGGACACGAGCATGATGTTCATGATGCCCACGCCCCCGACCAGCAGCGAAATCGCCGCGATGCCGCCCAGGAGCAGCGTCAGCGTATCGGTCACCGTTCCCAGCGCGTCCGTAATGGACGACATGTTCATCAGGGAAAACGCATCCTCGTCCTGCTCGAATCGCTTCATGAAGAACCGGTTGATCGCGTCCTCCGTCGCATCCATATCTTGCGCATTGGCGGACGATATGCTGATCGACGTGATGTAGGGCTGCCCCGCCATCCGCGATTCAACGGTGAACGGAACATAGACGCTCAGGCTTGACATCATGCCGGACATGAGCGAATCGTCCTTCGCGAGCACGCCGACGACGCGGAAGGCTCTGCCCGCGATCGTGAACGTTTCGCCGATGATATCCGTCCGGTTGAACAGCTCCGTCGCGGCTTCATCGGACAGCACGGCAATGTAGGAACCGTTGTTCACGTCGGTCGTCTTGATGAACCGGCCCTGGGCGAGCTCCAGCCCCTGTATGTCGTAATAGGCGGCGGTCGTTCCGTAGACCGACACCATGGCGTCGCTGTAGCCGTATTTTGCCGTCGCGTTCATGGAGCCGGAGGGAGCCGCCTGATCGACCGCGTCCAGCGCCTTGATCGCATCCAGGTCCTCCAAGCGCAGCGGGGAACCCTTATCGGCCCGGATCGAAACGGTGATCATGTCGTTGCCGAGGGAGGAAATTTCGCTCGTCACGGCCCCGGTCGCGCCGCTCACGAGCGATACCATGACCACGAGCGCCGTGACGCCGATGATGATCCCCAGCATCGTGAGGAAAGAGCGCATTTTGCTTGCGGCAATCGCGTTCAGCGCCATTTTTAAGGATTGAAAAACCATGCTTACGCCTCCTACACGCGGCCGTCCATGATGCGGACGCAGCGCTGCGTCTGCTTGGCGATGCGCTCGTCGTGCGTGATCAGCACGATCGTGTTGCCCGCCTCGTGCAGCTCGTGAAAGAGCCGCAGGATGTCCGCGCCCGTCTTGGAATCGAGATTGCCCGTCGGCTCATCCGCGAGCAGAATCGCCGGGTCGGTGGCCAACGCCCGCGCGATGGCAACGCGCTGCTGCTGGCCGCCCGAAAGCTCCGTAGGCTTATGCCTGCCTCTGTCGGACAGGCCGACGCGCTCCAAAGCAAGGCGGGTGCGCTCCTTCCTCTTGCCAAGGTGCAGCCCCTGATAGATCAGCGGCAGTTCGACGTTCTCCTCTGCCGTCATTTTAGAAAGCAGGTTGAAGCTCTGGAACACAAAGCCGATCTTTCGGTTGCGGATGCGCGCGAGCTGCCGTCCGGAGTATTGCAGGATGTTCTGCCCGTCGAGCACATATTCGCCGCTGTCGGCCACGTCGAGACAGCCGATGATGTTCATGAGCGTGGATTTGCCGCTGCCCGAGGGGCCGATTACGCTGACGAATTCGCCTTCATGAATGAATAGGTTTGCGCCGTCCAACGCCCGCACTTCCTCGCCGCCGACCGTATATACTTTCGTAATATCCCGCATTGCGATGACCGGGGCGGAATCAGCCGCCATATCCGCCACCTCTATTCCCGAAGCCTCCCATTCCGCCCGGCATTCCCGGGAATACGCTGTCTTCCGACGCCGTTGAGGCATACAGGATCACATCGCCCGGCGAGAGCCCGCTCGCGACCTCGGCGTATTCGCCGTCCGAAAGGCCGGTTTCGATATACCGCTTTTCCCGCTCATTTCCCACATATACGAAAACGCCCGACGAATCCTCGACGATCGCCTCGATCGGGATGATCGGCACGTCGTCAACCCGGTTCACGAGGATGGTCGCATTGCCGCTCATGCCCTCGAGGAAACGCGCGTCGGGCAAGAGCGTCAGCTCCACCGCATAGGTCGTGATGCTGCCGTTGGCGTTGCCGAGGTTCGAGATATGCGTAACATTCGCTGTGAACGTTTCGGACGGGATGGAATCCAATATCACGGCAGCTTCCTGATCGAGAGCAATGGAGCGGATGTCCAGCTCGTCCACGGAGATCATCATGATGATTGCGCCGCCCGTTTTGATCTCGAAAGCCGCGCCGGAGGAAGCCGCATTGCCGGCGCCCGCGGTTCCGGCGCCCGTTTCGGCGCCCTCCGCGACATTGACGGAACTGACAACGCCGTCATGGAGCGCGACCACGCATGGATCAATCAGATGGTTCACAATGGCTTCAAGCCGCGCCGCCACATCGAGGCGCTCGGAGTATTTTTGCCGATACGCGCTGGAAAGCGGCGCGTTTTCGAGAGTAAACAGCTTCGTCGTCGCGCTCAGCTTGTCGTTCACTTCGCAGAGGATTTCGGAGATCGTCCCTCCGCTGGCGTAAATCGCGATCGGCGCGTGGATCTCCAGCGTCCCCTCGCCTAAGAGCGTCGTCCCGTCGTATACCTTGGCCGTCGCTCCGTACGGCGCTTCCTCGTCGCTCAGGGTGACCAGATAGCCGCCGTCCGTCCTTTGGGCGATCGTCCCTTCCTCGGAGCCATCCTGCCACTCCACCGTGACTTCGCTCAAGAGGGCCCGATCCTGAGCCGCCGGGATCTCCACCTGCATGAGGCCGTCCGCGGAAACAATGGCCAGAGACCCGAATTTCGATATGCTTTGGAGTACGTCGTCCCCTTCCGCGACGGGCAGATGCTTGAGCCTCCCGCCGACGGAGGCATAGACGGTTTCGGTCGTTTTGCTTGCGCTCATCCGGGCGAGCTCCGCATCCAGGCCGGACAGCTCGCCCGACAAGGCGGCGGCTCTGTCCGCAAGGGAATCTTTATCAAGGGTCGCCAATATATCTCCCGCCTTCACGCTGTCGCCCTCGGCAACGAATATTTCGGAAACGACGATTCCGTCGGGCAATTCGACGTCCTGCGTTCCGGCGGCTTCCAGCTTGCCGCTTCCGGTGATCGTGGTTGCGACGCTTCCGCGCTCTACGGTATAGCTCGCGTACGCGATCATATCGGCGGCGCTTCGCATATTCCTCAGGAAAATCGCCGCGGCGACAGCCAGTATGACGGCCACGGCAAGCAATACCCAGGGCCATGTTTTCCTTTTCTTTTTTCTTTCCATAACTGTCCCTCCAATTTCAATCGCAATTCCACGCCGAAGGCGTCCGCCTAACGACGCTCCATATGCAAGCATAAAGGGGGATCATAAACTCAAAAGAAACAAAACGGCGGATTTTCATCTCCGCCGTTCAATTCCTGATGGCTTGCCGTTCAATTCCTGATGGCTTGTTGATTATAGGGGCAGGGATACGACGAATTCGCTGCCGTGGTCCAGCACGCTGCGGCAAGCGATGCTTCCGCGGTGCAGCTCCACGATTTTCTTCGCGAGCGTCAGCCCGAGGCCGTTGCCCGCGTTCGCGCGCGAAGCGTCCGCCTGATAGAATTTATCGAAGATATGCGCGAGCGCTTCCTCCCCGATGCCGCAGCCGTCGTCCCGGATGGCGAAGCGCAACTCGTCCGAGCAGGGCTTCAGGGAGACGGCGATGCCGCCGCCTCTTTGTGTGAACTTGATCGCGTTGTCGAGCAGGTTGAGCCAGACCTGATTGAGCAGTTCCTCGTTGCCGGCATATGTGACCTCGTCAATATCCACGCTTAAAGAGATGCCCTTCTCCTCCCACTTCGTTTCGAGCAGGAGGATGCATCGTCGTATTTGCTCTGTCAGGTTGAATGCGCGCACGTCGGAAAGGATCGCCTGGTTTTCCACCTTCGACAGGTTGAGCACGTTCGTCGCCAGCGACGCGAGCCTGTCCGATTCGCTGATGATGATGCCGAGATATTCGGCCTTTTCCGCACTTGTCAGATCGTCGTACTGGAGCATTTCGGCGAAGCCCTTGATGGATACGATCGGCGTTTTGAACTCGTGCGAAAAACTGTTGACGAAATCGGCGCGAAGCATTTCAAGCCCACCCAGTTCCTGCGCCATGCGGTTGAAACTCTCCGCCAGCTCCCGAAGCTCAGGCGGGCGCGAGATGTCGAGCCGGGCGGAGAAATCCCCCGCGGCCAGCCTGTTGGTCGCCGATACGACCTTGCGGATGGGTTTGAGCGGCACCCGTCCGAGTATGAATGAAACGACCGTGCCCACGATGACGCTCGCGACCATGAGGGTCAGCACGAGCGTGAACAGGCCGGAAGGCCCGCTGCGCTGCACCAGGCCCGAGTTGATCACGAAAAAGCTGATAAAGGCGATGATCATCGCCGTAATCACAAAGATGATGAAAACGGCAAGCGAGAAAAACAGCGACAGGCTCAGGCGCTGCCTGATATTCTTCCTCATATCCCCTTCACCGCCTTGTAACCCAATCCGCGCACGGAAACCAACTCAAACTCCGGATAGCCCTCGAAGCGCTTTCGCAGGCGGTTGATGTGGACGTTCACGGTCGTATCGCCGCTTTCCGATTCCATGCCCCAGATCTCGTCCATGAGCTGGATGCGGGTGAAGATGCGATCCGGATAAGAAAGAAGCTTGAAGAGCAGGTAGAACTCCTTCTGCGGCAGAGTCTGCTTCTCCTCCCCGCGCGCGACGCTCAGCGTATCGTAATCGAGCGTCACGTCCCCGATGACGAGCTTGCGGGCGCTGACGATCTGCGAGCGCCGCAGCAGCGCCTTGATGCGAAGGAGCATCTCATCCATATCGACGGGCTTGGTCATATAATCGTCCGTGCCCGCGAGGAAGCCCGCCCTCTTGTCGGCCGGAAGCTGCCTTGCGCTCACCATGAGGATAGGTGTCATGCATCCGCCCTCGCGCAGCTCCCGCGTGAGCGCGAAGCCGTCCTTGCCGGGCATCATGACGTCGAGAAGGATCAGATCGACCTGCTGGGTATCCATCTGCGCGAGGGCCTCTATCCCGTTTTCCGCTGTAAAAACATGATAACCTTCGCGCGTGAGCACGGCCTCCATGAGCCTGCGCGCGTGCTTCTCATCCTCTACGACGAGTATGTTGAACATCCGCATCCCCCCCCGATCTGATGCAATTATATCACGAAAGATAAATTGAACATAAACTGGGATTTTATCTTCTCCGTGCCGGAGGATGACATATGAACAGCTTCATGCAGCGATTGCCAGCTTGCCGGACGAGCATGCCAAGCGCGTCTATGCCCATTACTTCTTGGGTATAAGCAAAGCGTCCGTCTCCGGAGATTCTGACGAGCAATTACATCAAGCACCGCACGGCACCGTTCATCAGACGCCGGCCATTGCGGACGCCGCGGAACAGCACGATACGCCTTAGCGCGCCGAAAACGTGACGCGCGAAGAACTGAACTTGGATGCCGCAAGGCCGCATCCAAGTTCGGTTCTTAACGGGCGGCCCACAGAAGGCAAATGCTGTGGTTCATTGATATTTCTTTTTCTTAATTCAAACATATCCCGAAATCACGAAGGTTTCTTGCCTTGGACACATGAGCTCGAAAGCGGCAAAAATCTCATTTTTGTTCACTGGAATGAGCAGTTTTGGTATTTAATGTCCAGTTTATGAAAAACAGATAAAAAACGCCCGAGTTTAAGCGTTTTTGGTGTGTGAAAGGGGCCGTTATTTGGAACGTCCAACTTTTTTGTTCCAAATCTCGACCCCTGATTCAAGATTCCGCCCCCTCGCTCAGCTTCTGCCCTGCAACGATTTAAGCGTTTTGTTAATCTCACCGGCATCTTTCTTATCGAACTGCCAGCTTATTAAGTTGACCGCGAGATACACAATAAAAACCGCAACGCCAAAAAAGGATGCGTCGGCAGCGCCGTGAAGTATCCCTGCCCAAAACCCGAAACCAATTAGCATCGCTTCGAGCACAACAATATGGAGCACCTTGCGCACGAGCGCCTGGCGGAAGGATAGTTCCTTGCGGGAATAGGTTATAAACGATGGCACAAGGCTGATAAGCCCGAAAACAAGGGGCGAAAAATAAGCCTCATAGCCAAACTTTGCCGCCGGATCAAGGGACAGCCCCAGGATAGCAATCGCCGCCGTCACACAGGTTGTAATAATAAAGTACTCCATCAGACATTTCTTCAAAAAAGCCTTCAAGCTCATATGTCTTCACCTAACAATCGTTTTTTTAGTTCCGGCACATATTGGCGCGAAATGATGACTTCCTCGCCATTGAACAGCGTTGCCGAAAACCGTCCGTTCAAAATGGGGCGCACGCTGCCAATTTTCATCAGGTTGATCACAAAGGACTTTGAACACCGAAAAAACCTTCTGTTTTCATATAACATCTCAAACTCATATAGCTTGCATTTGAGTTCATACACCTTTTTCGCCGTATAAGCAAACACCTTGTTATCAACCGCTTCCACAAAGAAAATATCCTGCAAGGGAATTTGGCTTGCTCTTTCTTCAATATACCCGGCAAGCGTTGCTCCGGTTGACTTTATAAAGCTGACGATGCTCTTCACATCATCGTTTATCTCGTAGCACTGGATAATGGCCCGTTCTTCCCTATCCGCGCTTATTTGTTTAACCGAAACTTTCAATGCGGCACCTTCACAACAGCTATATTGCACATTCGCCGCCAATCCGTTTTTTGCAGCGGACATACCCTCGTTATTATAGCGTATTTCGGCAAGCGCCTACAAGTTTTCCGCATGATGCGACAACGCGGGGAGGCGTCCGCTTTACAGAGCCTCCCCGAATAGCCTACATCAATTAATACTCCGTTTCTAAATGCAGCCCTCCGGCATCCTTGAGCGTATAGTTGAAAAACTCCAGCACGGTTTGGTTCATTGTTTCGATGCAATACCGACTGTCTACCTCGCCCGTGCCGAGCATGCGCGCCAGTGTTGGAGAGAAGAGCGGCAGATCGGTAAAGTTCAAGTGTCCCGAGCCACGAATCACGACATCATACGCCTCTATTGCGTGCGCGCTGGCGTAGAGATTGTTATAGGCCGTTCCCAACTCGCGAGCATCCTCATAGTGGCTGTCATTGTACAGGTTGAGCAAAGGGATAGGATAGGGTTCGGCGTTCAAAATTGCCTGCCCGTTTTCAAAGCCCAGTTCCTCGCCGATCATCGTACCGTCGATCACGATCACCGCATCCACATCCGAGCGTTCCCGTCCCAATTGCGCGGCCGTCGCGCCGCCGAGCGAATGGCCGGTAAGCCCGATCTTCTCGGTATCGATCAGCGAGTAAACGTGTTCCGGGTTATCCTTATCCGTATTCCGCAGGATTTCATCCAGAACAAAGTGCATATCGGCGGTACGAAGCTCCATCCATTCATGGGTCAAATCATACGTTCTCTGTTCGTCGTAAACGCCGTTCTCAATATTGACAGCATCGTTGAGAAAATCCATATTGACCAATGTGGTGCTGCCGTCCGTATGCCGGGAAAAAAAGGCTTGGTAGCTATGATCGATGCTGCACACCACATATCCGTTGCTGGCAAGATCCTCGAACGTGGAAAGATTGCTGCCGCGATAGCCGAAAGAACCGTGTGAGAATACGACAAGCGGAAATTTCTCCGAGCCTTCCGCAACGGCCGGATACCAGAACTGAACCGTCAGCTTTCTGTTTTCACCGGTTTCGGAAAGCAATTCGGCGCGTGAGGCGTCTATATAAGTATAACTTGCAGTTTCTACAGTGTAGGAGCCGGTCGGGGCAACCTCTTTGAACTGCGGAAACAGGATGCCGGGCAAGATGCAGAATGTGAGCAGGATGCAGCCGTTTACGCAGGAGAGTGTGGCGGTCAACCCTCTGTATTCCTTTTCCGCCTTTGGCCGCCTTATAAAATAGATAGTGCTGAGAATTGCCAGAACGGTGAGCAGGATGAACAAGCCCATCCAGCGAAATCCCCACCAGTATACCCCTGTAATAAGCAGCAGCGAAAAAATGGCGAACGCAGCGATCCGAATGATATTCTTCACCTTGGTCTGGCGGTTTTTCGTCACCATCTGATAAACGAGAAACCCGATTTGTGCGCTAAGCGCGATAAGCAGTGTAATAATTCCGAGCATGAGTGATACTCCCTTTCCGTCTGTTGTCATGGGCAGTATAACCCCTGCTCTTTTACCGCTCAATAGATCTGCGGGTAAGTTGCGTTTATCTAATGTACGTTGCGTTTCTTGGTCTATCGTAGATGGCAAAGGGTTTCCATCCTCATCAACACCATAGCGGATTACATCTACGCTTCTTAAACAACAAAGCCGTCGTTCAGCCATTTTCAAAATCGGCGGCGCCTCACGATAATGCGATGTCCGAATCATTTTTCTCGCTTTTCGAAAAGGAAAAACTCTATCGAAGTAAGTACAAATCCTAAGCGATGCTACTTCGCAGTATTGATGAATACGTATTGCTTTATAACGGCAAACGAACGCATTCGTACTTGTAATGGAGAACTCCGGTAAAATTTGAAGAAAATGCCCAAAACAAAGGCATTTAGTGAAACTGTGGCAGGTTCAGCTTTGATTCTCTCCATTTTTTACACAATAAAATTGCATGTTTTGTATTCTATAGTTCGGAATTACCGAGCCACCCCAAACGCTCAAAAGAGGCTTAACAGCAATCTTTTCCACAAAAGAAAACGGTCGGAACCGGGGCAGTGATGCTCCCAGCAGCAGGGCGAGTCGTTACCAACGGAAGGCTTGCCGCATAAACCCACATATTTTTCAGGTTCGACCACTTGGCAGGTAATATTTGTGATTCCCGCATGCACCTGACACCGATTTGGGTTGCTATAATACAGAACCCAGGGGCAACCTGCAACCGAGCATTTATGGGCGTTACAACCGAAGCAATATTTGCTTGTGACCGTGACGTTGTTTGGGCAGCCTTCAAATAGGCAGGGGCGGCTTCCCACGAGAAACGGCACGATGCCCGGCTTGGAATCCCCAAAAGAACCAATGATGCCGAAACCCCGCACCGCTCCGACCCATCAGAACGGTATATACGGGGACATCTTGCTCTTCAAGCGTGCCTTCCACCGGCACGTCATCCATACTCTCTCCGTCAGGCAAAAGGGTTTCGGTATCCGGGTTTTCCGTGGGCGAAGGTGTGTCTTGCTTCGCAGACAGCTGCGGGTCATCATGGTCATGCGGGTCTGTGAGGGATGAGGTTTCATCATGAATGTGAGCCTCTTGCGTTACATCATTCTCAGCGGCAAGAGCAGAGGTCATGGTGGACAGCATCAAAAGGATAAGCAGAATAAGGCAGATTGCTTTTCGAGCCACTACGATAACCCTCCTTCCTTCGGGAGCCGCCCATATGGGCGGCTCCCGAAATGGCATTGAAAAACGATGCCTTGTATCGCTCGACCTGCCAAGGCTTAGGGATGTTGTTCATGTTTAAGTCCTCCTTTTGTTTTTATAGAAAACGAAAAAGCGCCGGCACGGTTTTCGCCGTGCCGGCGCTTTGTTTATAGGTCATGGGTTCGAATCCCGTCCAAAGGCGGTGAACCCCTCAAAAACATCTATGGAATCGCCATTTTGAAGAAAGCAATCGAAAGCATCAAAAAAGCCCGCAACTGCGGGCCTTTTTGCGACAATATCTATATTGTCAGTGATAAATGGAGCTGGTGAGCAGATTCGGACTGCCTACCTCCTCATTACCAATGAGGTGCTCTACCTACTGAGCTACACCAGCGCTGTGTGTCCGGCCGGAGTCCGACCGGACGTCGAACGTATAGTATTATAACTAATGCACCCGGGATATGCAAGGATAATTTCGTTCCCATCCGCCAAATCAATCCCCGCACTGGCTGAACCAGGTGATGCCTTCGCGCGGGCAGCGCACGAGCCGCGGATTGTTTTCATCCGGTGCGAAACCGAAGCGCGGCAGCAGGCCCGCCACGCCCGGCGCAGGCTCGACCTCGATGACGCTCTGCGGCAGCTCGCGCGCCCGGTAGAGCAGCATGCGAAGCGTCAGCTCCTCGTAGGGGAGCGTGGCGTACTTCGCAGCGACGACGAGCCTATCTATGCGAAGCGCATCCCCCACGGGATACATGCGGCCCGCCGCGATGGGCTCGTTATCCTCGCCGGAAACGAAAACGTGCGCCGCATAGTCGTCCATCGCATCGACGGGCGCTCCCGACGCCTGCCGGAGAAACTCGACGCCCGCGAAATCCTCTTTTCCCAAGCTCCAGCACGCCTTGAACATAGCCGCCCTCCCCAAAAGATATCCGTATTATGTTACACCGGAACGGGGATATTGTAAACGGGCGACGGATGATGTAAAATCAAACCATATAACTGAAAGGCGGTAAACCCGATGGAAATGGAAGAAAGGGATTTTGTAACCTTCACGGACGACGAGGGCAACGAATTCGAACTCGACGTGGTCGATTACTTCGAGTATGAGGGCGAAGAGTACGCCGTGCTCATGGATCTCTCGGAGGAGTGCGAGGACGAGGATGAGGAGGACGCCTGCGAGGAGTGCGGCGAGCACACCCACGACGTCTACATCATGAAGATCGTCACCGAGGGCGACGAGGAGAATTTCGTGCCCGCGGATGAGGACAAGTTCGAGGCGCTCAGCGCCATCGTCGAGGCGCGCCTCGCCGCCGAGTGCGAATGCGGGGACGACGCGTGCTGCTGCGAAGGCGAACACGAGGATCATTGCGGCTGCGGCTGCGGCGAAAAGCACGAGTAAACAAAGTCCCGTTATCCGATAAACAAGCCGGAGCGCCCCGCGGGGCGCTCCGTTGGCTTGTTGCGGGCCCCGCGAAGCCTTTACGGCGAGTTCAACACCTTCTTCGCCCAGCCTGCCCTGTACGCAAAACAGTCCTTGGCCATAGCGTCCAACTCGCCGCCGAACAGCGACGCGATCTTCCCGTCGGGCAGCGCGGCTTCTCCGGCAGGAGGAGTGAGGAAGTACCGCTCCGGGGGTTCCTGCGTATAAAAGGCATGCGCACCGGGATCGTAAGTAAATCGGAACGCGATCTCCCTGGTGAGGTTATCCATCAGATCGAGCGCTTCCCAGCCGCCCGCGTAATAATCCAGGGTGATGTTAAGCGCGACGGTCACCTCTACGGAAAAGCAGGTTTCTTCCGGAGTCAAAAGGCGTTCCTCTCCCGCCGCAAACTCCCTGATGCAATAAACGTTCGACTCGGTTGATTCCGGATAGATCCTCTCGGCGCCCCCGCCGTAATAATCGCACAAATAGCAGAGCTCCGGCTGCCCGGAATCGAGATTGAACCAGCTTCTGGTGTTTTCCCGGTAAAAGCTGCCCCTCCCGGTGTCATACTCAGCGATGAGCCACGTGCAGCCGCCCGCGGCGGCATGCCTGATATCGGAATTGATCCCCTCAAGCGCCAGGAGCGCCATATACGGCAGGTACGCGTCATCCTCAAGCCGG
>MWBW01000001.1 GCA_002069725.1 Firmicutes bacterium ADurb.Bin248 | reverse complement strand
GGCCTGCCGTACTCGGCGGGCGAAGCGCAGGTCAAGGAGCGCTTCCGCGCGCTCGCCAAGCTGCACCATCCCGACGCGGGCGGCGACCCTGAAGCATTCATATCGCTCATGCGCGATTACCGCGCGTTGACGGGCAAATGAGGAGACGGGGTTAGACAACGGGGCCGGTTCCGTCTGCGCGTTTTCAAAAGGCCGGTAAGCCCGCGATCCGGCAAGCGGAACCGTCCCCGTTGCCCTGTTCACCTCAAACAGGCCCGCGCGTACGTGCCCGCGCCCAAGACCTCCGGGCGCCTGAGCTCCGCGAGGTCGTAGGGCGTTTGCTGGTAGATGCAGTAGTTGAGCCAGTTTGCGAACAGCAGGCTCGCGTGGCCGCGCCAGCGCACGACGGGCGCCTTTTCGGGATCGTCGCCGGGGTAGTAGTTGCGGGGCGGCCGTATGTCGAGCCCGCGGCCGACGTCGCGGCGGTATTCGCGCGCGAGCGTATCGCGGTCGTACTCGGAGTGGCCGGTCACAAAGACGCGCCGCCCGCCCTTTTCCGCCGCGAGGTATACGCCCGCCTCGCCGGATGCGGCGAGCAGCTCGAGCGCGGGGATTTTTTCGATGTCCGCCGCGCGGACGCCCGTATAGCGCGAGTGCGGCGCGTAGAACACCTCGTCGAAACCGCGCACCATAGGATGCGTCGGCAAAAGCAATCTGTGCTCGTATACGCCCGAGAGCTTTTCGGGAAGGGGATGCTTGTCCACGCCGTAATGGAAGTACAGCCCGGCCTGCGCGCCCCAGCAGATGTGCAGCGTCGAAAACACGCTGCGGCGCGACCAGTCGAATATTTCGCACAGCTCCTCCCAGTAGTCGACGTCTTCGAAAGCCATCTGCTCGACCGGCGCGCCCGTCACGATGAGCCCGTCGTAAAGGCTCCCGCGCACCTCGCTCAGGGTCTTGTAGAAGCGCAGCAGATATTCCGCGGATACGTTCTTTGCCGTGTGCGTACCCGCCTGCATGAGCTCGATCTCGACCTGGAGCGGCGTGTTGCCGATCAGGCGCAAGAGCTGCGTTTCGGTTTCTGTTTTGGTGGGCATGAGGTTCAGTATGAGGATACGCAGCGGGCGGATGTCCTGGCTTCGCGCGCGGCCCTCGGTCATGACGAAGATGTTCTCCCCCGTCAGCGTCTTGATCGCCGGAAGCCCTTCCGGCACGGTGATGGGCATAGTGACCTCCAAAGTCGGGTTTGTTGATTGGGGCGGGCGCCCGCGTTCAGTCCGGGATCGCCCTGTCGAGCGCCTGGCCGAGGTCCCAGATGAGATCCTCCGCATCCTCGAGGCCGATCGACAGGCGGATGACGTCCGGCGCGCAGCCCGCGGCCCTCTGCTCCCCGGGGGAGAGCTGCTGGTGCGTGGTGGAGGCCGGGTGTATCACGAGGGATTTCGCATCCGCGACGTTGGCGAGCTGCGAGAAGATCGCGAGGCTGTCGATGAATTTCCTCGCCTGCGCCACATCCCCTTTGACGGAGAAGGTAAAGATCGAGCCCGCGCCCCTGGGAAAATATTTCTTCGCGAGCGCATGGTACCTGCTCGAGGGAAGGCCCGGATAGTTGATCTCCCCGACCTTGGGGTGGTTGGCGAGGAAAGCTACGACCGATTCCGTATTGGAAACATGCCGGGCGACGCGAAGCGAGAGCGTTTCGAGGCTCTGGAGGAACAGCCACGCATTGAGCGGCGCGAGGCACGCGCCCGTGTCGCGCAATAGCTGCACGCGCGCCTTTGTTGCAAAGGCGGCGGGGCCGATGTCGGCGTAGCGCACGCCGTGGTAGCCCGCGTCCGGCTCGGTGAAGCCGGGGAACCTGCCGTTCGCCCAGTCGAAATTGCCGCCGTCCACGATGATCCCGCCGATGGAGCTGCCGTGCCCGCCTATAAACTTCGTTGCCGAGTGGACGACGACGTTCGCGCCGTACTCGATGGGGCGCAGCAGATAAGGCGTCGCGAAGGTGCTGTCCACGATGAGGGGAATCCCGTTCCCGGCGGCGATGTTCGCCACGGCTTCGAGGTCGACGATGTTGATGCCGGGATTGCCGAGGGATTCGACGTAGAGCGCCTTGGTGTTTTCGCGTATGGCGCGCCGGAAATTTTCCGGCTCGTCGGGATCGACGAACGTCGTCGAAACGCCGAACCTGGGCAGCGTCGTGGAAAAGAGGTTGTACGTGCCGCCGTAGAGGGTCGAGGCCGAAACGATGTGGTCGCCCGCGCCCGCGACGTTCAATACGGCGTAGGTGATCGCCGCCGCTCCCGAGGCCGTCGCAAGCGCCGCGCTGCCGCCCTCGAGCGCAGCGAGCCTGCGCTCGAACACGTCGTTGGTCGGGTTCATGATGCGCGAGTAGATGTTGCCGGCCTTTTTGAGCGCGAACAGGTCCTGCGCGTGCTGCGTGTCCTCGAAGACGTAGGAGGTGGTCTGGTAGATGGGTACGGCGCGCGCGTTGGTCGCCGGGTCGGGGCTCTGCCCCGCGTGTACCTGGAGGGTATCGAAGCCGAGTTTCCTTTCGCTCATGGTCTTTTTTCCTTTCAAAATAATCTGAATTTTTGGATTTCGGATTTTTTGAGCTTACCGCCCATCCGTTTCGGCACAGAAAAAGGCCGGCGCTCCGTGGCGTCGGCCTGCATCAAACCTATGGCTTGATCCTATTCGAAAAGGCGCCGGCGCACGGGGAAACGGACGGGCATGCACATCATCATGCTCATCGCGCCGAACATCATCATAGCGTTTTGACAAATCCGCTTCATCGCGTCGGCCCTTTCAAAAGGATTGCACCCATACTAATACGCCCCCGGCGAAATGTCAAAGGAAATTTTTCGTAAACCGGGATTTTGCGCGCGCCTCACGCGCGGAGCGCGCCGTACGCGCGGCGGGCGCGGCAGTCCGCGCCCTCGAGGCCGTCCGCGCCGAAAGCGCTCCGCGCGTGAGGGCGGCGGCGCCGTTCCGGCGCAAAGGTTGCCTAATCCGCCGCCCGGCCGTTGAGCCGCGCGCGCACGGCGCGCCAGTTCGGGTAAAAGCGGTCCATATACGCCCAGAACCTGTGGTTGTGCCCGCGCTCCAGCAGATGCGCGAGCTCGTGGACGAGCACGTACTCAAGGCATTCCGGCGGCAGCTTCGCGAGCCGAAGGTTCAGGCAGACGCGCCTTTCGCGGGCGTTGCAGCTCCCCCAGCGCGTTTTCATGTCGCGTATGCGCCAGCTTGCGGCCCTGGCGCCGACGACGCGCCCGTAGCTTTCGAGCAGGGGCGGGATCGCCTCGTTCAGGAGCGCGCGGTAGAAGCCATCCATCATTTCGGCGCGCCGCGCGGCGGAGCTTCCCTCGGGAACGCTCAGCACGACGTTCTCCCCCTCGACGCGGACGCCGCTTTTAAGGCTGTGCTCCACAAAAAGGCGATACCGCGCGCCCCAAACGAGGCATTCCTCTCCGGATTCGTACAGGAGCTCCGCCCGCGCGCCCTGCGCGGCGAGCCTTTGCTTCTGTTTTTCGATCCAAGCGGCGCGCGAAGCCGCGAACGCGCGGATGGCCTCGTCCGGAGCCCGAAGGGGCGCCGTGATCTTCACGCCGCCGTCGGCCGCGACGCGGATGTACATGTTCTTGATGCGCTTTTTCTCAACGGGGATGTCGACGCCCCCGACGTTCAACCGGTTCACGCGGTTTCGCCTCCGTGCTCCTTATGCGTACGCATATCCTTCATTATACGGCATGAACGAGGGTTTGTCATAGCGGGCGGTCGCGCTCAATCGAGTTTCATTTCCATGCAGCGCTTGCGCCAGAGGCGCTCGTAGTCCCTGTGCGGCACGATGCGCGCGGCGAGGTCGACGGGGCTTAGTATGCCTTCCCCGTCGCACCACGCGACGTCCGCCGCGTAGGCGCGCATGTCGAGTTCGTCCTCATCCCAATAGACGGGAACGCTTTCCCACCCGGCAAGATGCGCCGCGACCGCGCGCGTATGCCCGTCCGTCATCAGGATGCGGCCGCCGAGCCGCTTGACGGGGATCGGATCGAAGCTTTCGCGGCGCGCCGGGTCGAACCACTCCCGCACGAGGCGCAGTTTGCCTTCGCTGATCCAAAGCTGGCTGGGCTGGAGGCCGATAAGAGGCGTTTCGAATCGCCGGCTTTTCGGTATCCTCTCCCTGCGCCGTCCGATAAATTCCCGACGGGTGAGGCGGTAGTGGTATTCTTTTTTAGCCCGAAGGCTGCCAGCATCTGCGTCGCTTTCACCTGCCGGAACAAACCCTTGCTTGAGCAGCGATTTTTGGCTGCGGATGTTATAGTCGGCGGCAAAGCAATACAGCATGTCAACATGTTCGCCGCAAAACGCGAAATCAATCAACATTCCAAGGATCGCCGTTCCGATGCCTTGCCCCCACGATGATCTTTCGCCGATGGTCGCTTCAATACGGCGCACATCGAGCCCCGGATATTTGGCGGATACCTCCGGGACATTCATTCTCTGAATCCAAAAATCGCCGACAGGCCGACCATCGACCTCGGCTAGAAAACACAGCGCGTTTTGTGAAATGCTCGCGTAAATTCCCCTGATATCCTCTTCGCTGAACACTTGCGCGTTGCCGGTATCCGTCCAATATACGACCTCGGGATCGGCATTCCATTTATACAGCAGCGGCAGGTGCCCGTCGCACAACGGGCGCAGCACGAGGTCGACGCCGTTGCCGCCGTAGAGCGTGACGTCGTGGGTTGTGATGAGGCTCATAACCGCCCTCCCTTCTCCGCCCAAAAGCCGATCCATTGCGGCAGCGCCGCGAAGGGGTTGCGCTTCCAATCGGAAAGGCGGCAGCCGTCGGCCTCGGCCGCCCTCGCGTCCTGATACCACCAGCAACTGTGGCAGCCGGTCTGCGAATGGAACTCGATGAGGCTGCGGACGGAGAACCCCGCGCCGGTCATGGCGCTGAACAGATCCTGCACGCGCCAGTGATGGTTGGGGATGTCGAAGTGCGGGCCGGTCGCCTCGTACGGCTTCGCGCAGGCGATGCGGAAAAGATCGTCCTTATCCTGCGTGAGAGGCCGGTTGAAGGGATGCACCTCGAACATGACGTATTGCCCGCCCGGCTTGAGCACGCGGTAAAAATTCCGGTACATGGAGGGGAGGTCGTCGATCCATACGTGCACGCCGTTGGACGTGTAGACGAGGTCGTACGTCCCGCTCTCGATATGCCCGAGCTTCATGCTGTCGTCATGAACAAAGTCGATGGCCCATCCGCGCGCGTCGGCGATGTTCTTCGCGTTGTAAAGCTGGCGCTCGGCGATATCCGCGGAAGTGACATCCGCGCCGAGCAGATGGAACGCGAAAACCGCTGCGTTGTCGCCGCTCGAGGGCACGAGCACGCGCCTGCCCCGAAAATCGGGGAAGGCGGCGCGCAGCATAACGCGCATCTCCTCCGGAAACGCCCACATGGGATCGGAAACGATCCTATCGATGATCGCTTCCGAGGCGTTTTCGGCAAAATACCTGTCGGAACCCGCGTTCCAGTCGTTTGCGATGATGTCGCTCATAATGTCCGTCCTTTCGTTTGTCATATGATGCCTTTGACAAAAACCGTTTGCGTGGAGCAGCCGGGAAAGGCTTCGTCGTAACGATGCTGCAAATTCCGGTCGATCCCATTCGTTATAAGCATGAGCCGTATGTCCGTGCCGTCGTCAAAGCTCCACGCCTCACGGCATCCCGCGCTCAGGGCGCGCAGCGCTTCGAGCGTATGCGGCGGTTTGGTCTGGACGAACAGCAAAGGCGCGTAGCCGCACTTGAGATAGAAGTCTTCCGCGGATTCGACGGCGCCGAGCGTCAGCATATGGACGCCCCGCGCGCGGGCCCACCTTTCCAATTCGTCGAGAAGGGCGCGTCCAAGGCCCTTTCTCCTGTATCGGGCGTCGGTCGCGACGGGCCCTGCGGTCATGTTGCCGTCCGCGCCGATCCTTGCGAACGCCATCGCCGATATTTCGCCGCCCGTCCGGACATAAAGCAGAAGATCGCGGCCTTCCGCCAGTCGCTCAACCCATTTTTCGCGCGCATACTCGCCCGTGCGCGCGAACGCCGCGCCGCCGAAAATGCGCCTTTCGAAGGCCAGAACCGCGTCCAACTCCTCCTCGTCCGTTACATTGCAAATCACAAAATCCATAAAACGCCTCCTGTAGCCGTTGTAAATCTCCCGCTCCCCGTCCGGATGAAACGACGCTTCGCCGAAGCGCGCCGCCGTAAAAAAACACCGCGGGCGAAACGCCCGCGGCCGCGGCTCAATCGATCGGTTCGTCGGCAAACGGCAACGGATACCACGCATCGCCGCGCTCGCGCGCGGATGCGTCCCCTCATGCCATGCTGCCGTCGAACCTCGGGAAAACGCCCGGGCGCTTCCCCTGATTCAGCTCCGCCAAACGTCTCGCCGATTGTCCTCTTTGACGGAGCGAAGGAGCTTGTCGAATTTCAGGATGCGGTTGAAATACATATCATGCCTCCGGATGGCATGATTATAGCAGGCGAAGCCGCGGGTGTAAACCGCGAAAACCGCGCTTGCCGCGAAGCGCCGCAAAAGCGTCCGGTCTCACCATGTTTTCCGTTTGTTTACCGCGCGCCGCCCGGTTCAATGATATACTGGTGTCATGGCAGGGAATGGAAAGCGTCACAACAAACGCAAGCGCAGGTGGCTCGCCGCGCTGCTCGTCATGCTCCTGCTCGCGGCGCTGCCCTTCGCTCTGAGCGGCTATGTACGGCTGCGCGTGCGGGCGTACATACTCGCGCCGAAGGCGGCGGCGGGGCTCGGCTCGGACTGCATACTCGTGCTCGGCGCGGGGGTGTGGGGAGAGGGCGAAAACGCCCGCGCGTCGCACATGCTCGCGGACAGGCTCGAAACGGCGCTCGCGCTCTACGAAGCGGGCGCGTCTGGAAAGCTTCTGATGAGCGGCGACCACGGCCGGGAGGATTACGACGAGGTCAACGTCATGAAGGCGTACGCCGTGGATGCGGGCGTGCCCTCCGCGGACGTGTTCATGGACCACGCGGGCTTTTCGACCTACGAAAGCCTGTACCGCGCGCGGGACGTGTTCCAGGCAAAACGCGTGATCATCGTCACGCAGGAATACCATCTGTACCGCGCACTGTACGTCGCGCGCGCGCTCGGGCTCGAGGCGTGGGGCGTTGCCGCAAACCTTCGGCCGTACGCCGGGCAGGGCTATTACGACCTGCGGGAAATACTCGCCCGCTGCAAGGATTTTTTCATGTGCGTGCTCAAACCCGAGCCAACGTATCTGGGCGAAGCGATCCCCGTGTCGGGAGACGGAAACCTGACCGCCGGGTGAGCAATCCGGAATCCGGACGGCATATTCGCATTCCACAAAATCATACGAACGAGGATAACGGCCGTGTATACCATCATTCCCTTCGAGCCTTCCTACCGGGACGACGTCATTTTCTGCCTGCTGTGCGCGAAGGATGCCCTGGGCCGAAAGCCGAGGCTGAACGAAGACCTGCTGGACATTGAAAAGAATTACTTCGGCCGCGGCGACATGTTTTGGATCGCGCTGGACGAGCGCGGCCGCGTGAGCGGCATGATCGGCACGAACACCGTGTCCGAAACGGACATGTGGCTCAAGCGGCTCTACATCCGGCCCACGATGAAGCGTCGCGGGCTTGGCGGCGCGCTGCTCGCAAAGGCCGAGGATTTCGCAAGATCAAAGGGGATCAAAACCATACACACGCGGTTCGCGGACGATTATCTCGAAGCCGCGGAATTCTACCCGGCGAAGGGCTTCGTCGAAAGCGAGCGAGTCAAGGGGCTGCGGCATCTTGTAAAAAGCATCGATTAGCTCCGAACCTTTTTGCGCGCGCAAAAAAGCCGAACGGGAATAAGCCCGGCGGCTTCTTTTATGCGCCGATGTAAAACCTGCTCAGTCGTTCAGATCGATGAGCTTCGCCGTGATGCCCTCGAGGCCGTTCAAGTCCTCGACGAGCCGCCCGACCTCCTCTTTTTCGCCGCAGGGCTGCAGCACGATGAGCCCGTCGTTCGCGCAAAACTCCTCGCTCGCCTCATGCAGGCCGAGCCGCGCGCGGATCATGCAGCCGTTTTTCGTGAGCGCTTCCTGAAGCTTGAGTGCGTTGCCGACCCGGTTGTCCATGCGGATGCCTATGACGTAATAACAAGACATGGGGATTCCTCCTTTATGGTAGTTTGCGTATCGCCGTGAAGTTCTTATTCCGCGGGTCAATTCCCTTGGAGAACCGCATTCGCCTGCGCCGCCTTGCCGCGGATAAAATCCCAAAACGCGTTCCATTGTTCCACGGATTCGAAGGCTGACTTAGGGATGATGGACGCCTGAATCGCTTTTGCTCATTTCAACGCAAAACGCTGTATGAGCCTCGCCGGATACGTATAGACCTCCAGGGCAATCATCTCGGCGCTTCTAAAGACGCCGCTTGAAAAGACAAGTTCCATTGCCTTTTGCAGTTCGTTTACCCGGATGGTGCCGATGGTCGCATGGATCACGGGATTTCCAAATGACAGGGAGTAAAACCAGCCGATTCCGGTGCAGTACTCGTCATACCTGGCATGGAACTCATAGTAAAAATCGACAAGCGATTTTGAATGGGCCGGGTTCAGGCACAACACCGCTGTTTCGGTTTGTCCCCCGCCGGGCGGGAAAACGCTGAGAGAAGCGAGCGCAACGCTGATTTTTTTATGGCGGGATGAAAACTTCGAGGTCCACGCGCGCAGCAGCTTCTCGTCGAAGTTCTCATAAGCGGCAAGCGTGATGTGCGGAGGCCATTGGGAAACGGGATAGCCCGCATCCGTCAGCAATTCCCTCAGATGCGTGATCTTCTCGTCCGTTTCCTCATCAAAGCGCGCGATGACGACATAGTCGCTCATGCTTCTTTTCCCTTTCCGGAATCCTGATCCGAGCCGCCGGAGGCCTTATGAAAAGCGGCCGTATTCAGCCTTCCGCAGGATACTTCCGCGCGTTTATAGCGGTCTTATCCTCGACGGCTTTCGCCAAATCCACGTCAAAATGTTCGCACAGGCGGCAGATATACCAAAACACGTCGGCAAGCTCTTCCTTCAAATGCCGGTATTCTTCGGCGTTCGCCTTTACACTGTCCGCATGATCCGAATGCAGCCACATAAAAATCTCAGCGAGCTCGGCGGCTTCGACGCTCAACGCCATAACGAGATCTTTGGCGTTCTGATCCTTGCGCCAGCCCCGCGCATCCGAAAAATCCTGTATGTGTTTTTTGATTTCCGCGATGGTCGTTGTCTGATCGGTCATACCGATTCCTCCGGCGCGTTCTTTTGCTGTTTGCTTCCGCAATCTTTTAACTCTTTTCTCATCACGACTCGATCATCCAGCCTCGCCGCTTCCATAAACCCGGCTTTTTCGTATAGATGAATCGGCCCTTTAAAATCATAATACGCGCGTTCTTTTGGAACATGGGCATATCCCTCGACCGCAGCGTATCCCAAAGCTTTGGCGTCGGCGACAACGCGTTCCAACAACGCCGACGCAACGCCTTTTCCGCGGTATCCCGGCGCAATCGCAAAGCAAACAACCGACATTGTCCTGCCGCAGATATTTTGACGCGCAAAATCGGGGATAAACTGAAAACCGTTCACGGCATAAGCATCCATATCGCCGGCGTTGCACCAGCCGACGGGCATATTGCCGTCAAAAGCCAGATAGCCGCGTATCTTTTCTTCGGCGAGCTGTTTTGTGGCATACCTGCGCAGTACGCCCTTGCAATCGTCCCCAAACTCGCGCTCCATCTGCCGTATGCTTGCGGTATCCATAACGGGCGCGTTGCAGTAACAGGGACCGTTCGGGTTGCCGTCTGAAAACGCCCGATTGTCAAAGAAATCAAGATAGGCAGGCGTCAGGTCGAGTGTCAGAGGTTTGATTTCATTTTTCATGCAATTCCCTCCGTACGCATCGGGTATCCGTAGACCTGCCGTGACTTACTCCCACTCGGCAGATCAATCCAATTCCTAAACTATATTGTTTAGTAAACGCTATGTTTTAACGTGTTTCTTCTCCTGTTCTATCCATCATTCAGCGTTTGCTGATTTTTTGCTATCAAGGTGCTATCACGGGGACACGGTTTTCTTTAAGCCTGTTAACTACATATTCATTCGTTTATCTTCATCTTGATGCACATTATATAGGCATTTCATCTCATTGTAAAGCTTACCAATAGCGACTGCTCCTAAAAGGCAAAAGTCCATCCGAAAATTTTTGAGAGGTTTATGACATATTTTCTTATCCCCGCGTGTCTTATTAATGCGGAAACGGCGCACATTACAACAGAAAAAATAGAGCGGAGGTGTTTAAAATGCAGCCTGACGATTTTCTTGATGAGCTGATGGATGCGATAGAATGCAGGTACCCCGGAGCCAAAGCTGAAGCAGAACGTATTATTGAGGAAAGAGGAGGGATTCGCCCCTTTGCGGAATTCTGGGCAAAGGTGTTGGCAGATGTGGAAGCGCAGAAATCAATCGCCTTAACGCAAAGAGAGTCATCCCGGACATCATCATTGAAAACAATCAACGGTTTTTGTGCCATCGTGCCAAAGCACTTTCGATAATCGCGACCCACTTAACTTATCTGCAAATTACCCTTACGGTATACATCTCAATGGTGTATGCAACCCGAGTTAAGTATATCGCATGCCATGAAACTCGAAAACATATTTACTCCAATGTGCTCCCAGATAGACGGTAATGATATAAGATGTTGATTTATAGTGTAATTATTGATAAAGTAATGTTCGAGAATAATAAAATACTTATTTACAGGAAGCATCATGGAAAAAGAAGCGTTGCTGATGCTTTTCGGCAATCATCTGGAAGAATTGACCTTATACGCCATTAAGCGCATCGGAAATGTGGAGAATGCCCGTGATATGGTGAGCGAGTTAGCGCTTGCCCTTTTGTCGCGTTCCGAGGATTCGGAGGAGATCAGATACCCAATGGCTTATTTTAAGACAAGTCTGCGAAATATGGTGTATGACACGCGGAATGAGAAGACTGCATCGATTCCGGTGGATCCTTGTGATCCATTGTGGAACTCAACAATATCCGAGCGACAACTTGAGCAGGAAACAGACTTGGTCGAACTGCTGGCATGGCTGGATCAACAGCTCGTATCATGCCCTCCCCAAATTGCGGAAGCTTTCCGATTACGATACTTGGACGGTTATCCACTCGGGGAGGTTGCGCGGATGGTTGATATCCCGGCTAACACACTGGCGCAACGATTCAGACGCCTCAGAATGCAGCTGAAAAAGTCGTATCCAGAGATATGGGCAACGTTTGTCCTGGTATTTAAAATAGTTTAAGTAGGAGCAATTACATGCGGGAGCGTAAGTTTGAAGCGCTGATGCGCGAGTATCCATTTTTAATCGATAAACGCTTCGTGGTAAGTCATTCCCATGCGGTGAGCATGCTCGATGCCGCGGGGGGGGCTCTCACAATGGCCCAGACAATCGCCTATATCAAACGGCATACGATACTGACCCCAGAAGCATGGGAACAACTCGAACAAGTCGCTAATAGAATCGATCGGAAGCACGATAAATGGGGCCCTGCAGTGCCGATCCATGAACGCTTCAGATTGCACAAGGGACTTGCAATTATATTCGCGATTATATTGGCTCTGGTGTTATTCTTCGGATGCATTCCTACCGGGCGCGCTTTGGCACAGGAACTTGTTCATATTGTTCTCGAAATATTCGACGGGGGATTTAAGATCACTCCGGACAACGTTGATCAATCCCCCAATGCATACCACGGAAGGATCGAGGTGGAATATATCGATTATGAAACATTCGAGTCTTCTACCGACCATATGGCTTTCTGCATTGACTCGAGTACTTTGAAGCTAAATAAATTATATTCAATTAGCGATAATAGCGGTCTGATGCTCTTTTCTTATTTATCAACTGCCGATGGAGCATGGATTGAGGTTCAGCAATGCTGGGATTTTGAATCCAATATGATAGGCGAAACATCAGGATATAGTGAACCGTGGGAGATAAAGTTTGCCGATGGCACGATCTTCTATTGCTATGAGAGTGAAATCGACAACACCAGTTTTGCCATCGGTGTATGGAACGATTCCCAAGTATGTATTTATGCGCAGGCAGGGGTTAACCTGACATCCATGCTAACCGATATCGAACCATGAAGAGTCTGGTGTAACGAATTACTCATATCGAATATTTAAATTGTAACGGTTTTTGTAGTCTGCGGCGAGTTGGTTGGCGTTGTACCGTAAATATAGAGAGTATATGTGCCTGAGGATAAAATTACATTCATACTGGTTTCTACATAAGGTCCAGATCCGCTGTTTGAGATCTCTGTAATGTAATTGCTTCCTTTATAGAGAACAACTCGTATGGTCAGCTGATCTGAAGAAACGCCTCGGATAGATCCCCATAGTTCATAGATGCTACCGCTTATATGTGCCAGCCCGCCTGTGACTATGCCAGCGGCACGCGGTTGTAAACTTTGCGACGGCACTGCAAGTGATGACCCGCAATATGAAAAAACCAGGATTGCGATTAAGAGTATTGAAAGTATGCGTTTTTTCATTTGAATCCCTCCTAATAACTTTTTCATTAACTAGTGAGACTTATTATTACGTTTCAATATGACATGAACCTCCATAAAAAAATAAAAAAATCTGGTGTCATATCTCAAATTATAAATAAGACTCTATATATGATTAGTGAATCGTTGGTTCATGAATCGTGCTTTTAAGCTTTTATGCGCTGCACTGATTATTCATATGGAGGTGGTGCTTATGATTGTCTAGTTTTCTTTTGGCAGAGTATACGGAGATGCGCTAAAAAACTATAAGTGACTATAACTCCCGAATTTCCGGTTAATATGATAACGAAAGGAGCATTACCTTTACAAAGAAGGCAGCAACCTTTGTATCGTTGACATTGCCCGTGACCTGTTGTTTATAAGATAACCGATAACTTAACCAGAGAGTTCTGAAAATTTGCTCAATGAATTTGCCTAAACATAACAAGGAGGTTTACATGAAAAAGACTTATATCTCCCTCTTACTCGTAAGCTTGCTGTTATGCTCCTCCGCTTGCTCATCAAAGGTTAGTTCGGATGGAGCGCCTTCAAATGCTCCCGCCAGTCAGTTGGACTATGCTTATACTAGCGTAGAACAGCTCGCCGGAGAGTCCGCTTTGATCATTCTGGGCACGGTAGAAGTGGAAACAATTGCTGATGCCAGTTGCTCATTCTATACAATAAAAGTGGAGAAAATATTGCGTGGGGCTGAACGGAGTGACATTAAGCTTTACGCCTTTTCTGGATTACTTACCCAGGATGCGCGCTACATGCTGTTTCTTCAAACGAGGGACTCGGTCTTCTATACAGAGCCGTTGATACTTCTAACCGACTCGGAATCGCTCATCGAGGTGAGCGCAGACGAGAACGTTTCACTACCTAAGCAATATGATGAATCCTATTCATCCGTGGAGGAGTTGTGTAATATGGTGCGCTCTCTCCCAGCCCCGGAAACGGTCGCAGCGTCTACCGAGGCGATTCTCGATATAGTATCTGACACTGAACTGATCGGAAAAAGCGATAATATATTCGCAGGGAAAATTACCGAGCTTACATATAACAGTGCCGTAGGAGCGGGGAGCGCTATAATTTCAATCACAGTTTGCTATAAAGGCAATTTGGAGGGGGAAACCGCGACCTGTTTGGTTCCCCAAGGACTATTGGCAGGCGAAACGTATTTGTTCTTCCGTTGTGATGGAATTGAATCCATGCCGTCGCGAAGTAACAGCGTATTTATGATCGATTCCGAGGAAGGCCGTGCGCTAATAGAGCAACTCAAAAAATTGGGATAATTGATTTAAGGAGGGTTATTCACTTATGAAAAAGATAATTTCATTATTCGTATGTGCTGTTATGATGATATGCGCTTGCGGAGTAACACTTGCGGTCTCGCTTACCTGTTGGTATTCAAATTCAACATCCGGATGCCTAACTAGCGATGGCGCGACCATAAAGATTTGTGGATATAACTCATTCGTAAAATCTACTCTTGACGGATGCCCAACCCTATCTGCAATCGCCAAAGCTGAAAATCCCATTTCAATAAGCAGGGAAACGTGAGAGTGCCGCAGATCGTGAATACGTATCCGCTTCACACCCGCTGCTTTACTGCCTCTGTCCATTTCATGGTGTAGATAACTTTTCGTAATGGTAAATATCCTATCGTTCGGCTGAACCCCATAGAGCATTTTCAAATATTCCTGTATTTCTTCACAAATGAATTTAGGCATATTGATAACCCGGTTGCTCTTTGCCGTTTTTGGCTCGGTAACAACATCTTCGCCATGAAGCCTTTGATACGATTTGGTGACGGAAATCGTTTCTTTCCCAAAGTCAAAATCGGCAGGAGTGAGCGCCAAGAGCTCTCCCAACCGTAGCCCGCACCAGTAGAGAATTTCAAAAGCATAATATGATACAGGCTTATCCATCATGGCATCCGCAAACTTCAAATACTCATCCTTTGTCCAGAAAAGCATCTCCTTCGCTTCCTTTTTCCCGATAGGACCGACCTTGGAAGCTACGTTGCTTTTTAGGTCATAGTGCCTAACCGCGTGATTCAAAACTGCGCTGAGTTGATTGTGCAGCGTTTTTAGATAGGTGTCTGAGAAGCCCTTGCCCTTGGCGTCGCGGTGGGCGAGCATCTCATTCTGCCAGGCGATAACATCTTTCGTCTGGATTTCGTTCATCTTTTTCCTGCCGAAATAGGGAATGAGCTTTTTCTGAATGATGTTCTCTTTGGTCTGCCATGTATGCTCGCGGATACGCCCGCGCATATCCTTGATATATAACTCCACGAAGCTCTTAAAAGTCATAGATAAATCTGCCGCCGTCTTTTGAAGAAACTCGCGCTCCCAGTCGAGGGCAGCCCGTTTTGTTTGGAAGCCGCGCTTCATTTTCTTTATCCGTTCTCCCTTCCAGTTCTGATAGTAGAATGAAGCAAACCAAGTACCCTGTTTTTCATCCTTGTAAACCGGCATTTTACTCTCCTTTCCGTACCTCTGCGCCATATATCTTTTCGAGATAATACTTACGGTTCACACGTCCCGAAATTGTAATGAACCCTTTGGCTTTAAGCTCTCCGTTCAGCTTTTTGATGAGCTTATAGGCGTAAGCAGTTGAAACTCCTAAATCCTTTGCGACTTCTTCCGCTTTTACAAAAACTGTGTTGGACATCTGATCCCTCCTTCTTGAAATCTAAACTATTATGTTTAACAATTCTACTATACTAAACAAATTTGTTTTGTCAAGTGGTTTACAGGAAAACTTCTAAACTTTTTTGTTTTGTTTTTCTTGCCATTTCTATATTGGCGGCGTTATACTAAAACAAATTTGTTTATCCTCATTGTGTGGAGGGTTGTAAAATGGCTATTGGTGAACGTATTAAGCGTATCCGCAATTTCCGTAAACTCACGCAGAAAGACCTTGGCCTTGCTATCGGCTTTGACGAGAACACCGCCGATGTGCGGGTTGCTCAATATGAAACCGGCACACGGACACCAAAGGAAAAGTACATCAACGCTATTGCAGCCGTGTTGCAGATCAGCCCTTCTGCCTTGTCAGTACCTGATATTGACAACTACATAGGGGTACTGCAAACCTTGTTTGCTTTGGAGGATATATACGGACTGAAAATAAATAGCATCGATGGCGAACTGTGCTTGGCGCTTGACAAATCTATTGGCACCTCCTATCTCACCATGTTCGATATGTTCAGCGCTTGGCAGACGCAAAGCGAAAAATTGAAAAACGGCGAAATCTCTCAAGAGGACTACGATAACTGGCGGTACAACTACCCGAAGATCGAGGCAGAACATACCAGAGCGGCACTTGATGCCCGGTGGCAGGACCAGCAGAAATAGAAAATACCCGTTGAAACTCAGCGTTTCAACGGGTATTTTGATCATACCTGTTAAATTATCCGGGAATAATCCATAGTATCAAAACAGTATCATTTACCACTTTGACTCCCGAAAACCCCAGTATTCATGCGGCTTTCCGGCTTTTCGTTCTTATTCCCACTCGATCGTCCCCGGCGGCTTGCTCGTTATATCGTACACCACGCGGTTGACGTGAGGCACCTCGCCTATGATGCGCTCGGACACGCGGCGCAGCACCGGATACGGCAGCTCCGCCCACTCGACGGTCATGGCGTCGGTAGAAGTGACGGCGCGCACGCCTATGACGTAATCGTACGTGCGAAGGTCGCCCATCACGCCCACGGTCTGTATGCCGGTAAAAACCGTGAAATACTGCCACACCTTCTGCGCAAGGCCCGCCGCGGCGAGCTCGGAGCGCAGTATATAATCGCTTTTGCGCAATATGCCGAGCTTATCCTCTGTGATTTCGCCGATGACGCGGATCGCAAGGCCCGGCCCCGGGAAGGGTTGGCGCCACACGAGCCCGTGCGCAATGCCGAGGCTTTCGCCGAGCGCGCGCACCTCATCCTTGAAGAGCATGCGAAGCGGCTCCACGATGCCCTTGAAGCCCACGGTTTCGGGAAGGCCGCCCACGTTGTGGTGGCTCTTTATCTTCGCGCCCGTCGCCGTGCCGGACTCGATGATGTCCGGATAGATCGTGCCCTGCAGCAGCCACTCCGCCCCGCCGAGCTTCTTTGCCTCTTCTTCAAAGACGCGGATGAACTCCTCGCCGATGATCTTCCGCTTGCGCTCCGGCTCGGTCACGCCCGCGAGCCTGTCGAGGAAGCGGCGCCGCGCGTCCACGGATATGATGTTGAGGTTGAGCTTATCCCGGTAGAACGCGAGCACCTCCTCGGCCTCGTTGAGGCGCAGAAGCCCGTGGTCCACGAAAATGCAGGTGAGCCGCTCGCCCACGGCGCGGTGCACGAGCACCGAGGCGACCGAGGAGTCCACGCCGCCCGAGAGCGCGCCGAGCACGCGCGCGGAGCCGACCTTCCCGCGCACCTCTTCGATGAGCGAGTCCGCGAGGCCCGCGGGCGTATAGTCGCACTTGAGGCCGCAGATGTTTTTGAGGAAGTTCAAGAAGATCAGATTGCCCTTTGGCGTGTGCGCGACCTCCGCGTGGAACTGTATGCCGTAGAGCCGCCGCGCGTCGTTCGCGAACGCGGCGACCGGGCACGCGTCCGTCGAGGCGATGGGAACGAAGCCCGGCGGGCAGAGGGATACCGAGTCGTTGTGGTTCATCCACACGATGCCGGAATCGAGCCCGTCGAGCAGCGGATGCCGTTCCATGCGGACCGCGGTGCGGCCGTACTCGCGCACGTCCGCGGCGCGGATGGTTCCGCCCATAACTTTGGCGATGTACTGCATGCCGTAGCAGATGCCCAGGACCGGCGCGCCGAGGGAGAACACAGCCTCGTCGCAGGTTTTGGCGTTTTCGGCGTAAACGCTATCGGGACCGCCCGTGAGGATCACGCCCGAGAGCGCCTCGCCCCTGATTTGATCGATGAGCGCGGTGTGGGGCAGAAGCTCGCTGTATACGCCCGCCTCGCGCACACGGCGCGCGATGAGCTGGTTGTACTGGCCCCCGAAATCGAGCACGACAATGCGTTCCATGCGCTTACTCTTCCTCGCGCAGGGCAATGCCATTCTCGTCCGCGCGCTCGATGATGGCGAGGGATTTGAGGTTGACGCCGTTCTCGCGAAGCCGCGCGCCGCCGGGCTGGAAGCCCTTCTCGACGGCCACGCCGATGCCGATCAGCTGCGCGCCCGCCTGCTCTATGATGTCCACAAGGCCGCGCAGCGCCTCGCCGTTGGCGAGGAAATCGTCCACGATGAGCACCCTGTCCGAGGCGCCGAGCCACTGGCGGCTCATGATGAGCGTGACCTTTTTCTTATAGGTATACGAATAGATGTCGCTGTGGTACAAACCGCCCTCGATGTTGTCGCTCTTGGCCTTTTTGGCGAAGATCATAGGCACGCCGAACTCCTCCGCGCAGACGGCCGCGAGCGCGATGCCCGAGGCCTCCACCGTAAGCACGGCGGTCAGCCCCGTCAAATCGAAAAGGCGGCCGAATTCTTTTGCCAGTCCGCGCATGAGCTTCATGTCCACGCGGTGGTTGAGGAATCCGTCCACCTTGATGATGTTGCCCGGGAGCACCCTGCCCTCGTCCCGAATGCGCCGCTGTAACTCATTCATAGCGATCTATCTCCTTAAAAAATAATAAACAAAAGTCCGACATGATACGGGCGTATCCCGTCAATTCATACAGCGTATAACAAAAACCGCTCCGAATCAAGTGGATTCGAAGCAGAATCTTTTTTGGTCCGCCGCAATTTTTTCCATAGCTTCATGGGGTAAGCGGCGCGTTGCGCGCGCCCCCCAGGAATATGCTTCTGGCCACGTCCGCGACGGTGATGCCGGAGAGCTTTTCCCTGCACGCCTCGTTGAGCGTGCCGTAGATATCGTCGAGCGCGGCCGCCATGCCCGAGGAAATGAGGCAGTCCGCCTCCTCCCCGCCCGGCCGCCAAACGGGCGATATGCAGCGCTCGCCCAGGGCCTCCAGCACCTCCGAAAGACGGATGTCCCCGCCGTCGGGACGGGCGCGGTAGCCCCCGTCGAACTTGCCCTCGCGCGCCTCGGCGAGCCCGGCCTTCCTGAGCTTTGCCATGACCTTTCTCACGCGCACGGGGTTCGTGCAGATGTTGTCGGCAAGGATGTCGCTGGCAAGAGTCTCCCGCCTGTGATAGAGAAACACGAGCGCGTGCACCGCAACCGCGAAGTCCCCGTTCATACCCCGTTTCCCCGTTTCCGTCTTATTTGGCCCGTCTCAACCGGAACTGTCAGGGGGACCGCGAACGCAGCCCCCTGACCCATATGAGATTAGTTAAGCTTGTCCTCAATGATCTTGGCCCACTGCGCCTTGCTCTTCGAGCCGGTGTAGGCGGAGCCGATGATCTCGCCCTCGCTGTTGACGAACACCGTCGTCGGCACGCTGGAAACCTTGCTCAGGTACGCGCTGAACATCGACGCCGAGGGGATGATGTGCGTGTAGTTCGCGCCCGTCCTCGAGATGACGTCCTTCGCGTCCGCGAGAGCCGCGTTGTCCACGTTGCCCTTCTTGTCCGCGGCGTCGAGTATGATGCCGACGACCTGGAAGTTGCTGTACTCGCTGTTGAGCGCCGCAAGATCCGGCATCTCCTCCGCGCACGGGTTGCAGTAGGAAGCCCAGATGTTGACCATGGTCACGTCCGCCTTCGAGAAGATCGAGTTCGTGACCGTGTTGCCCTTGGTGTCCTTCGCGCTGAAATCGCCAAAGAGCGGCTTCGCGGCAGGCTTGGCGGTCGGCGCGGCCGTGGGCTTCGCGGTCGGCTTGGCGGTCGGCGCAGCCGTGGGCTTCGCGGTCGGCTTCGCCGTCGGGGCCGTGGTCGGCTTCGCAGTCGGCTTCGCCGTTGGGGCCGCGGTCGGCTTCACCGTCGGAGCCGCAGTTGGCTTCGCGGTCGGAGCTGTAGTCGGCTTCGCCGTCGGGGCCGCGGTCGGCTTCGCGGTCGGGGCCGTGGTCGACTTGGCGCTCGCCGCAGGCTTCGCCGTGGCGGTCGCGTCCGGCTTGGCCGCGGGCGCGGCGCTCTCGTTCGCGGGGGCGGCGCTTTCGTCTGCGCCGGAAACCGCGGGCTCGGTCGCGCTCGCGTCGAGCGCGGGTTCGTCGGTCGCGGCGGCCTCGGTCGGGGCGGCCTCGGGCTCGGTCGTCTCGGGCGCAAGCTGCGCGCTGCGCGCCTCGGGCTCAGCCTGTTCGTCGATGATCGCGGCGTTGCCCGCGCACCCGCCCAGCGTCAGCATTATCGCGAGCAGCGCGGCAACGACGAGGTTGCGCAGCCGAATGAATCCCTTGAGCTGTTCCGAAAACTTCATCAAACTTACCTCCAAACATTTTTGATACTGTAGTTATAACAGTTACAGTTGGAGGCGTCAAATGCATATTGTTAGGCGAATTCCCATTCCGTTTTCTGGAAAACGCTCAAATCCCTATGGCGCATGGCGCTTTTTTCAAAATACGTTTTGCATAAATGCGACGCATTGACACATTTTATTCACAGGTTTACGTCCGCCTGCCGCGCCGCACGGGAGAAATTCCGCCGCGCGCGGCCTTCCCGTTATGGTTATCCGAGCTTTTCCTCGATGATTTTCGCCCAGTCCTCCTTTTCCATAGCGCCCTCGTAGGCGGAACCTATGGCTTCGCCCCTGCTGTTGACAAACACGGTCGTGGGCAGATAGCGCACGCCCTTGAGGAACTTGCCGAACATTTCGGCCGAGGGGACGATGTGCGTGTAGTCCGCGCCGGTTTGCGCGATGATGTCCAGCGCCTCGGCGAGCAGCGCGTCGTCCACGTTGCCCTTCTGGTCCGTCGCGTCGACGACGACGCCCACGATCTGGAAGCCGCGGTCGCGATACTCCTCGTCGAGTTCTTCGAGCGCGGGCATCTCCCGCACGCAATAGCCGCAGAACGTGGCCCAGATGTTGACCATGGTTACGTCGTAATCCGCGAAGATGTCGTTGGTGACGGCGTTGCCTTCGGTGTCCTTGGCTGTGAAATCGCCAAAGAGCGCCTTGTCGGATACCTCGCCGTCCGCGCCGCTTTCACTTGGGGCGGGCGACTGCGCGCCGCCGTCAGCGCCGCCTTGCCCCGGCGCGGGCGGTTGCGTGCCGCTGTCGATACCGCTTTCGCTCGGCGCGGGCGGCTGCGTGCCGCCGGCCCCGCCGCTTCCCGCGCATCCGGCGAAAAGGAACAGGAGCGCGAGCAGCAGAGCCGCCGCGCGCGGCAGGGCGGAGCCGCCCGATCTATGCTTGAACGTCATATGAAAGCCTCCGGGAGATTTATACTGTATTTATAACAGTTACAGTTAAATCTGTCAAGTTTTATTTCCCGGGAACGAAGCCGGCTTTCTTATTAAGAAAAAGCGCCCGCGAAGGCGCTCGTCCGTTTCCGCTTTGATCCGCTTGCGCCGACGCGTCCGCGCTTACGCTTTCGCGCCCGCGCCGAGCGTGACGGCGCGCTTTTCCCCCCGCGCGGCGTCCGCGAGGCGGCAGCGCGCCGCGGCCCCGAACGCGGGAATCAGCGACCTCGACGTGTTGACGAGGAAGTCCTGCACGTTGGTCACGATGCTGTTGACGGCGAGGCTTCCGCGGTCCCTGAGCTTGTTGACGGCGAACTCCGAGATATCCACAGTGTAGAAGTACACGGGGCGCACATCGCCCGCGACGCGCTGCCAGGTCGGCGTCATGTTGCCGGTCGCGATCGAATGGAGCTGCGTCGCGAGGCCTATGATCGTGGTCGCCCGGATCGTATGGGCGCGCATGGCGTCCTGTGCTTCGTATACGTCCGAGATCACGCCGGGCAGGGGCCCGTCGTCGCGTATGGAGCCCGCGAGCACGAAGGGCACGTTTTTCTCGACGCAGGCGGCGAGTATGCCGTCCGCGATGCCCTCCTGTTTGATGAGCTTCCCGACGGAGCCTGCGCGGCGCGCGCGGTTGATGGCGTCGAGGTGGTGGTAATGCCCGTTGAATACGGGCTCCTTGGTATAGATGTCCTGCCCGAGGCCCGTGTGGAACAGCGCGGCCTCGAGGTCGTGCGTGGCCAGGGCGTTGCCCGCGAAGATCGCGTGCGCGTAGCCGTTTCGGATCAGCCCCGCCATGGCTTCGCGCGCGTTGCGGTCGAAATCCACGGCCGGGCCGAGCACCCAGACGATGTGCCCGCGGTCGCGGTCGTGGCGCAAAATATCGCAGAGCCTGTCGTAATCCTGCGAGCTCGCGGTCTCGCGCGAGCGCTCCGTACGGAAGGCGAACGCCTGCGAAGCGCGCCGCTCCGCCGCGCAAAAGCCGTCCGTCACGATGCATACGCCGTTGGAAAGATCCTCCGCGCGGCCGACGACCACGGCGTCCCCCTGCTTCACGCGGCGCGCCTCCACGGCAAAGACGCGCGCGCCTTTGACGACGGCGGCGCAGTCCATGCGCGCGTTCTCGATGAGCGTCCAGCCGCCCGCGAGCTTGAAGAACTCGGGATAGATGGTGGTCGCGTAGAAATCCTCGGGCAGAACCCCGTCCGCCGGGGCGGGGACGGTTTTGACCCGGGGCGCCGCCGTATATTTGAGCCGGGTAAAATCCGGCGCTTTGAACTCGGGCATGCGGAGCATTGCACAGCCTCCCATCGCGCAAACGCGCTTCAATGGGTGACATAATAGCATATAAAAAAACAGGATGAAATACAGAATAAATTCTGTACATTATACCGCGTCATTCACGGTTTATACTTATTTTATTTGGCTTTTTTACCGTACGATTATCTAAATACTATTTGTGATGTAAAATATATTATCCCCCGCGCGCAAAGCCGAACAGCAGCGGGAGCATGCGCGCCGCGTAGTTTTTCAGGGAGTAGCCGCCGCCCGAGATGCACCAGTCGTACAGCAGCCCGCGCTCGAGCATGGCGTAGGCGTTGACGATCTCGTTGACCGTGAAGCGTGCGGAAAACTCGCCCCGCGCGATGCCCTCGGAGGCGATCTGGCGCAGCAGCCTGTAATAGACGCGGTTGTGGTCGAGCAGGTGCTTGTCGCCGCGGGTGACGAGCTGCGAGGAGTAGAGCCTGGCGAGCAGGTCGAGGGCCACGCTGTTTTCGATCATGCCGAACAGCTCGCCGTTGAGGTACATGAGCTTGTCGAAGGCGTTCATATCGGATTCGACCGCTTCCATGAGCGAAACGTATTTGTCGTCGAACAGGTAGGAGAGCGACGAGAGCAGCGCGTCCTTGCCTTCGAAGTAGTGGTAGAACGAGCCGCGCGAGGTGCCCGAAGCCTCGATGATCTCCTCCACGGTGGTGTCGTCGTAGCCCTGCTCGTAGAAGAGCTTCCACGCCGCGGTCACGATCCTGCTCTTGGTGTTGCGCGCTTTCTTTTTGGCCAAGGAATTTCTCCTTTGGGAGTATTGATGCGTCCCGTATCGGGCGGCCGCACAGGGCCGCCCTTACACGGGGTAAACGGGACGGTACTGTTTGCTCGCGCATATTTCGTTATAGGGGCGGATATCATGCGCCCGCCTTTCACACCGCGGAGAAACGGGATCGTCCCCAACGCCGTTGTCGTTCCCCGATTGTCAATTGTCAATTATCAATTGTCAATTACCGATCACTCCGCGATCTCCAAGGCCAGCTCCATCATGGCGGTGAACGTGTTCTGCCTCTCCTCGCTCGTGCATTCCTCGCCGGTTACGAGGCTGTCGGAAATGGTGCACACGCAAAGCGCCTGCTTGCCCGCGCGGGCGGCGCTCAAATAAAGCGCCGCGGCCTCCATCTCGACGGCGAGCGCGCCCATGCGCCCCCACTCGAGCGTGCGGCCCGCGTCGTCGTAGAAGGTGTCGCTCGAGAGTATGTTGCCGACCTTGTAGACAAGGCCCATGCGCTCGGCCTGCTCCGCGGCCTTTTTGACGAGATTCCAGCTCGCGGTGGGCGCGATGAGGCCGGGCATGCCGTACTGCGCGGCGAAGTTGGAGTTGGTCGACGCGCTCATGGCGATGACGAGGCTTCGAAGCGGCAGATCCTTGCTGATCGACCCCGCCGAGCCGACGCGGATGATGTTCTCCACGCCGTAGAAGTTGTACAGTTCGTAGGAATAGATGCCTATGGCGGGCATGCCCATGCCGCTTGCCATGACGGACACGCGCTTGCCCTTATAAAAGCCCGTGTGCCCCTGCACGCCGCGCACGTTGTTGACGAGCACGGGATTTTCGAAATACGTTTCGGCGATGAACTTCGCGCGCAGCGGATCGCCCGGCATGAGAACCGTTTGGGCGAAATCGCCCGCTTTCGCGCTGATGTGCGGCGTGGGTATGGGCATAATGCGACCTCCGTAGTTGGTGATGTCCGTTCAGCGGGCGCGCAGCGCCCGGGGTTTGGCGAGTATTTCGGCGAGAAGCACGCCGCGCGCGAGGTCGCCGGAGCCCGCGAAGCTCAGCCCGTAGGGCAGCTCCTGCGTTTCCTGGCCGATCTCGTAAGCGTCGGGCCCCGTGAGTTCGTAGCTGTCGCGCGTGTGCGGGTCGTACTCCTCCTCGCAAAGCGCGCCGCCCTCCTCCGAAGGGCCTCCCTCCGTGTGCGCGTGCGCGGATTCCGTCACGGCCCGGACGACGTGGCGAAGGCTCGGCTTGGCAGCGCCCGGCGCGCCCGCAAAGCGTCCCTCGGTGGAATAGCCCTCCGTGTCGCCCCGAAGGCCCGCGCCCTCCGAACTCATGCCCTCCCCGCTCCCGCGCAGGGATTCGCCCTGCGTGGAGTAGTAGCCGAGCGAGCCCGTCTCCCCGTCGGCGCGGCTGCGCCCGCACTTGACGCAAAAGCGCGCTTCGCTGCGGTTGTCCTTGCCGCAGGCGCAGTGCCAGCCCGCGCCTTGCCCGCCGGCGGCCGTTCCCGCGCCGGGCGCGGATACGGACGGCTGCACGCGGGGCGCCGCCGTCCGGCCCGCCGCGCGGCGGCGCTCCGCCTCCACGGCGGCGCGCCTGTGCGCCTCGAGCTGCGCGAGCTGAGCGGGCGTGAGCGGCGCCCTCGGGGCGGCGGACTGGTCCGGGGGCACCTTGCGCTGCTGCTGTTTCTTCGCCTTGGAGGCGGCGCTGATGAACACGATCACGATGATCGCGAAGATAATGAAGCCTTCCACGGCTTATCCCCCTTTCCCAAGCGGTATGGCGGCGAGTAAGCTCATTCCTTTTTCTCGCTGTGGCCGACGCCCGCGATGGTTTCGCGCATCCTCGTATCGGAGATGACGTTTTGCATGTTGTAGTAATCCATGACGCCGAGCTTGCCCTCGCGGAAAGCCATCGCGATGGCCTTTGGCACCTCTGCCTCCGCCTCGATGACGCGCGCGCGCATGCCCTGCACGTCGGCCTTGTTCTCCTGCTCCTGCGCGACGGCCATGGCGCGGCGTTCCTCGGCCTTGGCCTGGGCGATGCGCTTGTCTGCCTCGGCCTGGTCGATCTGGAGCTGCGCGCCGATGTTCCTGCCCACGTCCACGTCCGCGATGTCGATGGAAAGTATCTCGAAAGCGGTGCCCGCGTCGAGGCCCTTGTTCAAAACGGTCTGGGAGATGAGGTCCGGGTTTTCGAGCACGTCCTTGTGGCTTGCCGAGGAACCGACGGTCGTCACGATGCCCTCGCCGATGCGCGCGATGATGGTCTCCTCGCCCGCGCCGCCCACGAGGCGGCCGATGTTCGCGCGCACCGTCACGCGCGCCTTGGCGCGAAGCTCTATGCCGTCCTTGGCGATGGCGGCGATGACCGGGGTTTCGATGACCTTGGGGTTGACGCTCATCTGCACGGCGTTCAACACGTCGCGCCCGGCGAGGTCAATGGCGCAGGCCTGCTCGAATTCGAGCGGTATGCCCGCGCGCTGCGCGGCGATGAGCGCGTTTACCACGCGGTCCACGTTGCCGCCCGCGAGGTAGTGCGCCTCGAGCTTGTTGAGCGAGAGCACGAGGCCGGCCTTGGTCGCCTTGATCATGGGGTTGATGATGCGGCTGGGGACGACCTTTCTGATGCGCATGGCCACGAGCTGGAAGATGCCGACCTTGACGCCGGACGCGGTGGCGGAGATCCACAGGCTGATGGGCACGTAGCTGAAGAAGATCGCGAGGAAGATGATCGCCGCGATGATGATGACGACGGCGAGCACGACGTTCAGGCCGCTTTCGAGCAACACGATGGGCATAATGTTACCTCCTGTTTATAATGGTGCGGTTTGCCGACAACAAACGGGCGTTTCGCTTGCGCGCCGCTTATTCCGCGGCGGGTTTTACGAGCACGCGGAGCCCCTCCACGCGCATGACGACGATCTTCGCGCCCTTGGCGACGAACGCGCCCTCGCTCACGACGTCCACGCGCCGCCCGTCGATCTCGGCGTTGCCCGATGGACGAAGCGCGGTGAGCGCGACACCCTCGCGCCCGGCGAGGGACTGCATCTCCTTGTTGGAAAGCTCGGTGGACTCCCGGTCGATGCTTTCCTTGAGCACGATCGGCGAGCGCGAGATCGCGCCCCTGCGGAACGAGCGGAAGATGAAAAACCCCGCGCCGCAGAGCAGCACCAGTATGATGGCGAGCGTCATCGCGCCGTTTGCGAACGAGTTCGCCCTGAGCACCACCGCCGCGATGAGCAGCAGGAAGCCGAGTATGCCGGGCACGCCCATACCGGGGATGAACATTTCAACCACCATCAGCACGAGCCCCGCGATCAGGCAGATCAGCGCGACGAGGCTCCATCCCGCGATGTATTGCGCGAAAAATTCCATACGACACCCCCCCTTTCTTCGTTTATTATATCATATCCAGCACAAACGGATGCAAGGATATACGCTTAATACAATTTAAACATGTGCGCGTTGAACCATTCGGCAAAACCGAAATCGAACTTGGGTATCGCGCCGACGTACATGAGCTTCACGAGCAGCACCCATACGAGCGCGATGGTGATCAGCGAGAGCGTAAAGATCAGCACCACCATCAGCGGGCCGGCCTTTTTGCCCTCGGCCTCGGCCTCGGCTTCCTCCTCGGCGAAAAGGTCGGGCACATCGACCTCTTGGGCCGGGGCGAGGTCGGACACGTACAAGGGCGGGGGCGCCTCGGGCGCTTCCCTTGGCGCGGGCGCGGCGTCGGGCGGCGGCGCCTCGGCGGGAACAACCTTTTTCTGCGCGGGCGGATCCTGCGGGGGCTCGGGCGCGAAAGCCGGGGCGCGCGGCAGGAGCCTGTCCGGCTCGCCGGCCGGGCGGACGGAAAGCTCCTGCATGGTTTCGTCCACAAGCCTGGCAAAGAAAAGGTCCTCGCTGCAGCAGGCGTCGGTCAGTTTCATGAGCTGCGCGTCCACATCCTCCTCGAGCGCGCCCTTGACGGCGAGCAGGGCCGTTTCGGACACGACGCGGCGCGTGACGCGGCGCGCGTCCGTCTCGTTCCCGGTTATGGCCATGGCGCGGTCGTATACGGGCTTCGCGTAGAGCGTGAGAAACGCCCGAAGCTCGCGTTGGTCGCCGCTGTTGAGAAGCCGTATCATCTCGGGGGTCACGGCGTTCGACATAATGCCTCCATCTCCTCCCTGATTTGATGTTATTATACAATCTTCCGCACGTTTTTCGCAATGGCGGGCGCAGTTGTCACAAATTATTCAGTTGTAAGCGCCTGCGCGTTGTGATAAGTTGTATCCATGAAAAAGCAAGCTTTCAAAATTTTCGCGGCTTTTGCCGCGCTGCTGTTGATGCTGAGCATATCGGGCTGCGATGAAATCGGCTTCGCCCCGCCCGCGCAGACGGGCGATACCCCCGCGCCCGGGCAGACCGGCTTCCCCGAAACCTCGCCCGCCGCCGAGGGCGCGACGCCCGCAATGCCCATGACGCCCGAGGGGACTCCCGCGGCCGGCGCGTTGGGCGAGGCGGACGGCGTGAGCTTCGCCGGCAAGACCGTGTTCTATCCCGACGGGGCGGGCGAGGCGGACGCGCAGTTCCGGCTCGACTACACGCTTCCCGTGTTTGGCGACGCGTTCCCCGCGTATGAGGCGATGAACGCGCAGGCGGCGCTCTACGAGGAGGAGTTGCTCGAGCGCGTGAGCGCGGAGCGCCTGCCCTACGCGGACGCGGCCGAAGGCGGCGCTGTGCCCTACACGCGCGTCGAGTGCCGCGCGGAAGCTTGCGGCGACTACGTCAACGTCTACCTTTATGAGTTCACCTCGTTCGGCGGCGGGGAAGAGCTGCTCCCGCGCGTGCTCGTGCTCGGGCCGGGCGGCGCGCGCGAGTCGCTCTACTCGGCCACGGGCGTCTACGGCGTGGAAGCAGTGGCCGCGCAGCAGGTGTTCAACCTCATCGACGCGAACCGGGCCGCGTACTACGGGGACGTCACGCTCGACGACATCCCCAACGCGCTCGACCTCTATAACGGCTTTTTCGTCACGGAGGAGGGATTCGGCCTCGTCGCGGCGCCGGGCACGCTCGCGCCCGAGGACGACGGCATGCTGGTGTTCCTCGTCGACCGCGCGGCTTTCTACCCGGATGCCGTGGGCACTGTGATCTCCGCCGAGGAATACGAGGCCATACGCGGCCCGCTCGACACGCTGGTTTCCGCGTTCGGCATGGATTATTACGCGGGCTTCGATTCCTCCTCGCCCCCCGCCTTCATCGCGACCGCGTTTATGACTTTGACGCTGACCACGGGCGCCGAGGACGCGCTCTACGTGCCCGTCGCGCGCGCGGAATACGAGGCGCTCTATTCGCGCTTCTTCTCCGGCGCGTTCCCGGCAGACTTCGCCGAAGCGGGCGACGGCACCCGCCTCGAGGGGGACGCCTACATGCTGCCCGTATATCCGCACGGCGTCTGGTCGATGCGCATAGACGAAGCCGTGCGCACCGATACCGGCCTCGTGCTCTACGGCATGATACTCTACGGCGTGCCCGGCACCTCCGACTCGGGCGAGCTGTGCGCAGCGACCGTAACGCTGACTTCGAGCGGCGCTTCGCCCATGGGGTTCATATTCGCGGGCGTGGAGCTGAGGTGACGGGGGCAATTGATAATTGATAATTGACAATTGATAATCATATGAGATTCAGGCGGTTCCCTTAAAACGGAAGCCGCCTGTTTTCCATATAGTTATTCACCATTGGTCATTGGTTATTAGCTGAATAACCGGCAATACGGTTGCCGATTATTCATCTTCCCCCGCGTACTCGAGCGTGATGACGCGGTCGTTGCCGAGGCTTTCCTTGCTCAGCACGCAGTCGCTCTGGCGCAGGCGGTGTATGGCGCAGTTGGCCAGCGTGGAGATGAACGGATCGATGTCGCTGATTTTGAAGTTGCGCCCGAGCGCGGCCGTGCGGTAGTGCATAGGGATGACGACCTTGGGTTTGAGCCGGTTGGCAAATTCGCGCGCGCCGCGCGCGTCTATGGTGTAATACCCGCCCACGGGCACGAGCAGCACGTCCACGCGGCCGATGGCAGCGAGCGCCTCCTCGTCCGGCATTTCCCCGAGGTCCCCCGCGTGCGCCACGCGCATGCCCTCGATGTCGAACACGAACACGATGTTGCGCCCGCGCTTCTCCCCGCGCGCGTCGTCGTGGAAGGTCGGTACGCCCGTGATGGAAACCTCCCCGACCCGGTATTCGCCGGGCTCGGTGATGCGCAGGGGGTCCCCTTCGCACATGGCGAAGTAGTTGTGGTCGTAGTGCTGGTGGCTCGCGGTCACGACGTCGCAGGCGATGCTGTGCATCGGATAGCCGACCTTGGGGTCGTAGGGATCGGTCAGGATTTTAAGGCCGCTTTCGGCCGCGATCAGGAAACAGCTGTGGCCATACCATTTGATGTCCATGCGTCAAGCTCCTTTCTGTCGGATCGCAAGGGATAAAAGCCGCGCCATGGCGTCCGCCGCGGCGCCCAGGCGGCTGCGCAGCGCCTCGCGCTCGCGCGCGGGCACGCCGTGCGTGAGCCCGAGCGATGCCTCCGCCGCCGCGCGAAGCCTCGTCCGGGCGCGCGCGGGCTCGTTCGGGAAGGCGATCGCGCCGATGCAGAGCCACAGCGCGCGCCCGACCCTCTCGTCCCCGGGGATGCCGGCGCGCGGCTTGCGGGCGAGGGTCTTGAGCCGGGCGAGCGCGAAGCCCTCCGGCGTTGAAACATCCGCCTCGCCCGCCTCGGGCAAAAGCGCGCTTGCGCGCGCCGCGAGCGCCGCGAAATCGAGCGCCGGCGGCCTCTCGCGCCATTCGGGGGCGTCCTGCCCCAGAAGCAGGCGGTATACATCCTCCATGGGCGCCTCCGGGTAAAAGAATCGCACGGTTATGAGGCAACTGTGCGATTTAACTAATCATAAAGTATTCTCTTTTGCTTGTCAACGATTCAGGCTTCGCCTTCAAAGCGGCGGTTTCGCCGTTTCTTTGAGCCTGCAGGCTCTTGCCTGAAATGCCGCGCGTTTCCGGGCGGCGCTTCCGCCGCGGACCAAAGCGCGGCGGAACCAAAAAACTCCGGCTTTCGTCCGTTTCGGCGCACATGCCGCCGAAGCCGGATCAAAAGTCAAGGGGCCGCGGCCCCTTGACGATCCCCGGATTGAAACGATTGATTTTACAGCGTGAGCTGCCCGTTTTCGGTGTTGATGATCACGAATATCTGCTGTTCCTCTCCGGTTTCGGCGTCGATATAGACGATGTACTCATCCCCGTCGCACTTGCCCTTGAACTCGTAGCACAGCCTCTCTTTCGTGGGCGTCACGGGGATGAGCGCGAGCTCGCTGCTCTCGATGTCGAGGTTGACGGAGACCTTTGCCTCGGCCTCTTCCTTGGAGAGCGTCGGGGCGGGTATGTCCCGCTCGACATGGCTGAAGAGGTAGTTGCGCGCGTCCGCGCCCACGATGCCGCGCGTCTCCCGGTCGACCCATACCTTGATCAGGTCGTTGTAGACGATGGCGTCGTTCTCGACATAGGCGAAGTTGATCAGCGCCGTACCCGCGTAATACTGCGCGTAGGTCGCCTTCATGCTCTCGTAGCCCTGCGCGGAGAGCCAGTCGAGCGCCGCCTTCTTAAGCTCCTCGACGGTCGCGTCGTCGGGTATGCCGGAGGCCGTGCCCGTCGCCGAGGACATGAGCCAAATCAGCAGCCCGCCGGTCTTTGTGATGGAAATATCCACTTCGCGGCCGTCTTCGTAGGTCCCGTGGAAGTCGTAGGCGGGGATCTTGCCGTTCGAGTCGCCCTCGCTGTCAAACGAGGGGATGTCCGCAAGCTTGAGCGCGAGCTCGCGCGCCTTGTCCATGTCGACCTCGTCCCCCGTGACGCCGCGCGCCTCCTGCTTCTGCGTGCTCTCGGAGAACGGGCCGTCGTAGATGAGCGTGGGGAACTTCGATTCGTCCTCCGTGCTCGCGTAGGTGTCGTCCACGGCGGTGAGGAACTCGTCGCTCGTGATCGCGGCGACGGGCACGTCTCCGACCGAGAGGCGGTCGTTGAGGTCTTTGGCGATCTCCCCGCAGCGCGCGTAGAGCTGGTCGAGCTGATCCCTGTCCTCGTCGGAGGCCGTTTCCCCGGCGAGCGCCTTCTTGGTGAGAGCATGCGCGTAGTCGCCCACGCGCGTGATGAACAGGTTCAGTTCGCCGACGTCCAGGTGGCTCGAGGGGATCTGGCTCAACATGCTCACGCACGAGCCCGATATCCGCCAGATGTCGTCCAGGAGCAGCACGTTCTGCGTCGGGCTCGTCACGACGCGCAGCTTGCCCAGCGCCGTCTGCAGATCGTTCATATCCGTGCAGAGCTCGTTGAACGCGCGTTTGTACATGTTGGTGGCCGTGTTTTTGTATTCGTCCGCGAGCGCGCGCTGCTGCGTGCCCCAGAACGCGAGCGACACGACCGCGACCACGAGGGCCAGCGGAACGATCACCCTGGTGATGATGTGACCGGCTTTTTCAGCTTTTTCGTATTTCATAATTCAATTCCCCAGGCAGAAGTTGTGCCGGCCGATGGAGAGCGTGACGGGAAGCGATAGCATCCACTTGTTCGTGCTCGTGGCCGGGTTGTAATAGAACAGGCAGCCGTTGGTCGGGTCCCAGCCGTTCATGGCGTCGGTCGCGGCCTTGATTGAGGTTTCATCCGGCGTTAGATTGACTTGCCCGTCCTTCACGGCGTCGAACGCGCCGCTCTGGTAGATCACGCCGCTGATCGAATCCGGAAATTCGCCGCTCTTGACGCGGTTTAAGATCACCGCCGCCACGGCGACCTGCCCCTTGTAGGGTTCGCCGCGCGCCTCGCCGTAGACGCACCGCGCGAGCAGGTAGAGATCGCTGTTTGAGTTCGACGCGCCGCTCGAGCCGGAGCTCGAGGTCGAAAGCGCCATGCCCATGGCCTTGGCCGTCGCGGGGCCGACGACGCCGTCCGCCACGAGGCCGTTCTTCTGTTGAAAATAGACGACGGCCTTCTTTGTCTGCGTGCCGAATTTGCCGTCTATGCTGCCCGTGTAGTAGCCCCAGCGCTTGAGCTTGGTCTGCAGCGTCACCACCTCGTCCCCGGACGAACCGACCTTGAGCACCGAGGCCGCGTACGCCGCGCTCTGCAGCAGCACGCACAGCGCGAGCGCCAAAGCGAGCGTTACGGCGAATTTTGCATGTCCCGTATCCTTTGCCATAGCTTCCCTCCGTCAATGCTTTTGAGGAGCTTCAGGAGCAGGCTGTTGAGCTTGAGTCCGTCCAGCTCGAAGTCGGCGTCCAACTCCTCATAGTCAATTTTCCCGCCGGGAAGCTCCAATATGCACAGCGGCGGAAACATCACGCACCACCAGTTATGCCCCTCGCCCGCGCCGAGCACGACGCGCAGCGCCTCGTATTTTCCCGCGGGGTAAAACGCGTCCCCGTAGGTCCTGTCGGGAAAATCGTAGACGCCGATCATGAGCTGCGCGCCGTAGTCCATGCCTTGCGCGCGCAGCGTATCTTCAATTATATCGAGCAGTTCTCCCCCGTCCTCCATGAGCGCGGCCCTGGCCTGGCCGCTGTTTGAACAGGACGCCATATCGGCTTCGTAAGCGAGTATCGCGTCGCGGACCGCGAGCTTGGCCGCCTGGTCGGCGGCGCCGTCGCTGTTGGCGATCACGTGCAATCTGAGTATGTTTTCATCGCAGGGCTTAACCGTCAGCAGGCAGAGCGCCGCCGCGACGGCGGCGGCAAGCAGGCGTTTCGTCAGCATAGAACCCCTCCGTTCCCGTGATTCCCATAAATCCTTTGGTTAGCATTGACAGGAAGCGTGATTTTTATGCCGGGCTTGTATATAATGCAGGTATGGATGCAGCGGCTTACGGGAAGATCAACCTCACGCTCGACGTTCTGGGCAAAACGGCGGACGGCTACCACAGCCTTCGCACAATCATGCTCGCCATCGACCTTGCCGACGAACTCGCGCTTAGCTTCGACGCGCCCGGCATAAGAATAGAGGCGGACCCTCCGCTCCCGGACGACAGCGCCGCGTACCGCGCGGCAAAGGGCTACCTCGCGCGCTGCGGCGGCAAGGGCCTGCGCGCGTTCATCCGCCGGAACATACCGCCCGAGGCGGGCCTGGGCGGCTCCTCCGCGGACGCGGCGGCGGTGCTTAGCGCGCTGCAGGCCCGCTACGGCGCGCTGACAGAGGAGGAGCTGGTTTGCCTCGCCTCGTCCGTCGGCTCCGACGTGCCGTTTTTGATGCGGGGCGGCCTCGCGCTGTGCGAGGGACGGGGCGAGATCGTAACGCCCCTGACGCCGATGCGCATGAACCTGCTCGTCGTCAAGCCCGGGCGGGGCGCTTCGACGCGGGAGGTGTTCGCGCGGCTCCGCCCGCCCTATCCCGCGGGCACGACGGACGGCGCGCTCGCCGCCATCCGCAAGGGCGATTTCGCGGGGCTGCTCCCGCACGTCGGCAACGCGCTGACGGACGCCGCCGGCTCGCTCGCGCCCGAGATCGCGGAGCTTCTTTCGCGCATGCGGCGCTCCGGCGCCCTTGCCGCTTCCATGACGGGCAGCGGCAGCGCGGTGTTCGGCATATTCGAGCGGGAAGAAGCGGCGCGGCGCGCTTTGGAGGCGTTTCGGGATCTGCCCTTCGCGCGCGCGTGCGCGGGCGTCTATCATGTGGTATAATCAGTATTTGAAAACCAATATGGGAGTCTGACATGGCGCACATCAGCGAACACAAACGCATCCATTTGATCGGCATCGGCGGCTGCTCGATGAGCGGCCTCGCGCAGATACTTAACGCGCGCGGATACGCGGTGCAGGGCTCGGACCAGAATGTTTCCCCGTTCACGCAGAGGCTGGCCGAGCTTAAAATACCCGTTTTCATCGGCCACGACGCGGGGAACCTCGGCGACGCGGATCTCGTGATCTACTCCGCGGCGGTCAGGGCGGATAACATCGAACGCGCGGCGGCGCGGGCGCGGGGCATACCCGAAATCGAGCGCAGCGCGGCGCTCGGGCAGCTCACGGAGGGCTACGGGCAGGTCGCGGGCATCGCGGGCTGCCACGGCAAGACCACCGTCACCTCGATGCTCGCGCTGATCTGCGAAACCGGCGCGCTCGACGCGACGGTGCACGTCGGCGGCTTCGTGGATTTCCTCAAGGGCGGCGTGCGCCTGGGCTCGCACGAGCTGTTCATCACCGAGGCGTGCGAGTACGTCGAAAGCTTTTTGACGCTCCGGCCCACCGTCGCGCTCGTCAACAACATCGACAACGACCACCTCGACTACTACGGGGATATGGAGCACATCGTTGACGCGTTCCGAAGATTCGTCGCGCTTTTGCCCGGGGACGGGCTTTTCCTCGGCTGCGCGGACGACCCGCGCGTGCGTGCGCTGCTCGCGGCGCACGCGGGGAACAAGCTTTCCTACGGCATGAGGGACGCGGATTACACCCCCGAAAACGTCGCGTTCGACGAGTTCGGCTGCGCCTCGTTCGAGCTCGTGTTCCGCGGGGAAAAACTGGGCAGCATAAAGCTTAAGGTGCCGGGAGGGCACGCGCTCATAGACGCGGTGGCGGCCGCGGCGGTCGCCCTCGCGCTCGGCGCGCCGATGGAGCAGATCTCCTTCGCCCTCGCCCGGTTCGAGAACACGCGCAGGCGCTTCGAATTCTACGGCGAGAAGAACGGCGTGAGGATCTACCATGACTACGGGCACCACCCCGCCGAGATCGCCGCGACGCTCGCCGCGGCAAAGCGCATGCGTCACGGGAAGCTCTACTGCGTGTTCCAGTGCAACTCCTACACGCGCGCCAAGACGCTTTTCCTCGAAAACGTGACCTGCTTTGCCGACGCGGACGCCGTGCTCGTGCCGGACATCTACCCCGGCCGCGAGAAGGACGACGGAAGCGTCCATGCGCGCGACATGGTGCGCGGCATCCGGGCGGGAGGATCGGAGGCCGTATACCTTGCGACCTTCGAGGAAATCAACAGCTATCTTGAGAAAAACGCGCGCCCGGGCGACCTCGTGGTCACCGTGGGCAGCGGGGACGTATACGTGCAAACGAAGAAACTGCTCTAGTCTTTCAAAAACCCGGCTCCGCCGCTTTTTTGAGGCTGCGCGCTTTGCCCGGACCGCTGCGCGTTTCCGGGCGCCAAAGCGCGACGGGTGCAAAAGCCTTCGGCTTTTATCCGTTTTGACGCGCATGTGCCCCAGGAAATCCCCTCTTGCCGCCGCGCGGCAATCCGCCTTGTTCGTCAAAGCCGGAATAAAAATAAAGGGGCGCGGCCCCTTGGCAATCCCCAAAGACATTATCGTGCAAAAGCTGCTCCGACGCGGCTTTGCGAAAGGAGATCCGCATGAGATTCGAGGGACCCATCGACATCCGGCCGCTGACGGTGCGCGGCACGTTCGGCATCGCGTGGAGGCTCCTGCGCCGCAACTTCGGCGCGGCCTTCTTCTATGCGCTCATCATGCAGCTCATACTTTTATTCGGCGCGGCCGTCGCGGTCTCGCCGGTGCTGGGCAGCCTCATCAAGGGCGATTACGAGAGCGCGGACTTCGTCATCGGCATCGTCGTGGCGGTGTTGCTGTTCCTTGCCCTGATGCTCGCGGTGTTTCTGCTCTACCAGCCCATTTACAGCGGCGTGGTTTACGGGGAAATGTCCGCGCGCGTGTACGGCCACGGCGCGTCTTTGGGCAACCTGTTCCGCCGCTCGAAATACGCGCTCAAGCGCTTTTTTACGACCTACCTTTGCCTGGTCGTGTGCGGCATCGTCGTGAGCATCGCGCAGTCGATCCTGTCGGGCCTGTTCGGCGGCATATTCAGCTTCGCCGGGACCGCGGCGGCGCTGCCCGCCATCTTCTCGGGCGGCCTGATGGAGCGCGCGTGGAACGGTTCGTTCGCGGACCCGCTGCGCCTGATCTCGAGCTTCGGCGCGGGCCTCGCGGGCTTCTTCCTGTTCACGATGATACTGCAGTTCGGCGTGCAGCTGTGCGGGCAGAGCTTTCTGTGCTTCACCTATCCGGTCGCGGTCAACGAGAGCGCTTTCAACTTCGACGCCGTGGGAAGATCCCTCAAGCTCGCCTCAAAGCGCTTCGGCCGCATACTCGGTGTAAAGGCGCTGTTCCTGCTGATCGTCCTGTGCGGCGAGCTGGCGCTCGGCGCGCTGATGCTGCCCGGCATACTGCTGCTCATCGATTCCGCAAGCGCGGCGAGCGTCACGGCGGGCATTGTCATTTCGGCCGTGCTCGCGCTCGCGGCAACGTGCGCGACAATCGTGTGCACGCTCTATGTCCCCGCGCTCGACACCGTGCTCTACTACGACGCGCGCGTACGGCTCGAGGGAGACGCGTGGCTTCGCATGGAGAAGCCCGAAGCCCGAAGCGGGCCGGAAGCATACCCGGCCGGGCAGGCGCACTACGACGAGGCGGCGCAAACGAACCAGAACGACGCGCGGCGCGTTGGGCAGGACGGCGCGCCCGGCAATGAGAACAACGGAGGAGAATATGGAGCTTAAACACAGAAAGGATATGGACCCGCGCTACCTGTGGGACTTCGCCCACATCTACGCGTCGAAAGCGGAATGGGAAAAGGCGTTTTCGGAAACGGAGGCGCTCATCGAAGGCATCCCCGCGCGCGCGGGCACGCTTGGCAGGAGCGCGGAAGCCCTCCAGGCGGCGCTCGACGCCGTCATGGCCATGGAGCAGAAGCTCGAGCTCGTCTACGTCTACGCCATGCTGCACAAGAGCGCGGACAATTCCGACCCCGAGTACCAGAAGATGGAAGCCCGGGCGACGCGCCTGTCCGTATCCGCGCGCGCCGCGGAATCGTTCCTGACGCCGGAACTGCTCGCCATCCCCGCGGACACGCTCGCGCAATACATGCAGTCCCCGGGCCTTGCGACCTACCGCCACATGGTCGAGGACATCTGCCGCGCCCGCGCCCACACGCTCGACGCCGCGCGCGAGGAGATGCTCGCCCGCCTCGGGGACGCCGCGCAGACGCCGCACAACGCCTTCACGATGCTCTCGAGCGTGGACATGACCTTCCCCGACATCACGGATGAAAACGGGGAGAAGGCGCCGCTTACGCACGCGCGCTTCGGCGTATACCGCGAGAGCGCGGACCGCCGCGTGAGGAAGGAAGCGTTCGAAACATACTTCGGCGAATACAACAAGTTCATCAACACCATCGCCGCGCTCTATTCGGGTTCCGTCAAGCTCGACTGCTACGACGCCTCGACGCGCGGCTACAAAAACGCCTGCGAGGCCGCGCTGTTCCGCAGTAACGTGCCCGTAAGCGTGCTCGACAGCCTCACGGAGGCCATACACGCCCGCCTCTCGACGATGAAAAAATACCTCGCCGTGCGAAAGCAGGCGCTCGGGCTCGACGAGCTGCACATGTACGACCTCTACTGCCCGCTGCTGCCCGAGGTGGATTTCCACATCGACTATGAGGCGAGCAAAACGCTCGTTAAAAAGGCGCTCGCGCCGCTGGGCGAGGAATACGGAAAGCTTCTCGACGAAGCGTACGCCAACCGCTGGATGGACGCCTACGAAAACCGCGGCAAGACCACGGGCGCGTTCTCCTGCGGCGTGTACGGCTCGCACCCGTACATCCTCCTGAACTACGCGGGCAAGCTCGACGACGCCTTCACCATGGCGCACGAGCTCGGCCACGCCATGCACTCCTACAAATCCAACGCGGCGCAGGATTACGTCAACCACGATTACCACATACTCGTCGCGGAGGTGGCCTCGACCGTCAACGAGGTGCTGTTGTGCAAATACCTGCTCGCGACGGAAACCAATCCCGCGCGGCGCGCGTACGTGTTGAACCACTTCCTCGAGGGCTTCCGCACGACCGTGTTCCGCCAGACGCTGTTCGCCGAGTTCGAGCGCAAGGCGCACGAGATGCACGAGGCGGGCGAGCCGCTCACGGCCGAGAGCCTCAACGCGCTGTACCGCTCGCTCAACGAGCTCTATTACGAGGGCGCGGTCGTGGACGACTGCCAGGCGGTCGAGTGGGCGCGCATACCGCACTTCTACCGCGCGTTCTACGTTTACCAGTACGCGACGGGCTTTTGCAGCGCGGTCGCCATCGCGACGCGCATATTAAAGACCGGGGACGCGGCGGATTACCTCCGCTTCCTCTCGACGGGCGGCAGCGACTATCCGCTCGAGGAACTCAAGATCGCGGGCGTGGACCTCACAAAGCCCGAGGCGGTGCTTTCCTCTCTGGACGCGTTCGCAGAAGCGCTCGCCGATTTTGAAACGCAGCTCAAGGGGGTGAAATGATGTACGCCGATGTGGATGTCAACGAAATGAAGAAGTATATCCTCGGCAAATTCGACGCCGAAGGGGATTTCTCCTTCCTCAAGGAAGGGGAGCTGCCCGCGATGGTGGACGCGCTCATGGCGCTCGACGAACAGTATATGAAAGCGTCGGGCGCGGACGCGGGCGAAGTATACGACGACGACGCGGCCTACGAGGTGCTCTTCGAGGGGATGAAGGCCCGCTTCCCCCAATACAAAATGTACGCCATGCGCCTCGCGGAGGACTACATGGATTTCGCGGAGGAATACCTCGCCTCCGTGGGCGCCATAGAATGGGAGTGAGAGTATGAAGATCACCAATATCGCCGAGCCGCGGCTCTTCTTCGCGGCGGTCAACGCCTGCCCCGGCCGCGTGGAGCTCGTCACGCAGGAGGGGGACAGGCTCAACCTCAAGTCCACGCTCTGCCAGTACATCGCCCTGACGCAGATGTTCCAGGACGAGCGCATCACCTGCGTGGAGCTGGTCGTGAGCAATCCGGCGGACTTCGAGCGGCTGCGGCCGTACCTTGTGATCGATGAATAATTGACAATTGACAATTGACAATGGACAATTGACAATCAAGTGAATCGGTTTGGCTGCCGGTTATTTGCATCGCGGACAGAAAACCGCGAAAAACATGTGAGGAACCCAACGAAAACGGGCTTGCGCACCTTAAAGCGAAAGCCCGTTCGATTGTAAGCCGATTGTCAATTGTCAATTTTCAATTGTCAATTGTTTAAAGCGCGCAGCGCGCTCAGCAAAATGCAGTCGTGGTCGGCGGCGAGGCCCCCTTCGCCGGGCTTTGCCAGGGGAACGACCTTCTCGCCGCGCGCGCCGTAGAGCACGCGCGCGCGGCATTCTATGAGAGCCGGCCCGACGAGCGTTATGCCCAAGATCGAGGCCGCGGCGCTGTGCGCGAGCTCGCGCACGGAAGTTACGCAGAAAAGCGCGGCGTCTGCGGCATCGTCCCCCGCGCGAAAGCAAAGCCGCTCGCGCGGCAGCACGGCGTAAAACCCGGTCGAAATGACGCGCGTGCGCGGGTCGCGGTCCACCGCGTCGAACACGCCGAACGGGTGAAGCTCCGCGTCCGTTACGCCCGTTTCCTCCTCGAGCTCGCGCGCGGCGGCGTGCTCGAGCGTTTCGTCGAACCCGACGAAGCCGCCCGGCAGCGCCCAGCGGCCGATGTAGGGATGGTTGCGCCGCCGGATGAGCAGCACGGAGGGTTCCTGTTCGTCGGTGAACACCGCCATGTCGACCGCGCAGGACGGGCGGCGGTACTTGTCTATGTCGTACTCGGCGAGAAATCGCGCGAGCGTGCGTCCCTTTTCGTCAAGCATTTCCCGCATATCCCCATTTCCTCCGGTATTTTCATCGCGTCGATTATATCATATCCCGGCGACGGCAATATATATAAGTATGAAATTCGCGCGGAGGATGATATAATGCCAAATCGAAAGCTGTTCGCGCTTCAGGGCGAGGCGCGCGGCGCGGCGCGCCTGTCGTACGAGGGCTCGTCCGGCGCGCTCGCCGTGGAACTCCTCCCCCGCGGGGACGGAGAGTATGTGGCGTGGCTCGTGCACGGCGCGGGCGCGCTGTTGCGCGCGCCGCTCGGTCCCGCGATGACGGCGAGCCTCCCCGCAAACGCGAAGGACGCCTCCGGCGTGCTCGTCTCCCGCGCGGGGAAGATCGTCGCCAGCGGATTTTCCGGCCTGACCCGCGCGCAGATGGAAGCGGCGGCGCTGCGCGTGCAGCTCGCGCTCGCGCAAGGGTCCGGGCCGAAGCCCCCGGCCGCGCGGCAGCGCGCGGAGGAACCCGTCCGCGCGGCGGAGGCTGCGGCCGTCCCGGAGCCGGAAGCGGTTTCCCCGAAGCCCGCCCAAGCAAGGCCGCCGCAGGCGCAGGACCAAACGCAGGCTCAGACGCAGGCGCAAAGGGAGCGCATCGTCCCCGCGAGCCGGGCGGCGGAAACGCCGTTTTCCTCCCCCGCCGGGGCGAACCGCTCAATCAAACGCGAAGAGCGCGCGGAGCGCCTCATGCGGGAGGCGCTGCGCATGCCCGATGTCAAAAGCGAGGCCGCGCTCTCGATCGTATCCATGGCGAACAGGCTTTTTACCCCCTCGGGCAAAGAAGGCGCCGAGACCGCCTACGTCGAGAAAGGCGCCGGTACGCAAAAGCCCGCCCCGTCCACGCAGGGCTACGGCGTCAGGCGCAGCGTACGCAACGCGCGCGCCCCCTTTCCGCCCGCCGGGAGACACGGCGTCTATCCGTCCGTGAGCCGCAACGCAAGGCAGCCGCGCGGGCGCTCCGGAAGGCCGCGATGAGAGCGCCACAACATATGGCGGCATCGCGCAAACACAGGTACAAACGCCCCAAAACTGCCTGAAAAAACCAGCGTTTTTGCATTTCTTTTCGTTGACATCGATACGTCCGTGTGGTAGATTATTGAAGGTATCCCCCGCGAGGGGGGTTTATTTAGGTACGTAGTTTGCGATGGCGGCGGCGTGCCGTGAAATACAGGAGGTTACCGGAATGCGCGTCAAGATCACGTTGGCCTGCACGGAGTGCAAGCAGAGGAACTACAATACGTTCAAGAACAAGAAGAACGATCCCGACCGCGTGGAGTTCAGCAAGTATTGCCGCTTCTGCCGCAAGCACACCCCGCACAGGGAAGCCAAGTAAGCAAAGGAGAGCACGATGGCCAAGGATACGGACAAGAAGGACAAGAAGGAAAAGGGCAGGTCCGCCGGACCCAACATTCTCCAGCGCGCGGGCAAGTTCTTCCGCGAGGTGTACGGCGAGCTCAAGAAGGTCACCTGGCCGACGCCCAAGGAGCTGATCGCCTATACGGCGACGGTGCTGGCGTTCATCGTGATCATCTCGGTGATGATCGGCGTGCTCGACTTCGGCTTCGGCAAGGGCTTCACGGCGCTGAGCGCCGTCGATCTCGGCGCCGCCGTCAGCGCGACCGCGACGCCCGAGGCGACCCCAACGCCCGAGGCAACCGCTACCCCGGATGCGGCCGCCACGCCGGCCGCGGCCAACTGAGGAGCATTATGTCCGAGGAAGCCAAATGGTATGTAGTCCATACCTATTCGGGCTACGAGAACAAGGTTAAGGAAGACCTTGAAAAGACCGTGGAGAACCGCAGCCTGCAGGACCTGATCCTGGAGGTCAAGTACCCCACGGAGGAAGTCGTGGAGATGAAAGACTCCAAGCGCAAGGTCGTCCAGCGCAAGCTCTTCCCCGGCTACGTCATGGTCAAGATGATCATGAACGACAACACCTGGTACGTCGTGCGCAACACCCGCGGCGTCACGGGCTTCGTGGGGCCGGGAAGCAAGCCCATCCCCCTCACCGACGAGGAAGTCACGGCCATGGGCGTGGAGCACATTCCCATCGAGCTGGACATCGTCGTGGGCGAAAGCGTGCGCGTGATCTCCGGGCCTCTCGAGAACTTCATAGGCACCGTCGAGGCGCTCGATCCCGAGCGGCAGAAGGTCAAGCTGGTTGTGTCGATGTTCGGGCGCAACACGCCGGTGGAGCTCGACTACATACAGGTGCAAAAGCTCTGAAGAGCTTTTGCAGCTAACAACTAATAGTGAATGGTGAATCACTACAATTATTAGTTGCGCCGCCGAACGTTTATTCAGGTATGTACCCCTTCTTAGTTTGGGGTCCATATAGTGTTAGGCCGGAGCCGAGCGCTGTCAGAGGCGGACGGAGCGAGGCGCAAGGCCAGTGAACAGGGGAGCCGAAGGAAGCCGTTCCCACGGCGACGCGCGGCGACCATTGTGAACTGCGAGGCAAGCAGTTCAGGTATGCACCCCTCCGGGGTTCGCATAGGTGGGAGGACATAAGATTTGTCCGCTCGCACCACATTATTTTTAGGAGGAAATTTCAATGGCAAAGAAGATCACAGGCTTTGTGAAGCTGCAGATCCCTGCCGGCAAAGCAACGCCCGCGCCGCCGGTCGGCCCCGCGCTCGGCCAGCATCAGGTCAACATCATGGGCTTCTGCAAGGAGTTCAACGAGCGCACCGCCAAGGACATGGGGCTGATCATCCCGGTCGTGATCACCGTTTATCAGGACCGCACCTTCACCTTCGTGACCAAAACCCCGCCCGCCAGCGTGCTCATCAAGAAGTATTGCGGCCTCCAGTCCGGCTCCGGCCGCCCGAACGCGGACAAGGTCGCCAAGATCACCCAGGCGCAGGTCCGCGAGATCGCGGCCATGAAGATGCCCGACCTCAACGCCGCAAGCATTGAGGCCGCCATGAGCATGGTCGCCGGCACCGCCCGCAGCATGGGCGTCACCGTAGTGGACTGATGGGCGCCGCCCTGATATAGAAGTGGGAGGCCAAAGGCCGCTACTACCACAGGAAGGAAAATAATATGAAGCATGGCAAAAAGTATCAGGAAAGCGTAAAGCTGGTCGATCCCCAGAAGCTCTATGACCCGCGCGAGGGCATGGACGTGGTCATCTCCACCTCGAAGGCCAAGTTCGACGAAACCGTCGAGGCGAGCATCCGCCTGGGCGTAGACCCCCGCCACGCCGACCAGCAGGTCCGCGGCACGGTTGTGCTGCCGCACGGCACGGGCAAGAAGGTCCGCGTGCTGGTCTTCGCCAAGGGCGACAAGGCCAGGGAGGCGCAGGACGCCGGCGCGGATTACGTGGGCGACGACGACATGGTCAAGAAGATCCAGACCGAGAACTGGTTCGATTTCGACGTGTGCGTCGCGACTCCGGACATGATGGGCACCATCGGCCGCATCGCGCGCATACTCGGTCCCAAAGGCCTTATGCCCAACCCCAAGAGCGGCACCGTGACCATGGACGTCGCCAAGGCCATCGCGGACATCAAGGCCGGCAAGGTCGAATACCGCGTGGACAAGACCTCCATCATACACGTGCCGGTGGGCAAGGTATCCTTCGGCGGCGAGAAGCTCGTCGAGAACCTCTCCGCGCTCATGGACGCCGTCATCAAGGCCAAGCCCGCCTCCGCCAAGGGCACCTACATCAAGAGCCTCGTGCTCTCGACCACCATGGGCCCGGGCGTGAAATTCAGCGGGTTGAAGTTCTAAACCATCGTTGACAACCGCGGGGCGGTGTGATACACTGCCCCGTGGAAAATCAAATACCGCAGGCCGAAGACAGCAGGTGCCGCTTTGCGGCTCAATATCCCGCCGAGGTGAAGCGCGACGCAAGCATACGGCGTCCTTTCATCCTTTGTCTTAGGCAAAGGATTTTATTTTCAAGGAGGTGAAACTATGGCAAACATCAAGAACATCGAGATGAAAGCGCAGCAGGTCGAAGAGATCAGGGCGCGCATCGAAAAGGCACAGTCCATGGTGGTGTTCGATTACCGCGGCCTTACGGTCGAGGAGGTCACGAACCTTCGCAAGGATATGCGCAACGCCGGCGTCGAGTACGTCGTGCTCAAGAACGGCATGGTCGAGCGCGCGGCGCAGGCCGCCGGCATCGACGCCTCGTTCGGCGAGCATCTCAAGGGCCCCTCCGCGTTCGCCTTCGGGTACGACGATCCCGTCGCGCCCGCGCGCATACTCAGGGACTCCGTCAAAAAACTCAAGAAGTGCGCGATCAAGGGCGGCCTCATCAACGGCACCGTGGCCAACGCCGCGGCGATGGAAACCCTGGCCGACCTGCCCTCGCGCGAGCAGCTCATCGCAAGGCTGCTGGGCAGCATGATGAGCCCGATTTCCGGCTTCGTCATCGCGCTCGACCAGATCGCCAAGAAGCGCGGCGAACCCGCGGCCGCCGCGGAGTAAAGCGGCACACCATCAACCGAATAAATATGGGAGGAAGATAACATGAATAAGGAGCAGCTGATTGCGGACATCAAGTCCATGACCGTTCTGGAGCTCGCAGAGCTCGTCAAAGCCCTCGAGGAGGAGTTCGGCGTATCCGCCGCCGCGACCGCCGTCGCCGTCGCGGGTCCCGCCGCGGGCCCCGCCGAGGAGGTCGAGGAAAAGACCGAGTTCGACGCCATACTCAAGGAAGTCGGCCCCGAGAAGATCAAGGTCATCAAGGCCGTGCGCGAGCTGACGGGCCTGGGCCTCAAGGAAGCCAAGGACCTCGTGGACGGCGCGCCCAAGCCCCTCAAGGAAGGCGTTTCCAAGGAAGAGTGCGAGAAGATCGCCGCCATGTTCAAGGAAGTCGGCGCGACGGTCGAAATCAAGTAAAACGCCGGGCAATTGCCGGCTGGCGAGCTAATCGCCAGTTAAAGCAGAGAAACACGCAGCAACCGAGCAATAACAATGAAAAGCCGGGGGGATTTGGCCGAAACAAGCGGCCAATCCCCCCGGCTTCGGTCTGCGCGAAACCGAATTTCCGGAGAAAGGGTAAAGAAGAATCCCTGCTTTTCCCCGCAGGGATTCCCCGTTTTCCGTTTCAGCCCGGGTTATGGCGGCGGCGGCCTGTTACGTCTTCATAACCCCCACGTACGGCAGATTCCTGTACCTCTGCTCGTAATCGAGGCCGTAGCCGAGCACGAACTCGTTGGGGATCACGAAGCCCACGTAGTCCGGCGTGATGGCGCACTCGCGCCGCTCGGGCTTGTCGAGCAGGCACGCGATCCTCAGGCTCGCGGGCTCGCGCGCCTTCAGCAGATGCGTCAGGTGGTTGAGCGTGAGGCCGCTGTCCATGATGTCCTCGACGATGAGCACGTGCCGCCCCGTGATGGAGGTATCCATATCCTTGGAGATGCGAACGATGCCGGAGGTTTTGGTGTTGTTGCCATAGCTTGAGATCGAAAGGAAATCCATCTCCATGTGGCAGGTGATCGCGCGCGCGAGATCCGAAAAGAAAATCACCGCGCCTTTGAGTATGCATACGAGCACGACGTCCTTGCCTTCGTAATCCTCGCTGATCTGCGCGCCCAGCTCCCTGACCCTGCGGCCGATCTGCTCCGCGCTGATGAGCACATGGTCGATGTCCCTGTTCATGTCGGTGCGCTGCGTCATTCGGTTCCTCCTTTTTTTCCTGTGGAAATATATGTAACGCGCAGCACGCGCGTCGTTTCCCCAATCACCTTCACGGACTCGGCGATGCGAAAGCCCGGCACGAAGAGCACATCGCTCCCCGAGGCGAGCAGCGGCGCGTCGCGCGCCTCGCGCGGGACCTTCCGGTCGATGAAGCATTCCTTGAGCTTGCGGCTCCCCGGCGCGCCGAGCGGGAAGAACCGGTCCCCCGCCCTCCTGCGGCGGGCGACGACGTCCGGCGGGAGCCTGTCCAGGTCGAAGCAGGCGACGTACGGGTCGGCCGTGACCGCCGTATCCGGCGTGATCTCGGCGCGAAAAACGCCCTCCGGCGCGGCGGTATCCCCGGGGATCGCGAGCTTCGATTCGAATTCCCGCGGCGCGGGCTTCCCCGGCTTCCCGAAGAACACGAGGCCGTAGCTCGTGCGCACGCGCGCGCCCGGCAAGTCGAGCCGCGCGCCGGTTTTCGCCGCGAGAAGCTCGCACGCCTTTTCGACGTGCGTGCGCTCGACGTCCACGTCCGCGCCGATTGCGGCCAGCGCGAGGCGCACGGCGCGGGTCCTTATGGGCGGCGGCAGCGCAAGAAGCTGCGCGCGGTCGTACCCGCCCTCCCGCAAAGCCTGCGCGAGCGCTTCGCGCGCGGCGTCCGCGAGGTAGTCCTCATCCCGCCTGAGAAGCTCCGCCCCGGAGCAGAGCATTTCCGTGAACGCCGGGTTGATGTGCGCCTCGATGTACGGGATCACGTCGAGCCTGAGGCGGTTGCGCGTGCCTGCGGGCACGAGGTTGGTCGCGTCCGTGCGGTAGGGGATGCCCTCGGCCTCGAGATACGCCTCGATCTCGGCGCGGCGCACGCACAGCATGGGGCGGATGAGGCTCCCGCGCCTGGGCCGCATGCCCGCAAGGCCCGCGAGGCCGCTCCCCCGCGTCAGGTGCAGCAATACGCTTTCAGCCTGGTCGTCCTTATGGTGGGCGACCGCGACGAGGTCCGCGCCGAAGCGCGCCTTCGCCCGCTCGAAAAACGCGTAGCGCGCCTCGCGCCCCTCCTGCTCGAGCGTGCGGGAATGCGCGCGCGCGAGCGCGGGAATATCGAGCTTTTCGCGGATCAGCGGCACGCCCCAGCTTTCGCACAGGTCCGCGACGAAAGCTTCGTCCGCGTCGGCCTCCTCCCCGCGTATGCCGTGGTTGAGGTGCGCGGCGAACACGGAAAAACCCATCCCCGGCGCAAGCAACGTCAGCGCGCGCAGCAGCGCCACGGAATCCGCGCCCCCGCTCACGCCCGCGACGACCCCGCTTCCCGCGGGGATCAGCCCGTTTTCCCGGATAAACGCCGCGATCTTTTCCTTCATGCGGGCATTATATCACACGCCGTTTTCGCGCGCCATACTCACCCGCTTCATGCAGCGCGAGAGCGGAAGCATTCCGTCGCGCGGCATGGCGCAATAGGTCTGCGACATGTGAAAGCCGTCCGTGACGCGCGCCGCGCCCGCGGCGAACAGCGCGTGCGCGACCTGCGCGCGGACGCCGTCCGCGCACTGAAGCGCCACGGTCTGCAACAGCCCCGCGTGCGGGCGGAGCCTTTCTATGATCTGCCCGCGCGGCAGCGGCCGCACCCAGCAGTTGGCGTATTGCCGGGAAGATGCGAGCGCGAAATCCGGATACGCCGCGACGCTGCAATTTTCCCCGCGAAGGAGCTCCCACTCACCCGAAAGGCGCGCCTCGAGAGAATCCGCCAGGAGGCCGAAGGAAAGCCCCGCGCGCGCGAAGGCGTCGAGGTTCGCGGGATGATCGCGCGCCTCGGCTTCGAGCAGCGGCAGGAAGCGCGAAGCGATGCGGCGGACGTCCTCCCACTCCTGCGTATCGACGAAAATGCCCTGCGCGGAGGAGCAGTAGAGCTGGTTCGTGAAGGCCATGTCCCGCGCGACGCCGCGCAGGAATTCGTCGGCTGCTTCCGGCGAAACGTAGGCGAAACTGAGCCTGTTCCCCCACTCGATGAGCTTTGTCCGCGGTTCGGCGAGCGCGCGCACCGCGCGCACGGCCTCGTCCGACCCCCACAGGGCAATGCCGTCCGCGAGCACGGCGAGGGCTTTGAGCTTCTCCGTCTCGCGCGAGCGGACGTCGAGTATGTGTACCCTGTCCGCGAGACAAGGCTCCGCCGCGCACAGCGCCTCGAGTATGCCCGCGGAAAGCCCGCTCTCCCCCTCGGGGAGTTTGAGCAGGTTGACGTTGCCCGTGATTAGCCCTTCTATGACCGAGTAGGCCGGCAGAGCGTCGGCGTTGCCCGCGGAAATGTGAAGGAGCACGCCGAGCGGCCGCCACTCCTCGATCACGGTTTGCGTTTCTCCCAAAGGCACGTACTCCCGCCTGCCCGGAATGCCCGCCGCGCCGAACTCCGCGCGAACGCGCTGCTCAAGATACGGCCTGCTCATCATGCGCTTCGCGTGCGCGAGCTCCCACAGCGCCTTCCCGCGGCCCATGCCCAGGCGCATGAGCAGCGGGGCGTGCGTTTCTTCGTTGAGCATGCCCGCGAGCCTGTCGCACGCGGCGATCACGGCATCGACCGGCGGAACGGGCTTGGCGAGCGCGAGGTTGATCGACCGGGAAAGCTCCTCAAACACGCTTGTCCCCTCCTTCCCCGCCCGCGAGCGTCTGCGCGGCGTTGGCGGCGCAGGTGACGACGCCCGAGCCGCCCGCGCGCCCGAGCAGCGCGAAGTAAGGCGACTCGATGCCGCAGCCGCAGCCGCCGGCAGAGCGGACGGCCACGTCGTCCGTCATGAGCGAGAGGAGCGGCATGCTCGTGACCAAGGGCGACACGAAGCTCAAAAGCCCCGCCTCCCCGTCGGGCAGCACGGATATCCCGTCCGCGCCGCGGATGTAGACGCGGCTGTACGCGGGGATGTGGAAATGCCCGTTTTTGCATTTGTAATACGCCAGCGGATGCTCCGCCGCGCTGAAGAACTCGAAGATGCGTTCGCGCGGCAGCCCGAGCGCGCGTTCCGCGAGCGGGCGCAGCGCCTGCGCGTCAGCGTCCATTCCCTTGAAGCCGCCGCCGAGAAGCGCGAGCGAGCCGCGCGGCAATTTGAGCGCCATGCCGCACGCCTCCATCATGCCGCACAGCGCGTACAGATACGCCGGGAAGCCCGTGAAGCGCACGGGGAAGGGCTCCTTTGCGAAGCGCGAGAGCGCCGCGGCGACGCCCTCGATATCGGGCGCATAGCCGCCTCCGTCCCGCCTGAGCGCGTAGATGCGCGAGAGCGCGGGCGCGAAGCGCGTCGCGCCAAGCGCGGTTTTCGCCGCGCCAAGCTCCATGCCCTCGCCGGGCGGATAGCTCAATACGACATAGTTGGCGGGAACCGCCGAGATGAGGCCGAGATAGCCGAACAGCCTGACGAGCGCGCCTGCGCCCAAACGATAGCTCGCCGCGTCGAAAGCGAGTGCGCTGCGCGCCCCGCTCGTGCCGGACGAGGCCGCGCGAAGCACGATTTTTTCCTCGGGAACGCTCAGAAGTTTGTGCCGCTTGAGAAAGAGCGTGGGCAGCGGCGGTATGCGGGGGAGATCGTCCTCCGTTTTCAGCGAATCGGGATCAAAATCAAAAGAAGCGAGAAGCTTCGCGTATTCCGGGCAGCGCCGCGCGTGGAAGCGCAGGTTTTCCCGCGCCGCCGCGACGAAATGCGGCGACACGCGGGAGGTATCGTACGGATTTTTTCGGAGGAATACCTTGATGCGAAGATCCATGTTTTCTCCCGGCAAAGCGCGGGCGGATGCGGCCCTCGGAATCCGTCCCCGCACGAAACCCCGCCCGCAGGCGGCGTTCTCTGATTGTCAATTGTCAATTTTCAATTGTCAATTGCTCCGTGCCCCGCCCGCAGGCGGCGTTCTCTGATTGTCAATTGTCAATTTTCAATTGTCAATTGCCCTACACGTTAAACCGGAACAGCGTCACGTCGCCGTCCTGCATGACGTAATCCTTGCCCTCGCTGCGCACGAGCCCTTTCTCCTTGCAGGATTGCATGGAGCCGAACTGCCTGAGCGTTTCGAACGGCACGATTTCCGCGCGGATGAAGCCACGCTCGAAGTCCGTGTGGATCTTGCCCGCGGCCTGCGGCGCCTTCGTGCCGCGCTCTATGGTCCACGCGCGCACCTCCTTAGGCCCCGCGGTCAGGAAACTGATAAGCCCGAGCAGCTTGTAGCACGCGCGCACGAGCTTGTCGAGGCCGCTCTCGCCTATGCCCAGCTCCTCGATGAACGCCTCTTTCTCCTCGCGGGAAAGCTCGGCGATCTCCTCCTCGACCCTGGCGCAAATGACGACGGCCTCCGCGCCCTCGGCGGCCGCGATCTGCTTTACGGCGCGAACATGCGCGTTGTCGGGCATGCCGATGTCGCCCTCGGCGATGTTGGCCACATAGATGACGGGCTTTGTCGTGAGAAGGAACAGGCTTTTTGCGAACTCCGCCTGCTTCTCGTCCATGGGCATGGTGCGCACGGGCTTGCCCGCCTCGAGCCAGGCCTTGATGGCCTCGTAAAAATCCGCCTCCGCGGCGACGGCCTTGTCGCCCGACTTGCTGGCCTTCCTCGCGCGCTCCGCGCGGCGCTCGACGGTCTCGAGGTCGGCGAAGATCAGCTCGATTTCGATGGTTTCCACATCCCGCGCGGGGCTCACCGAGCCGTCGACGTGCACGACGTTGCCGCCCTCGAAGCAGCGCACGACGTGGACGACGGCGTCCACCTCGCGTATGTGCGAGAGGAACTTGTTGCCGAGGCCCTCGCCTTTGTGCGCGTCCCTGACGAGGCCCGCGATGTCCACGAACTCGATGGCCGTGGGCGTGTACTTCTCGGGGGAATACATTGCCGCGAGCACGTCGAGCCGCTCGTCCGGCACGGCGACGATGCCCACGTTGGGCTCTATGGTGCAAAAAGGATAGTTCGCCGCCGCCGCGCCCGCGCGCGTGATGGCGTTGAACAGTGTAGATTTGCCCACGTTGGGCAAGCCGACGACGCCGAGTTTCATACCAAACGCTCCTTAACGGGGGATGGAGATGCCGCTACGCTCATTATAGGAGCGCGCATGGGGGCTTGTCAAACCGGCGCGTCCGCGATATCCAGAACCACCGCGCGGTTGCCGCAGCTTTCGATGAAGGCGAGCACGTCGCGCCATTCAAGCGCGAGCGAGGCCGTCGAGGCGCAGGGATGGACGCAGACGAGGCCCATATCGAGTATTTCCCGGTCGATGACGACAGTCACGTCCCGCGCGCCGGGGCGGGCCAGCGCGAGCGGCGTGACGCTGCCGGGCAGGAGGCCGAGCTTTTCCATAAGCTGCGCGTTCGTGGCGAACGACAGCCGCGACACGCCGAGCCGCTTTGACATTTCCGCCGTGCGGAACGACTTTTGCGCCGCGATGAGCAGCAAATAAAACTCCGTGCCCCGCCGGTTGACGAGGAACAGGTTTTTGAAGTGGCGCGCGCCGAGCTGTGCGCCCACGGCCTCGCAATCCCGCATGGTCAACGCGAGGGGATGTTCGATGCGCGCATACGATACGCCGCGGGCGTCGAGCAGGGCGAGCGTTTCCCGTTCGCGGGGAGAGATGTCCATATTCTGCCGTTTCCTTTCAAAAAAACGGGGCGGAACGAATCCGCCCCGCGCTGCGCTTCGCTTTCAAAAAAGCGACAAAGCCGCTTTTTTTTAGACTGCACGCTTTGCCCAAAATACTGCGGTATTTCCGAGCGGCAAAGCGTGAAAGGTACGAACGCCTACGGCTTTCATCCGTTTTGACGCGCGTGTCGTCAAAGCCGGAATGAAAGTCAAGGGGCCGCGGCCCCTTGACAATCCCCGGGGTTTCAATAAGTTTCGATTACGGAATGATGTTTTTCTCGGTGCTCTTATCGAAAACGTGCGCGAGGGCCGGGTCGAAGCGGAATTTGATGCGCTCGCCCGAGGGGATGCCGCCGCGGTATTTCGCGGGAAGCTCGGTCGTCGGGATGCGGATGACGACGTCCTTGCCCTCTGCGTCCACGTGCAGGAAAATCTCGCTGCCCATCATCTCGGAAACGTCCACGGTGGCCGCGACGCCCTCGCCATCCGTGAGGCCGATGTGCTCCGGCCGCACGCCCACGACGATATCCTTGTTTCCGGCGCCGCCGTCGCGCAAAGCCTCCTGCGCGGCGGGGTCGAGCGGAACGCGCGCGCCGAGGAACTGCGCCTCGTACGCGCCCGGGCCTCCCGCGAGCCTGGCGTCGAAGAAGTTCATCTGCGGCGTGCCGATGAAGCCCGCGACGAACAGGTTCGCCGGGTGGTTGAACACCTCCTGCGGCGTGCCGATCTGCATGATAAAGCCGTTGCGCATGATGACGATGCGGTCCCCGAGCGTCATGGCCTCGATCTGGTCGTGCGTGACGTAGACGAAGGTGGTGTCGATGCGCTTCCTCAGTTTGATGAGCTCCGCGCGCATCTGGTTCCTCAGCTTGGCGTCGAGGTTGGAGAGAGGTTCGTCCAGGAGGAACACCTTGGGCTCGCGCACGATGGCGCGGCCGATGGCGACGCGCTGCTTCTGTCCGCCGGAAAGCGCCTTGGGCTTGCGGCTAAGAAGCTCGGTAATGCCCAGGATCTCCGCGGCTTCCCGCACCTTGCGCTCGATCTCGTCCTTCGGAGTCTTCCTGAGCTTGAGCGCGAAGGCCATGTTCTCGTAGACCGTCATGTGCGGATAGAGCGCGTAGTTCTGGAACACCATGGCGATGTCCCTGTCCTTGGGAGGCACGTCGTTGACGAGCCGGTCGTCGATGTAAATCTCGCCCTCCGTAATCTCCTCGAGGCCCGCGATCATGCGCAGCGTCGTCGATTTGCCGCAGCCCGAGGGGCCGACAAGCACGATGAACTCCTTGTCCCTGATCTCGAGGTTGAACTCCTGCACGGCGACGACGCCCTTCTCTGTTACCTCGAGCACCGGCCTTTCGACGTTGGGGTCCTCGACTTCCTTTTTCCTGTCCTTCTTGCCTTCGTTCGCGTAGGGGTAGACCTTTTTGACGTCTTTGAGGGTTACGCTTGCCATACATCCGGGCTCCGGCGCACCCGCCTCCGCGGAATACGCCTCGCGCGCGCAAAATTGATACGACGCGCATTACGGCAGGTCTCCACACTGCCGCACCGCGAGCCCGCGCGGTTGGAACGGCCTCCTTTTTCCAACGTCTGCGGGCTATTTTGTGGAGTAGCGCCGCGCGTTGTTATTTAATACGGATTTTAGCATATTGAAACATAAATGACAATTGAAATCCGGACGCCCGAAACATGGAATTCCAGTAAATCCGCCGCATGCGGACATAAAAAAGGAGGAGCGTATTGCCCCTCCTCTTTTTTACCGCGTCAGTTGCGAGATACGTAGCTTCCGCAAAGGCTTTCGTCACACGCCTCGCCGCTATGGCAATTGGGTGAAGGCTCGACCTCGATTTTGGAAAGCGAACATCCGCTCCCCTCGCTGTTGTAGCGACAACTGGTAACGCGGCAGCCAATGGTCTGGGTTCCTGCTCTCTTACCGGACATTACGCATCCTCCTGTTCATTGACTGAGCTTAGTGTGCCCGAAAAGGAACGCGCTATGCGGCCGGTCAAAACGTTTTCGACGAGAGCCACGCCGTAATGTCTGCCGCAATTTCCAGGTTTTCACATCCGATTTTTTGAATCCGCTCGGCGAGCGCGCTCCCCTCGAGCCGCGCGCCCGCGAGCGCCGGCGCGAGCTTGCGTATGAACGCCTCGTCCATGGCGTCCGAATAGACCGCCGCGCGCGCGACGCGGCCGTTTTCGACCGAGAGCTGCACCTCGAGCGCGCCCCAGGCGAAGCGTGTTTCGAGCGACGCGTCGAACTGCGGCGTCGCGCCCATGCGCCATTCCCACGAGGCGTTCCGCTCGTAAAGCCGCGCGAGCTTTTGCGCGTCGAACTCCTCGACCGCACGGACTTCATACGCGCCGTATTCCCCGAAAAACGCGTTGGCGACAGCGTCGCGCACGCTCTTTACCGTGATGTGCGGCCCGTATTCCGAAAGGTTCTTCACGCGCGCGCGCACGCTCTCCACGCCCTTGCTGCGAAGCTTTTCCGGAGAGGGCGCGAGGTAGCGCGCGAGCCTGTCCATCTCGACGTTCACGAGCAGCGTGCCGTGCTGCAGCGCCGAATGCTTCGTGAAGCGGAACGCGTTGCCCGAGAACTTCGCCCCGTCGGAGGTCACAAGGTCGTTTCGCCCGGAGAACATCGCGTCCACGCCGAGCGCGCGCACGGCTTCGAGTATCACCGATGTCTGCCGCGCGAGGTCGTAGGCCTCCCGCTTGCAGGCGAAGCTGAAGTTGAGGTTGCCCAAATCGTGGTAGACCGCGCCGCCGCCCGTCGTGCGCCGCGCAAGCCTGCCGCCTTCTTGCTCGAGCAGCGCCGCGCGGCACTCCCTCCAGGCGTTCTGGTTGCGGCCGACGACGACTGTGTTCGCGTTCTGCCACAGGTAGAGCGTCATAGCGTCGTCAGGCTCGTCGAACATGATTTCCTCCGCGGCGAGGTTGCGCCACGGATCGAAGGAATCGCCAAAATACAATGCGTTCATGGGAGCAGTGTAGCACCCCGCGGTTCCTCGCGCAAGCCTCCGGTTCGGCGCTTGACAAATCCCGCGCCGCGCGTATAATATGGCTTATAAATTGTATACACGTATACATGGATACGTAAATACAAAGGAGGCGCAATATGACGGACGGGCTTGTTTTCGACGACGACACAAATCTGCTTCATGTGCGCGCGAAGGAGCGCGCCGCGCGGGACGCGGACGAGGCCAACCTCTATCCCGAGCTTTTCCCCTACCGCGAGGTGCCAAGGGTCGCTTTCGGCGCGGGGGAAATCCCCATGCGCGTGCCGGAGGAGATCTTCATCACCGACACGACCTTTCGCGACGGGCAGCAGGCGCGCGCGCCGTTCACGGCCGGGCAGGTGCGCGGCCTCTACGAGCTGATGCACGAGCTGGGCGGGCCGAAGGGCATCGTGCGGCAATGTGAATTCTTCGTCTATACGCCCGAGGACAGGCGCGCGCTGGCTCTCTGCCGCGAGCGGGGCCATCGCTTCCCTGAGATCACCTCGTGGATTCGCGCGACGAAGGAGGATTTCGACCTCGTGCGCGATCTGGGCATATCGGAAACCGGCATACTGACCTCCTGCTCGGATTACCACATCTTCCACAAGCTCCGCCTCACGCGCGCGCAGGCGATGGAGAAGTATCTCTCCGTCGTCAAGATGGCGCTCGCGCGCGGCATCAGGCCGCGCTGCCACCTCGAGGACGTCACGCGCGCGGACATCGCGGGCTTCGTGCTGCCCTTCGCGGACGAACTGATGAAGCTCGCGCGCGAGTCCGGCGTGTCCATCAAAATCCGCTGCTGCGACACGCTCGGCGTCGGCGTTCCATATCCGGGCGCGGCGCTGCCCCGGAGCGTGCCGGGCATACTCCACGCGCTTCGCACCGTTTCGGGCGTGCCGTGCGCGCAGCTCGAGTGGCACGGGCACAACGACTTCCACATGGGCGTGGCCAACGCCTCCGCCGCGTGGCTCTACGGCGCGGCCGCGGTCAACTGCTGCCTGCTGGGCATAGGCGAACGCACGGGCAACGTGCCGCTCGAGGCGATGGTCATGGAATACTGCCAGCTTCGCGGCGCGAGCGGCGGAATGAACCTCCCGGCGCTCACGAAGATCGCCGAATACTTCAAGCGCGAGCTCGGCTACGCCATTCCCCCGCAAACGCCCTTCGTGGGCGACGGTTTCTGCACGACGCGCGCGGGCGTCCATGCGGACGGCCTGCTGAAGGACGAGCGCATCTACTCGATATTCGACACGCGATCGCTCCTCGGGCGCGAAAACGAGGTCGTCGTCGACGCGCGAAGCGGCGCCGCGGGCGTGACGTTCTGGATCAACCGGCACTTCGGCCTCTCGCTCGACAAAACCTCCCCCGTCGTGCGCAGCGTCAAACAAGCCGTGGACGCGATGTTCCTGACCGGGCGCACCGACGCCGTCGGCGACGAGGAGATGCGGCAGCTGACGAACGCGGCGCTGAAAGCAATGGACAATTGACAATGGACAATTGACAATCGGGGACAAGAAACGCCGCCTGCGGGCGGGGAACTCTTTTCCTTCGAGCGCCGGTTCTCGGCAGTTTCCGGCAGGTCATTTTCCGAAAAGCGGCAGCGACCGCCTTTGACTTTCACCACCCTCTTTTACTGAGAGCCGTCCCCGGAGCATAAAACGCCGCCTGCGGGCGGGGAACTCTGTTTGTTCGGGCGTCGGCGACGGTTCTCGGCAGCTTCCGGCAGGTCATCTTCCGAAAAGCGGCAGCGGCCGCCTTTGACTTTCACTACCCTCTTTCACCGAAAACCGTCCCCGGAGCGGAACAAAAGGTTCTTCGCCGCTCGGGGGACGGTTTTGCACGCGTGAGGATGAGCAGGGCAAAGGATGAAGATGCCGCTTCGCCGGAACAGGGACGCCGGAAAAACGCGGAACCGTCCCCGGCGCATAAAAGGAACGGGAAACCCCCGCCCGCAGGCGGCGTTCCCGATTGTCAATCGTCCATTGTCCATTGTCAATTGCCCTCGTCCGCCACGCCGTTTGCTTAAGTTTTACATGCGTTTGACCCTTGCGGATTCCGCGGGCATATAGTACACTAAGTATCGATAGTTGAAATGTCGATAATGCATATTTTCAATGAATCGGTTCACCTTATGCAGTAGCCGTGTTATAATGAGGGCGCTGCAAAATCAATAAGAATCATCATCATGACGGAGGAAGAAACATGAACAACATCAGGGTAGCTATGTGGGGCTTCGGGGCCATGGGCAGCGGCATCGCCGAGGTGCTCTGCCGCAAAAAGGGCGTCGAAATCACGGGCGTATGCCGTCAGAACCCCAAGTACGAGGGCAAGAGCATGTACGAGGTGCTGGGCATCGAGCGCGGAGATCGTCCCGAGGCGCTCATCCACACCGACATCACCAAGGTCGTTTACAAGGGCGCGGCCGACATCTGCGTGATCGCGACCGACTCGTTCACGCGCGACGTGTTCCCCAAGATCAAGTACGCCGTCGAGCAGGGCATCAACGTCGTCTCCATCGCGGAGGAGATGAGCTACCCCAAGGCGCAGGAGCCCGAGCTCGCTGCCGAGATGGACCGGCTCGCCAAGGAAAACGGCGTCACGGTGCTCGGCACGGGCATCAACCCCGGCCTGATGATGGATCTTTTGGCGATCTGCTTCTCCGGCTGCATGACGGACGTCGAGAGCGTGATGTGCAAGCGCGTCAACTCCCTCTCGCCCTTCGGCCCGCTGGTCATGAAGGAGCAGGGCATCGGCATCACGGTGAAAGAGTTCGAGGAAGGCTGCAAGAACGGCCATCTCTCGGGCCACGTGGGCTTCGCGGAGTCCGCGGGCATGATCGCCGAAGCCATGGGCTGGAAGATCGACAAATTCGAGCAGCAGATGAAGCCCATCGTGACGGGCGTGGATCGCAAGTCCCCCTACGGCTTCGCCAAGGCCGGCGACGTGGCCGGCGTCAACATGACCGCGCAGGCCTATGTGGACGGCGTGCAGCGCATCGACCTCATCCATCCCCAGCAGATCGAGCCCGAGATGGAAGGCACCCAGACCGGCGACTACATCGTCATCAAGGGCACGCCGAACATCAACATGGCCAACACCCCCGAGGTGGACGGCGGCATAGGCACCATCGCCATGTGCGTCAATATGATCCCGCACGTCATCAACGCGAGGCCCGGCCTCAAGACCATGCTCGACCTGCCCGTCCCCCACGCCATCATGGGCGACATGAGGGACATGATCGAAAAATAAACGGAGCATCATTGGGACGCCGGCGGGCTTCGGCCTTCCGGCGCTCCCCCGCAATCATTGGTTTATCATTAAAAAATCGGAGGGATGGTCATGGCTAAAAAAGGCGATTGGGTGCTGCTGCACACCGTCGTGCTCACGCCGGAGCAGCGCGCTCCGCAGGTGCCGGAGGATACCCGTCGGGTGCCTCTGGAGATGTGGACGAAGGGCTACCTCACGCAGGACGCCGAGATCGGCGACGAGGTCGAGATCACGACCCGGACAAAGCGCAGCCTTCGCGGCACGCTCGTCGAGGTCGATCCGCAGCACAGGCACGGCTACGGCGATTTCGTGCCGGAGATACTCAAAATCGGCGACGACGTGCGCGACATTTTGTTCGGAGGTGAGCGGTGATGCGCGACAACAGCTACGAAGCGGTCATGGCCCGCAAGGGCGAAATCATGAAGACGGCAGTCGGCATGGATTACGCGAAGTTCGAATCCGGCTCGATCGCCTTCGATTACGAGGGCATGCTCGCCTCCACCGGCCTTAACATCGAGGAGGTCAGGCGCATCCAGAGCGGCTTCTCGATCGGCAACACGCCTCTGATCGAACTCAAAAACATCACGGCCCTCGCGCGCAAGCTCGCCCCCGCGGGCAAGGGCGCGCGCATCTTCATCAAGGACGAGGCCGCGAACCCTTCGGGCAGCTTCAAGGCCCGCCGCGCGGCGACGAGCATTTACACCGCCAAAAAGATGGGCTACAAGGGCGCCATCGCTGCGACCTCGGGCAACTACGGCGCGGCGGTGGCCAGCGTGTGCGCCATGAGCGGCCTTCGCTGCATCGTCATGCAGGAATGCTACGACTCGCATAAGCTCGGCCAGCCCGAAATCATCGAAAAAGCCAGGAAGTGCGAGGCCTTCGGCGCGGAGGTCGTGCAGCTCACGGTCGGCCCCGAGCTCTTTTACATGTTCCTCAGGGCGCTCGAGGATACGGGCTACTTCAACGCCTCGCTCTACAACGCCTACGGCGTCGTCGGCGTGGAGACGCTCGGCTACGAAATCGCCGAGCAGTTCCGCGCCAAGTTCGGCCGCGATCCGGACGCGGTCGTCGCCACCAACGCAGGCGGCGGCAACCTCACGGGCACGGCGCGCGGTCTCATCAAGGCCGGCTGCAAGGCCACGGTCATCGGCGCGAGCGTGAACCTCGCGGGCCTCCACATGGCAAGCGACACGCAGTTTAACAGAAAGTCCTTCACGACGGGCCACACGGGCTTCGGCATGCCGTTTTCCACCTGGCCGGACAGGAGCGACGTGCCGAGGAGCGCGGCGCGCCCGCTGCGCTATATGGAGCGCTACGTCACCCTCAGCCAGGGCGAGGTGTTCTACACCACCGAGATGCTCGCCTCCCTCGAGGGGCTCGAGCGCGGGCCCGCGGGCAACGTGTCGCTCGCGGCGGCGTTCTCCATCGCGCAGGAAATGGACGCGGATCAGTGCATCGTCGTGCAGGAGACCGAATATACGGGCGCGGGCAAGCACATCAACCCGCAGCTCGACTTCGCGAGGAAAAACGGCATAGACATCCGCTTCGGCGACCCCGCCGAGGAGGTTCCGGGCAAGAGCATCATACTGCCCGCGCATCCCAACCTGATCAAAGCGCGCGACGCCGACCTCGGCCACCTGCGCGGTTCTTTGATCCGCAACGCACTCGCGAACTTCAAAGTCGCGCCGACCGACGCGGACGTCGCCTTCCTCGCCGAGGAAACCAGGACGGACGAGGCGTTCGTACGCGCGGCCATAGAGGCCAACCAGTAAGGAGAGCACCATGAAGAGAGAGGACGATTATCAAGTAAGGCGCGCACCCCTCGCGAACCTGAGCGATAAGGAGCTCGGGGAGCGCTTCTGGGCGCTCGCGGGGCAGATCGTAGAGCCCATGCTGAAAATGGGCTATGAGAACACCTCGCCCGCCATCGAGCGCAGCGTGCTGCTGCGCATGGGCTTCTCCTCCATCGAGGCGAAGCAGATCGTGGACGGCTGCATCGAAAGGAACCTGCTCGCCCACGGCGCGGGCAACGTGGTGCTGCGGCTCGCGCGGGCGCAGAAGCTGGACATACGGGACGCGGGACTCGCATTGTGCGAGGGCAGGCTTTGGGACGAAGCCGCGGCCGCGTTTTGAGGGAGGCAGAACATGAGCGAATATAAGCTTGACCCGAACGAGAACATCGACGTCGCCGAGATACTCAAGGACCTCGGGAACTACCGCCCCCGCAGGCGCGGCTGGACGTGGCGCGAGCCCGCGCCCGGGCTTCGCATGGGCCCCTTCGAATATCAGGATTGCACCAAGCCGCTCGCGGACTCCGTGCCCCTGCCCCCCGCGCACTATTTCGGGGACATCGACCCGCAGCCCTCGCCCGTGATCACGACCGAGATCTCCTCGGGCCGTTTCGAGGACGACATCCGTCGCATGCGCATGGCGGCGCACCACGGCGCGGACCACATCATGGTCATACGCACCGCAGGGCAGAGCCATTTCGACGGCCTCATCGAGGGTACCCCGCAGGGCATGGGCGGCGTGCCGGTCACGCGCAAGCAGGTCCGCGCGCAGAGGAAGGCGCTCGACCGGATCGAGGATGAGGTCGGCCGCCCCATCAACTACCACAGCTACGTTTCGGGCGTGGCGGGGCCGGACATCGCCGTGATGTTCGCCGAGGAGGGCGTCAACGGCGCCCACCAGGACCCGCAGTACAACGTCATTTACCGCAACATCAACATGGTCCGCTCCTTCGTGGACGCGTGCGAATCAAAGACCCTGATCGCCTGGGCGAAACAGGCGCAGATCGACGGCGCGCACAACGCCAACGCCACAGCGCGCGACGCCTGGAAGGTCATGCCGGAACTGATGGTGCAGCACGCGATCAACTCGATTTTCTCCGCGAAGGTCGGCGTGCCCAAAAAGAACATCTGCCTCTCGACCGTGCCGCCCTCGGCGACGCCGGGGCCGTGCATCCATCAGGATCTGCCCTACGCGGTGGCGCTGCGCGACCTGTTCCACGAGTACCGCATGCGCGCGCAGATGAACACGAAATACATCGAATCCTCTACGCGCGAGGCGACGGTGACGCACGTGTTGAACATGGTAATCTCCAAGCTGACCAGCGCGGACATACAGTCCACCATCACGCCGGACGAAGGCCGAAACGTGCCCTGGCACATCTACAACCTCGAGGCGTGCGACACCGCCAAGCAGGCGCTCGTGGGCATGGACGGCCTCATGGAGATGGTCGAACTCAAGAAGGACGGCTATCTCAGGGACAAGGCGCGCGAGCTCAAGGAGCGCGCGGTGCTCTTCATGGAGGAGATCGTGGAGCTCGGCGGCTACTTCGCCGCGGTCGAGGCGGGCATGTTCGTCGACTCGGGCATGTACCCCGAGCGCAACGGCGACGGCATCGCGCGCAAGATCAACGGCGGCATAGGCGCGGGCACCATCGTCAAGCGCGCGGAGGACTACTGCGCGCCCGTTACCGCGCACTACGGCTGCAACAACGTCGCGCAGTACGGCGCGAGCAATCCTTCCGACCTCATCGGCGGCTGCACGCTCGAAAAGCCCGAGAAAATCGTCTATATCGACGAGCTCGACGAGGAGGACAACTGCAACGTGCGCATGGCCGAGGTCAAGGAATTCGCCCAGCCCGGCGCCAAGCTCATCCGCCCCGAAATGGAATGGCTCGCCGACGGCACCGTGATGCTCACGATGTTCTTCCCCGCCGAAAAGGGCATCGCCGAGGCCGCGGCCATCGAGTGCGGCAGGCGCATGGGCCTCACGGACGTGGAGGTCATTTCCCGCGAGACCGGCCACCGCGCCGAGGGCACGCGCATCGAGATCAAGGGCAAGGTGCCCTTCTCCATCGAGATCGACAAGCTCGTGATTCCCAAGGAGCCGGACGTATTGAGCGACGAGGAAATCCGCAAGGACATCGAGCGCCGCCCGATGAAGATCGTGTGCGGCACCGTGGGCGAGGACGAGCACAGCGTGGGCCTTCGCGAGATCATCGACATCAAGCACGGCGGCATCGAGAAATACGGCATAGAGGTGCACTACCTGGGGACCTCCGTGCCGCCCGAAAAGCTCGTCAACGCCGCCATAGAGTTGAACGCGGACGCGATGCTGGCCTCCACCATCATCAGCCACGACGACATCCACTATAAGAACATCGGCAAGATCAACCGCATCGCCACCGAAATGGGCGTGCGCGACAAGCTTATTTTCGTCGCGGGCGGCACGCAGGTGGCCTCCGCCCAGGCGCGCGCCAACGGCGCGGACGAGGGCTTCGGCCGCGGCAGCCACGGCAACCACGTGGCGACCTTCCTCGTGAAGCGCCGCAGGGAGTTGGAAGCGAACAAATAATTGACAATCGGAAAACGCCGCCGCGGGCGGGCTGCAGGGGCCGATCCTGACGGCCGCAGCCCAGTGTCCGAGAGCGTCGCCCGAGGGCCGTATCGGCCCGAACCGTGGGGGCAATTGACAATCTAGGAATAAGAACCATGCATATCGACGTACTCGTAGCGGAAATCGGCTCGACCACGACCCTCGTGAACGCCTTCTCGGGCGTTCACGAGGGCGAGCCGCGCTTTTTGGGACAGGGCTGCGCGCCGACCTCCGTGCTCGCGGGGGATGTGCGCGCGGGCCTTCAGGGCGCGATAGACGGTCTTTCGCGCAGCATGGGCTGCGACGGGATCACCTTCGGCGAGATGCTCGCGACCAGCTCCGCCGCGGGCGGCCTTCGTATGTGCGTGCACGGCCTCGTGTACGACATGACCGTCCGTGCCGCAGAAGCCGCCGCGCTCGGCGCGGGCGCCATCATCAAGCTCGCGACGGCGGGCAGGCTCACCGATTACGACCTCGCGGACATCGACGCGGTCAAGCCCAACCTTATCCTCCTCGCGGGCGGCACGGATTACGGCGAGCGCGAAACCGCGCTCTACAACGCGAAGCGTTTGGCCGGTTCCGGCGTCCGCGCGCCGGTCATCTACGCGGGGAACATCCAGAACCAGCGCGCCGTGCGGGAGATATTCGACGCGGCGGGCATCCCGTGCAGCGTCGTGGAAAACGTCTATCCCCGGCTCGATAAGCTGAACATCGAGCCCGCGCGCAAAATCATACACGCGGTTTTTGAGGAGCACATCGTCAAAGCGCCCGGCATGGAGCACATCCGCGATATGGTCACGGGCAGCATCATCCCCACGCCCGGCGCGGTCATGGAGGCGGCTCAGCTTCTTTATGACGACATAGGCGATCTCGTGGCCATAGACATCGGCGGCGCGACGACGGACGTGCACAGCGTGACCGGCGGCTCCGAGGAGATCGCGATCCTTCTGACCAATCCCGAGCCGTTCGCCAAGCGCACGGTCGAGGGCGATCTCGGCCTTTACATCAACGCCAGGAACGTTGTGGACATGATCGGCCTCGACGCGCTCAAAAACGAGCTCAGGCTCGATGTCGCGGCCGTCCTGGCCGATTATAAGCCCATCCCGGAGACGCCGGAACAGTTTTTGCTGGCCTCGCGCCTCTGCCGCGAGGCGGGCATCCGCGCCGTGGAGCGCCACGCGGGCGCGCTTCGCTACATCTACACGCCGTCGGGCCGAAAGACCGTCGCCGAGGGCAAGGATCTGAGCGCCGTGCGAACGATCGTGGGCACGGGCGGCGCGCTCACAAGGCTGCCCCACAGGGAAACGCTCCTTCGCGCCATCGCGGACTGCAACTCCGCGGGCATGATGCTCTACCCCAAGCCCGGCGAAGCGCGGCTTCTGTTTGACGACGATTACATCATGGCCTCGCTCGGCGTGCTCTCAAAGCATTATCCGGAGGCGGCGCTGAAGCTGCTGCGCAAAAGCCTTGGGGTGATTGACAATTGACAATCTAGGGAACGTCCGCCTGCGAGCGGGGACGGAATAATTGACAATTGACAATCAAGGGAACGTCCGCCTGCGGGCGGGGACGGGATAATTGATAATTGACAATTGACAATCTAGGGAACGCCCGCCTGCGGGCGGGGGACGGGGTAATTGACAATTGACAATTGATCATTGACAATCGGGGAACGGGAACCCACAATCCCTGTAGGGGCGGATATCATCCGCCCGCATCCGAAACCAACCACCGGAGGAAGCATGTATCCGAGAATCGTTACGGATTTGGAAAAGCTCAAGCATAACGTCGAGCGCGTCGTCACCCTCTGCCACGGCGCGGGCGCGTCGTGCGCGATCGTGACCAAGTGCGTCTGCGCGGACGCGCTCGTCGCGGCCGTCATCGAAAAAAGCGGCGCGGATTATATCGCGGACTCGCGCCTCCAAAACCTCGCTTCGCTCAAAACTCGAAAGCCGCGCTACCTGCTGCGCGTCGCGCAGCCGTGCGAAGCGGCGCAGGTCGTCGCACACAGCGAGGTGAGCCAGCAGAGCGAGATTTCGACCGTGCGGCTGCTCGGCGCGCAGGCAAAGCGTCAGGCACGGCGGCACAAGATCGTGCTGATGCTCGACATGGGCGATTTGCGCGAGGGCGTGTTCTGCCGGGACCGCGCGGAAATCCTCGCGCTCGCCAAAGCCGTCGCATGCGAGGACATGCTCGAGCTCCACGGCGTGGGCGTGAACCTGACTTGCTTCGGCGGCATACTGCCGGATGCGGATAACCTCGGCTGCCTCGTTGAAATCGCGGAGTGGCTCCGCGCCGAAACCAAGCTTCCCATCCCGCTCGTTTCGGGCGGCAACTCGAGCACGCTGCCCATGCTGCTCGCGGGGAAGCTGCCTTCAGGCGTCAACGGCCTCCGCATCGGGGAAGGGTATCTTCTTGGCAACGAAACCGCCTCGGGAACGCGGATGGAGGGGTTCCACCCTGACTGCTTCACGCTCGAAGCGCAGCTTGTCGAAGTCAAGCGCAAGCCCAGCAAGCCCATCGGCCGGAGCGGGCCGAATGCCTTCGGCGAATATGTTTCGTTCGAGGACAGAGGCGAGATGTTGCGCGGCATATTAGCCGTCGGCCGGCAGGACGTCGTGCCCGACGGCCTCGCGCCGCGCGGCGCGGGCGTCGATATCCTCGGCGCGAGTTCGGACCACCTGATCGTCGACCTCACGCGCGCGGGGGAGCAATACCGGGTCGGCGACGTGCTTTCCTTCACGCCGGACTACGGCGCGCTGCTGCGCGCCTTCACGAGCGCGTACGTCGAAAAGGCGTATACGGGAGACGAATGTTGACTTACCGTCAATCAGAATAAGAAAAGGAGAAAGCATATGCCAGTCAATCTGAAGGGACGCTCCCTGCTCACGCTCAAGGACTTCACCCCCGAAGAGCTCCGCTACCTTCTCGACCTTTCGCACGACCTCAAGGCCAAGAAGCGCGCGGGCATCCGGGGCGATCTGCTCGCGGGCCGCAACATCGTGCTGCTGTTCGAAAAGACCTCCACGCGCACGCGCTGCGCCTTCGAGGTCGCGGCGTTCGACGAGGGCGCGTGCTGCACCTTCCTCTCGAACTCGCAGATGGGCAAGAAGGAATCGCTCGAGGATACCGCCAAGGTGCTCGGCCGCTACTACGACGGCATAGAATACCGCGGCTACAGGCAGAGCGACGTCGAGCTTCTCGCCAGGCACTCGGGCGTGCCCGTGTGGAACGGCCTGACCGACGTGGACCACCCCACGCAGATACTCGCGGACTTCATGACCATCGAGGAGCACGTCCACAAACCCCTCTCGAAGGTGAAGCTGTGCTTCGTAGGCGACGCGCGCAACAACATGGGCAACGCTTTGATGATCGGCTGCGCAAAGATGGGCATGCACTTCGTGGGCGTCGCGCCGAAGGCGCTGTTCCCGGAGGAAAAACTCATCGCCGAAATGCGCGAGGTCGCCAAAGCGACCGGCGCCGTGATCGAGTTTTCCGAGGACCTCGAAGCGGTCGCGGGCGCGGACGCGGTCTACTCCGACGTGTGGGTATCCATGGGCGAGGAGGCGCAGTTCGAGGAGCGCATCAGGCTTCTCGAGCCGTACCGCGTCGACAGGGCGCTCATGGAAAGAACCGGCAACCTGGATTGCATCTTCCTGCATTGCCTGCCGAGCTTCCACGACCTCGAAACGAGCGTGGGCCGCGAGATCTTCGAGAAGTACGGCCTCAGGGAGATGGAGGTTTCGGACGAAGTGTTCCGCTCCGCGCAATCCAAGGTGTTCGACGAGGCGGAAAACCGCATGCACACCATCAAGGCCGTCATGGTCGCGACCATAGGCCGCCAGTAAGAACGACGAACGCAGCGGGGCGGCGCAAGCCGCCCCGCAAAAATTTCCCGCCCGACGGCGGCGTTCCCTGATTGTCAATTGTCAATTTTCAATTGCCCCAAAGGAGGCCGGCGCATGTTCTACACCTACGACGATTACCTGCGCGCGGCGCAGGCCATACGCCAAAAAACCCCGCTGGAGCCGGAATTCCTGCTGATACTCGGCTCAGGGCTGGGTTTCCTCGGCGATTTGGCCGAGGGCGCGGCGTATATTCCCTACGAAGAAATCCCCGGCTTTCGCGCTTCGACCGCGCCGGGCCACAAGGGCAGGCTCGTTCTCGGCGAGCTGTGCGGCAAGCGCGTCATGATCATGCAGGGACGCATGCACCGCTACGAGGGCTACGAGCCCGCCGAGGTCGCCTTCCCGGTGCGCGTCGCAAAGCTTCTGGGCGCGCGGAGCATGGTCGTCACCAACGCCGCGGGCATCCTCAACACGGACTTTCGCATAGGCGAGCTGATGCTGATTTCGGATTATCTGAACCTGTCGCAGGCAAGCCCGCTCGCGGGGCCGAACATCCCCGCGTTCGGCGTGCGCTTCCCGGATGTGGGCGTCGTATTCAACAAGGACTACCGCGCCCTGGCCAGGGAAGCCGCCGCGGAAATGGGCCTCGCGCTTCGCGAGGGCGTATATTGCAACGCGCTCGGCCCGCAGTACGAGTCGCACGCGGAGATACGGGCGTTTCGCATGCTCGGCGGGGACGCGGTGGGCATGTCCACGGTGCCCGAGAGCATCGCGGCCGCGCACTGCGGCATAAGGACGCTTGGCATCTCTCTTTTGTGCAACTATGCGGCCGGACTTTCGGACAAACCCGTCACCGAGCAGGAGGTGCTCGAGGCGGCGGAGCGCGCCAAGCCCTATTTCTCAAAGCTCGTCATGGAGTTTTTAAAAAAGGCGTAGAGGATCAGAGCGCGAGGAAGCTCTCCCCGCGCGCGAGGGGCAGGAATGTTTCCCGGAGCCAGCGCGCGAGCGCCGAGGAGAACCAGTCCCAATCCCCGGCGGCCTCGTATCTCTGGCAGACGAACAGCAGTATCCCGAGGGCGAAGTACGGCTCCGCGAGCCGAAGCTCGGCCCTTTTTCCATATCCCTCCTCGAAGCCCGCGAGCAGGGCTTTGCGCACGTTTTCGCGCGTGAAGCTCGCGAACATGCCCGCGAGGTCGAAATACGGGCTCGCGAGGCCCGAAAGCGAAAAGTCGATGGGCGAAGCGTCCGTTCCGTCCCAGATGAGGTTGCCGCCCGACAGGTCCGCGTGGCAGACGCAGAGGCCGGTTTCCCGCTCCGCCGCGCGCATGCGCGGCGCCATGGCGGCGAGCGCCGCGAGAAGACCGGCGAGCTGAGCGTCGTTCACTGCGCCCGCCTCGCGCGCCGCGCGAAGTCTTTGCGCGAGCACGGGCAGCGTCCGCTCTCCGTAGTGCGGGCGGCGGGACGCGAAGCGGCGTACGCAATCCTTCGTGAAGCCGTCGAGCCTGCCCGCGGCGCGCCCCGCGGCGAAGGCCGCGCCGTCCGGCACGTCGGCCTCTTTCCAGAGCGCGTCGAAGCTCTCGCCCGCGAGCCAGCAAAGCAGCGTCGCGGGGACGCCGCCGGGGAGCGTCTGCACGGTTTTGCCGTCCTTCCCCGGCACGGGGCGCTGCACGCGAAAGCCGTTCTCCGCAAGCAGCAGGAGCAGCTCCGCCTCGGCGCGCCGTTTGGCGAACCCGTCCGCGCCGCACAGCGGCAAAGGCGCGAAGCCCTCGGCCGGGATATGGATGCGCAACGCGAAGCGGCGCTCCTCCGCTTGCACGTCGTAGATTTCGTTTTCGTTGTGGCGTATGAGTTTTACCTGAGCGCCCGCCAGGCCGAATTGCGCGAGCGCGGCGTTAAGGCGCGCTTCGCGATCGTCCGCTGCGCCGTTCACGGGCGCGCGCCTATGAAGAAGCGGTCCTTGCCCTCGCTCTTGGCGCGGTACAGCGCTTCGTCCGCCTCGGCGTAGATCTGCTCGAAGGGCCTCCCGTCCCCGCGGTAAAGGGCGACGCCCGCGCTCGCGGACACGGGCAGGCAATCCCCCGCGCCGCAGGGGATGTGCAGCGCGTCCCTGAGCTCGCGCGCCTTGCGCTCGATGAAGCTCAAATCCGGCGCGTTCTTCAAAAGCACCATGAACTCGTCCCCGCCCACGCGGCCCACGACGTCCGTCGCGCGGAAGGTCGCCCGTATCGCGGCGGCGATCTGCTCGATGGCCGCGTCGCCGCGCTGGTGGCCGAGCGTGTCGTTGACGCGCTTGAAATCGTCTATGTCGATCACGAACAGCGCGTGCATACCCGTCGCGCCCTCCGCGCGAAGGTAGCGCCTGATGTGGCTGAAGGTCGCGTCATGGTTCAACAGGCCCGTCATCGAGTCGCTCTGCGCGGCCAGGGAAAGCTCGTCGAGCCGGCGCTTTTCGGCGTACTCGGCGCTGACGTCCTCGCCCATGCCTATGGCGAGATACGCGCGCCCCTTCTCGTCGAACAGGTTCGTGTAGCGCACGCGCTCATAGCGCCAGCCTTCGCCGTTCTGCGCGCGCAGCAAAAAAACTTCCTCGAGCGACTTTTCTCCGGCGGCCAGTCTCGCGTGAAGTCCGCGCAGGTCTTGCGCGCTGTCGGGATGCACGAAGCCGGAAGCGATGAGCGATTCCGGCACATCCTCGTGCGAGCCCTCGCGCACGCCAAGGAGCCTCGCGGAGCGCGCGTCTATCGAAAGCACGCGGCGCACGGGGTCGAAGTCCCACACCGCGACGGAGGTGTTCTCGAGCGCCATGCGGTAGCGGGCGCCGATCTCGTTAAGGCGCGTCTGGTCCGCGATAAGCCGCTTCGTATTTTGCCTGACCACGTACGCGAAGAGCAGCACGAACGCCGCCGCGAGTATCAGGATCGCCGCAACGATCAGGTAGCCGGACTTCACGGTCTGCGAGATCTCCTCGTTGACGCGCGCGGCGGGCGCGCTGGTGCAGATCATCCATCCGTTCACGCCCAGAGGCGCGTAGGCGAGGTATGTTTCCGTGTCGTAAAGCGTGTAGTTGACGATGCCCGAAGCGCCCGATGCAAAATCATTTTGAAGAACGGCGAGCGCCCCGGCTTCCCCGGCGCGCTCGAGATCCACAAGCAGGCTGCCCTGCATGAGCCCGCTTCCCCCATAGACCTTCTCGCCCGCGCAGGAGAGTATCAGCGTGCGGCTGCCGTCGTAGGATGCTTTCGTTTGCAGCACGCCCGTAAAGGCGTCCTCGCTGAAGAGCGCGTAAAGCACAAGTTCGACCGCGTCCCCCGATTTGACGGGAACGGAGAGCGCGAAGCGCGGCGCGCCGTCTATGCGGCTCGCGACCGCCTCGAGCCCGCGCTCCCCCGCGAGGGACTGCCGGAAATAGAGCCTGTCGGATATGTTGATGGCGCCTTCGTCGCCGGCAAGGGAATCCCCCGCGGCGTCGGCGAGATAGATCTCAAAAAACGCCGCGCCTCCGACGAATTGGCCAAGCCTTTCAAGCTCCGCCTGCGCGTTCTCAACGCCCGCGGCGGAAAGCCCCGCGGCGACGGCCTCGAGCGAGCGGTACTGCCAGTCGAGCGCGGCGAGGAACACGCTTTTGTTCTCCCGCACCTCCGCGGAGAGGGTTTCGTTCGTCTTGCCGCGGATGCGTTCGACGGACGCGTGCTGATAGAGGAACATGGAGTAAAACGTCGCCGCCACGAGGATCGCGAGCATGACCGCGAGCATTGCGTTTTCGCGCTTGTCCCTGTTGGGCATCGTCCCTTTCCGGCCTCCTTTTCAGCCCGGTCCGGCGCATGAGCGCCCTGGCCCGTGTCCCCTTTATCATACATGGAATCCGCGTGCCCGTCAAAGCTATTGTGCGCGTTTTTCCCAGGTAAAGAAGTCCTTTTTGAACAGCCGCGACACGGGCTTATAGAGGAAGTACGTCACGCTCGAGTTGATGCCGGCCTTGATGGCGTTGAAGGCGACGAAGCTCCACACGATACCCATGATGCTGCTCTGCGCCGCCGCGTAATCCATCTCGGCGCTCATGAGGAACAGCGGCGAGAGATACAGGTTCATCGGCACCATGATCAGCATCATCGCGAGCGAGCCGAGCAGCAGCCCCAGAAGCGCGCCGCCGAGCGTGCGCTTCCCGCGGTAGATCGTGCCCGCGACGAGCACATACGCGCCCGTGGCGACGAAGTGCATGACGCAGCCGATCCATCCGCTCCCGGCGGAAACCGTCAAAGCCTGCAGCACGCACACGATGCCCACGAGCAGCAGCCCCCAGAAAGGGCCGTAGAGGAACGCGCCTATGAGCATGGGCACGTCCGCCATGTCGTATTCGAGAAAGGGCAGTATCAGCGGAAAACGCACGACGTACATCAGCGCGACCGACATCGCGCACAGCAGCCCCATCTTGACGATCTTCTCAATCCTGGGATTTCTCATATTTCCTCCCGACATAAAAAATACCCCCGCCTCTTAGCGGGGGGACGCAGCAAAAAGCCCGCTTCTCCCATCCGGACTGTACCGTCGGCTCCGGGATCTCACCGGCTCGGCCGGCCGCATGGCCGGTTCGCGGGCTCGTCGGCATACGCCGCATCACCGCCGGTGTGGAATCGCACCACCCCCGAAGCGCTCTTATTATAAGGTTTTGGCGCGAAATATGCAAGAGGCTCCCGCCCCAAGCGGGAAATCGAATTCGCCGCGCGCGTATCCTTCAGGGACGATCGCGGGGCTTCTATGTTGCGGCACGCGGGTGTATAATAACGGTGCGAATACATGGAACGGAGAGGCGACATGAACGAAACCTGCAACCACGATTGCTCCTCCTGCGAGGCCAACTGCCCTTCGCGGGAGAAAACGGATTTTCTGGAGAAGCCGCACCGCATGAGCCGCATCCGCCGCGTGATCGGCGTCGTGAGCGGAAAAGGGGGCGTGGGCAAATCCCTCGTGACCTCCCTGAGCGCGGTGCTGCTGCGAAGGATGGGGCTGAAGTGCGCCATACTCGACGCGGACGTGACGGGGCCCTCGATCCCGAAGGCGTTCCGCCTGACGGGCAAGGCCGAGGCGGGCGAGGACGGCATCTATCCCGTGACGACCAAAACGGGCATACCGGTGATGAGCATCAACCTCCTTCTCGATGAGGATACGCAGCCCGTCGTCTGGCGCGGGCCCATACTCGCGGGCGCGGTCAAACAGTTCTGGACCGACGTCGTCTGGGGCGACGTGGACGTGATGCTCATCGACATGCCGCCGGGCACGGGAGACGTGCCGCTCACGGTATTTCAGTCCATACCGGTCGACGGCATCGTCATCGTCACCACGCCGCAGGAACTCGTGGGCATGATCGTTGAAAAAGCGGTCAACATGGCCGCCATGATGAACATACCCGTCATCGCGCTCGTCGAAAACATGAGCTATATCGATTGCCCGGACTGCGGCAGGCGCATATTCCCCTTCGGCGAGAGCCGCCTCGCGGACACGGCCGCGCGGCTGAACATACCCGACACCGCGCGCTTGCCCATCGACCCGAAACTCGCCGCCGCGTGCGACGCGGGCATGGTCGAGCTGTTCGAGGGCGATTGGCTCGACGCGCTCGCGCGCAAGATTGCGGGAAGCATTCGATAAACCCGCAAAACCTTTATCACAAACCGTGCGGGGCTTCCAGTTGCCGGAAGCCCCGCCGCTCATTCGTCCCCGTCGTCTCCGGGAAGGCTGAAAAGGCCGTCGTCCTCGTCGTCATCCTCATATCCGGCCGGCTCGTCCCCGCCGTCGAGGAAGTCGTCGGGATCGTCCCGATCGAGCAGGAGCTTTTCCTCATCCTCGTCGTAAATCACCAGCAGGCTGACGAGCTCCTCGCCGGGATCGACCCTGCCGTCGCCGTTGAGGTCAAAGGGATCGCCGAAAAGCCTCATGCGCGCTCCTCCTTGCGTTTTATGTCCTCATCATAGCGGTTTTCCGGGGCGATAAACAGGACTTAGAGGGCGCGCTTCCTACGGCCTTTCCAAAGGGTCCGCGTCCCAGTCGTCCGGGAGGCCGTACGCATCCGCGTCCGCGCGCTCCTCCCCGTCTCCCGAAAAGCCGATGAGCATGCCCCAGCCGTAGGAATCCTCCTGATCGAAGGGCGCATCCCCGCCGGGGATGATGGTTCTGCCGCGCATGTTCCCGCCTCCTTTTATTCTAGTATGCCCGGCATGGCGGAAAACAACGGGGAACCCGCGCGGACGAGGCGGGGATTTTACTTCGTTTTTGCACGCGCGGCGGCCGCGGCGCGCCGCTTTCCCGGCCTCATTCGAGCGCCGCGTTCTTCTTTTTCCAGTAGCTCAAAAAGGACGCGCGCGCCTTGCCCCGGGCGGGCGCCGCCCGTCCCCATTTTTCGTAGAAGGCTTCTTCCTCGGCGGCCGCGCGAAGCGAAAGCTCCCGCATGGCGGCGAGGTCGGCGTTTTCCGCTTGCGCAAGCCAGCTTTTTTCGAGCGCGTCCCGCTCGGCGAAATACGCGGCGGGCAATTCCCCGCCGAGAAGGCTCCTGTGGAAGCGCTCGCGCGCGAGCCAGTGTTCCTTCGCGCGCGCGTCCCCCGCCTCGAATACGGGCGGCGCCGGAGGGTTGCCGAAAGCCCAGGGCTTGAAAAGAGATACGCAGGGCGTGGAGCTTCCCGTGATCCACACTTTCGCGATCTTGCCGAACTCGACGATCATGCTCGCGGTCGTGTGGTCGCCTATGGCGCCCCCCGCGTGCATGCACACGCTCCCGACGCTGTTTTGGCACAGCGGGTTCGCGACGCCGGGCGCGTGCGCGCGAAGCGCGCGCATCAGCTCCGGCGCGCCCGCCGCTGCCGCGAGCGCGGCGCAGGCCATGCCGTTCCTCTGCTTCGAGCCGGAAAAAAAGGAATACACGGGTTCGAGGTGCTTCTTCGCGAAATCCTCGCCCGCCTTCGCGCCGCCGCCGAGAAGGTCGGCCTGCGCGCCCAGCGAGAGCCTGTTGGAGATGGCCGCGCGCGCGAAGCGTTTGGCGGCCCAGCGTTTGCCGGCGGTTTCGAGAATATAAACGTCGTGTGCGTCGAGTATCAGGAAGGAATTGTCGTAGTAGAAATCGTGGTCGAAGCCGCAGTTGCCACCCTGCCCGTAGCGCTCGAGCAGCGAGGCGATCACCTCGACCGCGTGCCGCGCGCTCTCCCCGCGCTCGAGCCCGAGGCGCACGAGGTCCATGCCCGTCAGGCCGGTTTTGCCGTAAGCGCCTTTGGTGAACACCGCCTCGTTGCCTATGGCGACCCCGCGCTCGCTCAGGCCCATTTCCGCGCCCCAGAGCCACGAAGGGCGCGAGAGCAAAACTGCGTTCGCCTCCCCCGCGTCCTCGATTTCAATGTAGGTGGCCTTGAGCCTGCCCGCGCCGCCGCGCCGCGGATGGTATTCCGCGAGCTGCGGCTCGTTCGGGCTGCGGTCGCTGTTTTTGGCGAAATACGCCCCGCCTCCCGCGAGGAAGCCCATCGTGTCGCACATAGCACCCTCCTTGGCTGTGAAGATGGATCTATTATACATCCGACGGAACGCGGGAGGAAGAAAGGCGAAAACGGGCCGCGCGCGCGGTCCTCCGGATTGCCGGTATGATCCCCGCCGCGGGCGGATGCCGTCCGCCCCCTACGCTCTCGTGATGCCGATGTCCGCGTTGACGAGCGCGCCGATATATTTCTTCGCGGCGCAGGTCAGCATGCCCTTCTTGTAGAAACCTATGGAAACCGTGAGATCGCTTGCGACCGCGAGCTCCGCCGCGCCGGTGTCCCCGTCGAGGCCGCTGTTGATGTCCACGCTCACGACGTACGCGCCCGAGGCGTTGATTGCGCGTATGGCCTCGCGCGCGAGGCCGCGCACGGGGCCTTTGAAGCCCGTGCCGAGTATGCAGTCCGCGACCATGTCGAAGCCGGAAAGGTCGGTGTCCTCCCGGAAGGGGAGTATGTCCACGCCAAGCTCCCGCGCCTCGTCAAGGAAGGGGCGGGCTGTGTCCGTGACGCCCTCGCCCACGCGGTAGACCACGGGCCGCACGCCGTGCCTTGCGAGCACGCACGCGAGCGCGTAGCCGTCCCCGCCGTTGTTGCCGCCGCCGGACACGATGGCGACGCCGCCGCGCCAGTCCGCCGCGTGAAACACGCCAAGCGCCGCCCTGCGCATCAATTCGCCGCCCGGCACGGAATGCTCAATGGTGTAGGCGTCGCTTCGCCGCATGTCGTCCACGGAAACCGAGAAGGGCTCCGCCTTGGCTTTTGTCTTATCCGCGCTCCGTTTCATGTATCCGTCCTCCTGTTTCAGAGTAGAGCGCCGCGACGCGCCCGAGCTGCGCGGCCATGCCCGCGGCGACCTCGCCGGGCGCGGCGATGCGCGCGTCGGGGCCCAGAGCGAACATCCAGGCGTAAAACTGCGGGCTCACCGTCACGTCCGCATGGATGCAAAAGCGCCCTTCGCCCGCGGGGATGAAGGGTACGTCCTTGCCGAAGCGGTCGATCACAACGCCCGCAAGCTTGTCCGAGAACTCGAGCGTGGCGCGCTGCCGCTCGCCGCCGAACATGCCGAAGGTGTGCTTGGCGTAGGAGGCGACATCCATCTCGGCGAACGCCTCGCCGCCCTGGCGCGGCGCTTCGAGAAGCTGTATGGAATCCATCTTGTCCACGCGGTAATGCTTGATGAGCTCCGCCGCTGCGTCGTAGGCGAGCAGGTAATAGGTTTCGTTCGAGAGCATGAGCGCGAAAGGGCTCACGCAATAGCGGCCGCCTCCGTGGCGGTACCGCTTTTTCTTATCCGCGTCGAACTCGAAGTATTTAAAAGAGACCATCCGGTCCCCGGCGATGGCGGAATGGATGCAATCCACATTGTAGAAGATGCTCTCGTTCATGGTCTTGACGCGGTCGGCGACGTAGACCTGCCTTCGCATGAGCTGCGCCTCGTAATGGCTGCACAGCTTCTCGAGCTTTTTGATGAGCGCGCAGGTCTTCTTCTGCGTCAAAAACCGGCTGGACTGCACGCTGTCCACGAGCAGCTTCAGTTCCGGCAGCTCAAACTCCCGCTCGGCGACGAAATAGCGCGCCTTGGGGTCGCGCACCATCTGCACGTCGATGCCGAAGGTACGAAGCGCCTCCATGTCGTCGTAAAGGCTCTTGCGCTCCGCCTCCACGCCGCAGGCGGAAAGCTCCCGCTTGATCTGCTCGAGCGGCATCGGGTGCGCTTCGTCGGTTTTCGTGAGGAGTATCCGCGCCATGTACAGGAGCTTGAGCTTCTGGTTGGCCGACTTGGGCATACCGCACCTCCAAAGGTTGATGTATCGATCAAGCGCGTTTTTATATTCGGCGCTTATCCGGCTTAAAAAACGACGCCGCGCCGCGAACCCGAATTGCATGCTCGGAAAATCCGCCGGTCCAAGGGCCGCAAAAAACTACGGGCGTCCTATATAATACCATATTCTCCAAAAAATGATAGTTTTTTTAACAGGATTTTTTCGTTATTTTTCATGATATTTGATTTTTTTACCTAATTTTTGCTCAAGGATGCTCTTTTTGACGTTCTCCGCGCTCCGCAGGATTAAAACCATACAGAATTCGACAACAATATCCGGCGCGCCGTTCGCAAACCGTTCGGCCGAACCGCCGCCGCGGACGTGATGCGCGTTCGCCGGTCTTTTCCTGCGGAAGCGCGGATACCGGGCGCGTTCGCGCGGATACTAAGCCGAAGGAGGTGACGCGCTTGCCCAAGGACAGCCAGATCGACAACAAGAAGAAAAGCATGGAGAAGTGCCGCGGCCAGACGCCCATCGGCCGCGAAAACCAGAACCAGAACCGGAACGCCAAAAAGCACTCCATAAAAAACAACGACGTATGAGGAGGACAGTATGCCAAAGCCCGGCATGAGGCGGCCCGACCCGAGCGAGCCGCACGGGACGCAAAGCGACCGCAAGCAGCATTTCAACAAGAACATCGACGAGCCCGTGCCCGAGATACAGGGCAAGGCCAAATCCGGCAAGGAGAAATGCCCGCCGCAGGGCAATTGACAATCGTAAAAATTCGGGCGGCTTCCGTTTTAAAAGCGGAAGCCCGCTTATGCGGCGACGTAAACCCGCCGCGGCGGAAGCGGACGGCGGACGTATCCCATCCGACCTTGCGGCGAAAGGAAAGCGGCCTTCGCCGTTCAAGCGAAGACCGCACGAATCAAATATGATTGTCAATTGTCCCGTCACAGCACGAAGTGCATCATCCTGAGCGCCTCGAACCAGTTGTCCGTCTCGAACTCGACCACGCGCGCGCCGGTCTGCTTCATGCCGGGATAGAAGCTGCCGCCGAGCGCCTTCATGTGCTCCTTGAAGTTGATCTCGAGATGGAAGCGCTCCGGCATCGGGAACATGCATTCTTCCTTCGAACGGGATTCGATCGATCTTTGGACCGCCTCGCGTATGGCGCGCACGGCGACGTCCGGGTGCATGCCCAGCGACCCGCTGCCCGTGCCCTCGGAAACCGCCACGACCGCGATGTTCGGGTTGACGCTCTGCAGCCAGTCGCAAAGGCCGCGGTCGCCGCACGCGCAGTAGACCGGCACGCCCACATAGCTCGCCGTGAGGCAGTTGAGCATCAGCTCGCTCATCAGCTCGCCGTTGAGCTTGACGTAGTTGTTGGTCGTGTTCATCGTGTGGGAGAGCGGGTTGCCGTTCATCTGCGCGGCGCTGTGGTAGCCCGTGAACACGACGCCGTCGAAGCTCTCGTCGAGCCCGTACATCATGGAGAACGGATGCCTTGCCCAGCCGCGAAACACGCGCGCGTACTCGGGCAGCCTCCTGGGGTCGATGTTCCGCCCGGAGTCGTGCGCGTCCTTGACGAGCACCTCCACGGCGCCCGCGGCGAACGCGCCCTCGCAGGCGGCCGCGACTTCGCGCGTCATCTGGTCCGCAAAATAGTCGTAGTCGTGGGGCTTGTCCTTATCCGTCTCGTTCCAGTGGACGATGCCGGAAGTGCCCTCGATGTCCGCGCTGATGAACAGCTTTTTCATAAACAGATCCTCCTTGTTTAATAGCCGCATTGATTGAGAAACGCGTTGAGCACCCGCGCGTAGCGCTCCGGGTCCGAGGCGAGGCTCCTGCCGTGCTCCGCGCCGGGGAAAAGCGCCAGGCCCTTTATGCCGCGCTTGGCTTCATACAGCCGCTTCGACGCCGCGCACGGGATCAGCGTATCCGCCTCGCCGTGTATGAAAAGCACGGGCACGCCGGACAGGCCGTCCGCCACCTCGATGTCGCGCAACGGCGACACGTCGAAGGCCCGATAGCCCGCGCGAAGCCGCATAAACAAACACGCGAGCGGTGCGAAAGGATACGCCGGCAGGCGCTTGAGGCTCGTGACGTTGTAGGCGAGCTGCTCGCTCAGATCCGCGAACGGGCAGTCCGCCACGACGAAATCCGGCGCTTCGTCCGTGCACGCGGCCAGCAGCGCCGTTGCCGCGCCGAGGGATTCCCCGTGCGCGCCGACGACGGCCTTTCTTTGCGGGGAGTCCATCTCCCGCGCGAGACGCAGCATCGCGCGCAGGTCGCGCCGCTCGAGATGGCCCATCGTGGTGTATGCGCCGCCCGAATCGCCGCAATTGCGCTGGTCGTAGATCAGGCAGTCGTACCCGCGCGCAAGGTAGAGCCTGGCGTAGCGCACGACGTGCTCCTTGCGGTTGCCGAAGCCGTGCGCGAGCACGCAGATTTTATCCGTAGGCCTCCCGCAGCAAAGCCGGAAATAACGAAGCGTTGTGCCGTCGAACGCCTTGAGCTCCCCCGGCTCGGGGCGCAGCGTCTCGAGCTCGCCGGGCGCGAGGTAGCCGCGCTCGATCTCCTTTCGGACGGCCTCGTCATACCCCTCGCGCCTCGGGAGCAGTACGAGTGAGGAGAGCCGCCAGGACGCGAGCGCCGTCGCCAGCGCGGCGAGGAGTATGCCGCCCAGCGCCCACCAATACCACATACGCTCCTCCTCCCCCGATCCCGGTTTCGGCCTTCAGCCGTTGACGTAGACCCGCTCGGCGCGCGCGGTCACAAGGCAGGTCAGTTCGTAGTTGATCGTGCCGACGATTTGCGCGGCCTGCTCCCAACTAATCGAGTCCCCGCCGATGAGCGTCGCCGCGTCGCCGCGCGCGACCTCGCTTTTATCCACAAGCGCCATCGACATATCCATGCAGATGCGCCCGGCCTGCGGGTATTTTTTGCCGTTGATGACAACGCTCGCGCTGTTCGAGAGCCGCCGCGGATACCCGTCCGCGTAGCCCGCGAGCAGCACGGCGGTTGTAAACGGCCCGCCTCCCCTGAACGTGCGGCCGTAGCTGACGGTCGTGCCCGCGGGGAAATCCTTCACCTGCGATACGCGGGTTTTGAGCGTCATAACGGACTTTAGCGGCCCCTCTTGCGGCGCGCTGTCGGGATACAGCCCGTAGAGCATGATGCCCTCGCGCACCATGTCGACGACGGTTTCCGGGTGGCTCATGATGCACGCGCTGTTCGACGTGTGGCAGGTTTCGGGGCGAAGGCCCTTTTTCGTCAGCTCGTCGAGCACGATGTTATAGTTTTCGAGCTGCCAGGCCGTGTAATCGTCCTCGCCCGGCGTGTCCGCGACGGCGAAATGGGTATACATGCCCGTCACGCGGATGCCGGGCAGCTTCATCATGCGCTCCGCGGCAAGCGCCGCCTCAAACGCGGCCTCTTTGCCCTGGGCGTACAGCCCCGCGCGGCTCATGCCGGTATCGAGCTTGATATGGCATTCGAGCGCGACGCCGGCGGCCGACGCAGCCCCGCTCATCTCGAGGGCGTGGCTCTCGTCGACAAGCGTCTGCGCGACGTTGTATCGCGCGAGGAGCCCCGCGTATTGCGCGGCGGTGTAGCCGAGTATGAGTACGGGCCTCGTGATGCCGCCCTCCCGAAGCTCCGCGGCCTCCGCGAGGCAGGCGACCGCGAACGCGTCCGCGCCGTGATCCTCGAGATAGCGCCCGCAGCGCACCGCGCCGTGGCCGTATGCGTCCGCCTTGATGACGCACATGACCTTTTTGCCGCAGGCTTTGGCGAGGTTGAAATTGTGCAGCAGGTTTGCGAGATCGATTTCCGCCCATGTGCGGGCGGAAGGGGAAACGCCGTCCATTCTTCTATATGCCTCCGTCGTATGCCTTCGTAAGAAACGGGCTTTTCAGCCCCGAATATCAGTTTATCGCTTTGATCAGACGCTGTCAATCATACGGGATTGCGCGCAGGCAAAATCAAAGCCGTTCCTTTTGGTTCGGATTTCCTCGCGGCGCGGCGGCGCTTCCCGTTGACATCTATGCGTGGTCGTGCTAATATCCTTTTATTATAAAATTATTTTATGTTAAAAGGAGTTGACGTTTATGACGCGCGGAGAGTCCTTTGAAACGCTCAACCACTTCTTCGTGCGCACATTCAACAGCATACTCGCGTGGGAGGAAAGAAGCCTGCGCGCCGCCGGGCTCGCGAACCTCTCGGTCAAGGAGTTGCACACGCTCGAGGCCGCGCACGAAATGTGCAAAAAGGGGCTCAACACCATGAGCCAGATCGCCGCGCGCATGGGCATTTCCGTAGGCGCGCTGACCACGGCGGTCAACGTGCTCGTAAGGAAGGGCTATCTCGCCCGCGGCGGGGACGAGAAGGACAGGCGCGTGGTGACCATCCGCCCGACCCCGGCCGGACTTGACGCGCTCGCGGTGCACGAGGAATTCCACAGGCGCATGATCGGCGGCATCATGGACGCGCTCGGCGACGCGGAGCTCGCCGCGCTCACGGCGAGCGTCGCCACGCTCGACGGATTTTTTCAAAATCTGATCAAAGAAGGATAGGAGACTGTATATGGCTCTGATTATCGCAGACAGCACCTGCGACCTGACCCTCGCGCAGGCGAACGAACTCAACATCGAGATGCTGAGCCTGAGCGTGAATTTCGGAGAGGAATCATACCTCGACAAGCGCGAGATCACCAACGAGGAGTTTTACGAAAAGCTCGCCGCCGCGCCGGAACTGCCCACGACCTCGCTGCTCAGTCCGGGCGACTTCGCGGCCGTGTTCGACGCGCACCCGAACGAGGAGCTCGTCGTGCTCACGCTCTCCTCGATTCTCAGCGGCACCTACCAGTCCGCCGTGCTCGCAAAGGAGGCCTCCGGGCGGGATGACATCTATCTCGTGGATACGCGCACCGTCTGCGCCGCGCTGGGCCTGCTCGTGCGCCGCGCAGCGTGGATGGCCCGCGAGGGCAGCCGCGCGGCGGACATCACTGCGGCCATAGAGGCGCTCGCCGCGCGTTCGCGCCTGATCGGCGTGGTGGACACGCTGCACAACCTCGTCAAGGGCGGCAGGCTCGGCAAGGTTTCCGGCTACGTCGGCGGCATGCTCAACATAAAGCCCGTGCTCATGATCGAGGACGGCGCGGTCAAGCCCATACTCAAGGCGCGCGGCGAACGCGACGCGCTTTCGAAAATGCGCATGCTCGTCTTCGAGCAGTTCCCCATCGACGCCAGGCAGCCCGTCGCCTTCGCCTGCTCCGCGGGCGGACAGGAGAGGCTCGCTCTGTTCATGGACACGCTCGGCCTCACGGGGCCCGTAAGCGACGTGGGCAGCGTCGTGGGCACCCACGCCGGCCCCGGCACGGTCATGATCGCGTACTTCGAGAAATAAGCGCGCAAAGAAATGAACGATTGAAAGGCGCCCCTCGCAATGAAAGCGAAGGGCGTCTGTTTCCGCTGAATTGCTACTCGCCAATCATTCACTCGCAGCGGTGGTATTTCGCCTCGCGCGAGATGCAGCTGGTGATGTGCTCGTACACGGCGTTGCAGGCGAGGTCGGGATCGCGGCGCTCGAGCGCGTCGAGTATGGCGATGTGCTCGCGCGTGGAGGCGATGCGGACCGCCCGCCTCTCCTCCGGCGCGTCGGCGAGCGCGCGTTCTATGACGTAGCGCACGCGAAGATTGTAGGTCTTGACCATGCTCAGCACCTCGCCGAGCAGCGCCGACTCCGCGTATTCGTACAGGAGCCTGTGCAGCGCCATGTCGGAATCGATGTAGGCCTCCGCGTCGTCCGGGTCGGCGAGCACGCGCAACTGCTCGCGGCGCACCTCCTCGATGTCCTCCTTGGGCACGTTCGGGGCCGACAGGCGCGCGCTGTAGGGCTCGAGCATCTGCCGGATCTCCATGCTCACGCTCCAGTCCTCGGCGTTCGGCTCCGTCACGACGGGCTTCTTATGCGGCGGCAGGTTCACAAGGCCGTCCCGGCTGAGCATGCTCAGCGCCTCGCGCACCGGCGCGCAGCTGATGTTCATGTGCGCGGCGATGTCCACGATGTTGAGCTTATCCCCGGGCTTGTAGCGGCCCATCATGATCTGCGTCTTGATGGTGTTGTAGACCCTGTCCTTGAGCAGGAGTATGTCTCCGATATCCATTTGCGTCGTCATCGGCCACCCCTTCCATGAACAAATAGAAATATCGATTCAAATATAACATAGCCAAAGCGCCCCTGTAAACATCGCGCTTCGCCGCGCGCTTCATGCAATTCGGCGGTTTTCTCCGAAAACGATGGCATACGCGCGCGCCATGCACATATATTATAGACAACAAAATGAAATATGCAGTATTTACTATTGCATATTTCATTTTTACGTGTTAACATGATGAAATCTTCCCGGGGAACGCCGCTCCGCGCGGCCGGTTTCTCGGATTTCCGGAGCAAGGGCGTCCAAACGGTTATGCAGCGCGATCGGACGCGAAATGCATCCGGGCGGCGCGCGCCGCCTCTCCCGTAAAGGGTTCGAAATTTTTAGCGCCGGAAGGGCGCGGAAAGGTTGGCGTATGAAACACTATTATATCGACAGGGATGCGGCGCAAAGCCGGACCGAAGTGCACGCCTCATGGTGCCCGTCGATGAAGGGCGCCGCGCACAAGGACTACGTCGGTTTGTTTGCCGACCCGCGCAAGGCCGTATCCGTCGCCGAGGAGAAGGGCTACGGCCACGCCTGCGGCTGCGCGTACTGCTGCCCGGAAACGCTGCGCCGCGCCGGCCGTTGAGCCGCGCGCCGGATCGCAGCCGGAATTGCGGCCCCCGCGAAATGCAGGAAACGCGAAGTTGAATTGCAGGAATCGGTTCATCACACAGGCCCCCGCCCGGCGCGGGGGCTTTTGCGAGCCGGTGATAAGTCCCTGTTGCCCATACGCCTCGTCCGTCATATAATCATCCTAACCACCAGCCGCACCGCCGGTTCGGAGAAAGTGATACGTATATGCGCCGCAAAACATCAGGCTCTATTATCCCGCCGGGAGCAGCCGGCGAAGCATTCGAAAAAGGAGTTGATGCCCGCTAACAAGCGCGAGGAGCATTTCATATGAAAGCGTCCCATCCTTTATGGCAGACGGCGCGCGCGCTTCGGGGAAACCAGCGCGCATGCGTCGTGACGGAACCGCTCTGGTCGCTTCCGTACTATTTTTTTGCCCCCTACGCCTCCGTCTATATGGCTGCCATAGGCCTTGGGGATGCGCAGATCGGCGCGCTCGCGAGCGTGGGGCTCGCGGTGCAGCTCGTTTGGGCGGTCTTTTCGGGCGCGATCGTCGACAAGCTGGGCAGGCGCCGGACCATACTGGTTTTCGGCCTTCTGAGCTGGACCATACCGTGCGTGCTCTGGGGAATGGCCCAGGGATATGCGCATTTCATGATCGCGGTCGTTTTCAACAGCATGTGGCGTGTTTCAGGCAACTGCTTCAGCTGCCTGATCGTCGAGAACGGCGATTCGGAAAAGCTCGTGCACGTCTATACGATACTGAGCCTGATCGGCCTGGTCGCGGGATTCCTCCTGCCGCTGCTCGGCCTGTGCATAGACCGTTTTTCGCTGGTGCCGACCATGCGCGTGGTGTATCTCGCCAGCGCGGCGGTGATGGGCGCGAAGTATGTGCTGCATTACCGCCTGCTGCGCGAGAGCGCGATCGGCCTGCGCCGCATGAACGCCTGCCGGGGGCGGTCGCTGTTTTCCCTGGCCTTCGGCGGAAAAGACGCGTTGATCACCGCGTTCAGGGAGGCCCGCCTCTGGCCGTATGTGGCGCTCATGGCCCTGATGAACTGCTTCAACACCGTGCAGGCGACGTTCTGGCCGTTGTTCGTGACGGGCGCGTACGGAGTCAGCGCCTCGACGTTCTCGCTGTTTCCTCTCGTGAAGGCGGCGATCACCATGGTTGTCTATCTCCTCATCACGCCGCGCATCCGGCTGCACGCGGCGCGGAATCCGCTGCTCTCCGGCCTCGGCGCGCAGGCCGCGGGGCTCGCCGCGCTGCTGCTGTGCCAGGGGTTCGGCGCGGCGGCGCTTGCCGCGGTTTTTTTCTCGGCGCTGTGCGAGGCGTTCGCGCTGGCGATACTGAGCCCTCTGTTGGAATCCATGCTCTCGGTCGCGATCCCCGCGCGGGAGCGGGCGCGCGTCAACAGCCTGATCGCGGCGCTGGTGCTGCTCATCAGCATGCCGGTCGGCTGGATCTCGGGGCTCCTCTCCCAATCCGACAGGATGCTGCCGTTTGTTCTGAACCTGTGCATACTCGCGGCGGAGGTTCCGGTGGCGCTGCGCGCGGCGCGCATCTCAAAGCAGGCCGGCCGGGCGCAAAGCGCCTGAAACGCGCGGGCGCGGCTCTTTTTCGTGCATTCGCTGCGCTTTCGTATTATAATAATCCCGACGTTCCACTTCTACAAAGTAAATCATATTGCGAAGGCGGTTCTTATGAATAAGAAGCGACTGACTGTCTGGGAGGCTGCGTGCATCATCACCGGCTACGGCATCGGCGGCGGCGTGCTCGCCATGCCCTACCTCGCGGCGAAGAACGGCGTGTGGCTCGCGCTGCTCATACTCGCGGCGGCGTTCGCCGCAAGCTGGCTCTTGCACATGATGATCGCGGAGGTCGCCTACAAATGCGGCGCGGGAACGCAGATCGTTTCCGTTTTCTCGCGCTTCCTGTTCCGTGGAAAGGCGAAGCTGCCGCTAACGATCGCCTTCTTCGCGCTCATGGCCGTGGTGCTCGTGACGAACCTCGCGGCCTACGTCGCGGGCGCCGCCGAGGTGATCGTGGGCATATTCCCGGCGCTCCCCGCCGTCGTCGCGAAGCTTGTGTTCTATGTCGCAGCCGCGTCGGTGGTGCTCTTCGGCCTCAAGGCTGTGGGCGTATCGGAGAAGATCGCGGTCACGGCCATATTCATCCTGATCGGCGCGCTCGCGATCAGTTCCTTGCTCGTGCCGCCAAAGCCGCTGCCCGTGCGCCCGGGCTTGGCCGCGGACGCGCTGTCGTACTTCGGCATGGCGATGTTCTCGTTCTCCGCGTTCTTCTCGATCCCGCAGGCGGTCGAAGGGCTCGAGGGGGACGCGAACAAGATCAAGAAGGCCGTATTCTGGGGATTGATGAACAACTTCATCCTGATCGTCGTGATCTCGCTGTGCGCTCTCGCCGCCTCGGACGAGGTGACCGAGGTCGTCATGACGGGTTGGAGCCGCGGCATAGGCGCGTGGGCGCAGGTCGCGGGCGGGGCGTTCACGGTGCTCGCGATGATCACGACCTATTGGTCGATTTCCCTCGCGCTCGGGGATATCGTCAAGGAGCAGCTCAAGCTCGACCACAGGCTCTGCTGGCTGTTCGCGACGCTGCCCTCGCTGATACTCTCGCTTCTGGGCGTCGGCGGTTTCATCGATTTTCTCGAGGTCGCGGGCGGCGCGATCGCCATCATCGTGGCGGTGATGGTCGTGCCCGCCTACCGCAACGCGCGGCGCGAGGTCGAGGGCACGATGCTGGGCAGATACGGCGGCGGAGTTTTCCAGATCCTCACCGTGCTCGCCTATGTCCTCATGGGCGTGGGGAGCGTGATCTGACATGGCGCGGCCCATCCTTTTCACGGACGCCGTCGTCCACACCGGGCGCACCGAAACCGAAACCTTCCGCCACATGCTCGTGAAGGACGGCCGCGTCGCCGCGCTCTTTGACGGGAAGCCGCCCGCGAAAAGCTGCGGCCGCGAGGTTTCTCTCGGCGGGGCGCACGTTTTCCCCTGCCTGATCGACGCGCACGTCCATCTGCTGCCGAGCATCGTTTTGCTCGCCGCGGGCTTCGAGGCGTGCCGCATCGAAAACGGCCGCGTGGAGCCGCACGACCTCGCGGGGCTCGAAGCGCGCATCCGCGCGTTCGCCGGGGATAAAAAGAAAACCGCTGTGCTCATGGCGAACAACTGCATCCCTTCGGCGCTCGACGAGCGCAGGCTCCCCTCGCGCGAGGAGCTCGACGCCTGGGCGGGCGGCCGCGCCATCGCCGTATATACGATAGACGGGCACTCCTCGGCGCACTCCTCAAGCATGCTCGAGAAGATCGGCGTCGATCCCGCCGGCCATCCCGGCGTGCTCACTGGCGAGGCGCACGAGCGCGTGCAGGGCAGGCTGACGGACGTCGTCGCGGGCTCCGTCACGCCGGAAATACTCGCGCGCGGCGTCGCCAACTTCGAGAACGCCTGCGCCGCCTTCGGCATCAGCCACGTCGGCGCGCTCGAGGGCAACGGCGATTCTCCCAAGGACCCCACGACGAGGCTTTGCGCCTTCCTCGCGCGCAGGATGAGCGTCAACATCCGCATGTACTTCCAATACATGGACATCGCCCGCGCCGATAAACTGCGGCGTTTGCAGAAGCATCCGCGCATCGGCGGCTGCGGGGACTGGGAGATGGACGGCTCCATCGGCTCCCACTCGGCGGCGTTCAAAATCCCCTACAAGGATACGGGGACGACGGGCGAATGCTATTATCCTCAGGAATTTGTCGATCAAAAGGTGCGCGAGGCTGACGAAAAGGGCTACCAGATCGCCTCGCACGCCATAGGCGAGTGCGCCATTGAGCGCATCTCGCGCGCGCTCGCAAAAACAACTTCGGGCCGCTTCCACCGCGTGGAGCATGGGGAGTTCGGCAACGAGGAAACGGCCGCCGCCTACCGCACGGGCAAGTTCGCCGTCGTGATGCAGCCGGGTTACGCCTGGATCGACAAGCGCTATCTGCACACCTACGAGCAGTACGCCCACGAGAGCATCGTAGCGCGCCTTCGCTTCGCCTCTCTGCTTCGCTCCGGCGCGGTGCTGTGCAGCTCCACCGACTCGCCCGTGCAGAGCCTCGATCCGTATCTTCAGATGCGCGGCATGACGGAGTTCTACTTCCCCGAGGAGTCCGTGACGCCCTACGAGGCGTTCGTCTGCTACACGCAGAACCCCGCGCGGGCGCTGCTCGAGGAAAACGGGATCGGTACGCTCGAGGTCGGCAAGGAGGCGAACTTCTTCACCGCGCAGAGGAACTTCTTTGAGCTGTCCGCCGCCGAGGTGGGCGATTTCAGGCCGACGGGGACGTGGTACGCGGGAGTGAGGTATCAGGAAAAAAAGGGAACGATCGGGGAGTTGGCGGGGATGCTATTAAAGAGGCCGCGGCCGGTTTGAGCGGGGGATTTCTCATGAACGCATTCGAACCGCTCCGGGCGTGAGCGTTGTGATGGAATACAGCCGGGGAAGCCGGCAGGAGCGGACATAATTTACCTGCCTTTCCCATTTCCCTCCCCCCATGTTATAATAAATACAATATGGGTATAATGATATTATCCCCGGCCCCTGAGGCAAAGCGCTCCCCACGACCGGACAAGGAGAAATAAAATGGAAAAGGAAATGAAGCTCGCCGTGCTCATCGACGCGGAGAACATCGCGAGCAAATACATCGGGGTCATTTTGAACGAGGCGAACGCTTTGGGCAACGTGATCTACAAGCGCATCTACGGCAACTGGACAAGCACGCAGATGGGCGCCTGGCGCGACACGGTGCTCGACAACTCCATACAGCCCATCCAGCAATACAACAACGCGAGCGGCAAGAACTCCTCGGATTCGTCGCTCATCATCGACGCCATGGATCTTTTGTATACCGGCAAGCTCAACTGCTTTTGCATCGTGTCCTCGGACAGCGACTTCACGCGCCTCGCCACGCGCCTTCGCGAGAGCGAGGTGTACGTGCTGGGCATGGGCGAGCAGAAGACGCCGCGCTCGTTCATTTCCGCCTGCAACAAGTTCGCCTACCTCGACCTTTTGTATCACGCCGCGAGCGGTGCGGGCACGAAAAAGCGCCAGCAGAGCGGCGCGGGCAAGAAGTCCAACGGCGCGGAGGAGAAGGCCTCCCGCCAGCAGGCAAGCGCGAAGCCGCCCGAAAAGGAGTCCGGCCCGAATGAACCCAACGGCTCCGACCTCGAGGCCATCAAGGCCGCGCTCGGCGACATCGCGGAGCAGAACGCCGACAACGACGGCAGGATCATCGCCTCGAAGCTCGCGGACCTGCTGGGCAAGAGCTTCCCGGATTTCGACGCGCGCAACTTCGGCTACAAGACCTTCCTGCCGTTCGTGGTGTCGCTGCAGATGTTCGACATGGAGCGGGACAAGACCAACCCCACGGTCGTTTACTTCAAGCTCAAGGCAAGCTGAGCGGGAAACGGGCGCTTCGCATGAATATTCAGATCGCGCATCCGCCCGGCGGGGCATTGGCCGGCCCGCCCGATGCAGAGCGCGGGGACGCGGAGGAGCATCCGGATGAATCTCGACGACTTCGAACAGCATATCGAACCCGCCATCCTGAAAAGGGGCCGCGATTATTATAAAAGCGGAGCCGTCGTTTCCCTTAGAGAGATGGGCGACGGCGTTTATCAGGCCGAGGTGCGGGGGTCGGAAACCTATACGGTCGATGTTGAGCTGGACGGGCAGGGAGGCGTCGCCTATACGGTGTGCGACTGTCCGTACAATCTGGGCGCGTACTGCAAGCATCAGGCCGCCGCCCTGCTGGCGCTGCGGGCGCTCAAGGAAGGGAAAGCGGAAGGCGGGCAGACGAAAGCGATGCGCGGCGGCACCGCGAAACCGCGTCCGGCTTCGCGCGAAAAGAACAGTCTGCGCGCAGACATCACGGAGCTTCTCGGCGGACAGAACAAAGAAGATCCGATCCGCCTGGTTTGCGAAATCGCCTCGGAGCATACCGAGATCGCGCGGCGTATCAAACCGCGCCTGGGCGCTCGCGACGCGAAGGACGAGGTCCGCAATGCCGCCGCGCTCATCCGCGCATGCGTCAAAAGGAACGCGGATCAGGACGGCTTCGTCGATTACGACCGGATGGGCGACGCGCTCGCGGGCGCGGATCAGGTGCTTGACGGCGCGCGGGAACTTGCTGACGCGGAGCAGCCCTTGCGCGCCGCGGCGCTGGCGTTGTGCGCGATCCGCGAGGTCACGGTTCTGCTCGACGGCTCGGACGATTCCGACGGGTACGTCGGAGACACGGTCGAATGCGCCTTCGACCTGATCCGGAAAGCCGCGTGTGCGCAAAGCCTCTCGCCTGTCGAGCGGGAGAAGCTGTTCGAACTGCTGAGCGGGGAAAGCGCGCTCCCCATTTATCGCAACGAAAGCGAAAAGCGCCTCGCGCTGCTCCAAGCGTGCGCCGAGCTTGTCCTGCATGAGCCGGCGCTTCGCGCGAGGCTGGAGGAAACGCTGACGTCCATGCGCGACGCGATCAAGAGAAGCGCGTGGGATCGCGAATACTTCGAGGAACAGCTCGAGATGATTCGCTATCGGATGATCGAAAAGCTGGACGGCGAAGACCGCGCGGCGGCGTTTATCCGGGAGCGCCTCGGATATTCCAAATTCCGGCAAATAGCGATTGAATCCGCGATTGGATCCGGGGCTTACGCCGAAGCCGTCGGCCTCGCGCTGGCCGGGGAGGAGCAGGATCAGGACAAGCCCGGCATAATAACGCGGTGGAAGGAATATCGTTTTCAGGCATACCGCCTTGCGGGAAACATCGAAGAGCTGCGCAAACTGGCCGTGGACTTCATATTGGGCGGCAGCTTCCCGCATTACCATGAGCTCAAAAAGACCTACGGCACGGCGGAGTGGCTCAATATTTACCCCGGCGTCATACGTTCGCTGGAGGATGCGCAAAGGACGGGCCTTTCCGTATACGCGGACATTCTGATCGAGGAAGGCGAAAAGCAAAAGCTGCTAGAGTACGTCGAAAGAGACGCTTCGCGCGTAACGCGTTTTTACAGGCATCTGCTGCCGGAACACAGGGATGCCGTGTTTGCGATATTCCGCCGGTATATCGAGCTTGCGGCCCAGAGGGCGGGCACGAGGAACGATTACAAAACCGTCTGCGCCATCATCCGCAATTTGAAAAAAGCGGGCGGCAGGGAGCAGGCGGAGGCGGTCAGGCGCGCGCTCGCCGAAAAATATCCGAAGAAGCCCGCGTTCCTGGACGAATTATCGAGAGTGTAACGGGGCTGGAGCGCCGCGGGCGGCGTCGCCGCCCGTTTTGCAGCGCAAGGGGGATGCATCGTGGAACTGTGGCTCATACGGCACGGGGAGACGCGGCAGGAGTATGCCTTCAACCCCGAGAAGATGACGGCCGACCCCGCGCTCTCCGACAGGGGCGTCCGCCAGGCGCGGGCGCTTGCCGCGCGCTGCCGCGACATCCGATTCGAACGCGTTGAATCGAGCGACCTGCGAAGGGCGGTCCATACCGCGCGCATACTCGCCGAGGGCAGGGGCATAGAGGTCGGGCTCGAGCCGCGCTTTCGCGAAATCGACATGGGCGCGCTGTACCGCGGCGCAAGCTGGAGCGACTATCCCAAGCTGCGCGCGCAGTGGGAAAAGCACGAGGAGGATCTGCCCTATCCCGAAGGCGAGTGCGGGTGGGATGTTTGGGATCGCTGCCGCGCGCCGCTCGAAGCGCTGCTGCAAAGCACGCGGGAACGCGCCGCCCTCGTCTGCCACGGAGGTATCATCCGTTGCATGCTCTGCGGGCTGCTCGGGCTTCCCCAGCAAAAGCGCTTCCTTCTGGGCGACCCGCTGGAGAACTGCTCCATCACCGTCGTCGCCGCGAAGGACGACGGCCGGATACGGCTCCATACGTTCAACGACTGCGCGCATCTGGCGCGCATCAAATAGGGCGCGTCCCGCCCGTTCCGCGCCCGCGCCGGGCGAAGCGGTTCTGTGAATCCTGCAAACAAGGAGCGCGCCATGCCGACGAACACGAACCTCACGCGCGAGCTCGCGCTCGACCTGATCCGCGGGAAGCGGACGCCTTGCCCCAGATGCGGCGAGGCCGCGCTGTTGCCGCGTCATTCCCACAAAAACGCGAACACCGAGTTCAAGTGCCCCCGCTGCGGCGAGGTGTATAAGCCGTGCAGGCTGATATGATTTCCGCTGATCGATAAGAATAAGCGCGGCCGCTCCGGGAACGGGCGGCCGCGGTTTTGGTAGAAGGGAGATCAGGGACGGCGCGCGGGAAGGGCGCCTCGCGCGGGATCGAAGTAGCTCTCGAGCAGCGCGACGCCCTCGGCGCGCAGCACGCCGCCCGCGGCTTCCGGCGCGGCGGGGCTCAGGTCGAATATGAGCTTGCTGCAATCGTTGGGTACGAAGCCGCGTATGGCGCAATAGTCCCTGTCGTACGCGCCGAACACGAGCCGCCCCAATCGCGCCCATACGAGCGCGCCCGCGCACATGAAGCAGGGCTCGCAGCTCGAATAGAGCGTGCAGCCGGAAAGCTCCGTGACGCCGCTCGCGGCGCAGTAATCGCGCACGAGCCCCAGCTCCGCGTGATACGTCGGATCGTGCCGCGTATGGATTCGGTTTTTGCCTTCCGCGACGATCCGCCCGTCCCGCACCAGCACCGCGCCGAACGGCTCGTCGCCCTCCCGGGCCGCCTGCGCCGCAAGCGCGAGCGCGCGGGCCATGAAGATTTCGTCCTGCGTCATCGTAAGCTCCTTTCCCCGCGTGCGGAGCGCGAAACGGGATAACGGTATCATGTCCCTCCGGCCCCGATATAAGCAATGTGCGTTTTCACAACGCGCGCAACATCCGGCGGGCGGCGCGGGATAAGCCGCGCATGCCCTATTGCTTCGCCTTCGCCGCGCGAAGCTCCCCTTGCTCCCTGCGCCGCGCGCGCTGCTGCTCTTTTTGGGCCAGGATCTCCGCCTTCCATTTTTCCATCAGGTCGCAGTGAAACTCATAGAACTCCACCTCGGGCAGCGCCACGCTCAGCTCGTCGTCCGCGGCGTCGTCGCGGTTGAGCAGAGGGTGCAGCTTGTTGATGTAATAGATCTCGTATAAATACATATCCGCGCAGGTCGAAAACACCGCGGATTCGATGCGCGTGACGCGGGATATGTCGATGGCCTTATGCAGCTTTTTCTTGAAGAAATGGCCGTGGAGCCTGCGCTTGAGCGGCTGCCGCGTGCGGCCGAGGTAGGCGAGCGTGTCGCCGTAATAGATTTTATAGAGCGTGAACAAGGGCGTTACCTCCCGTATGATTGTAACATATATAAGGGAATTCGGCCACTTTCAGGACTTTCGCAACAAACGGTCTTTCCGCCGTCCGGCGGCGGGCCCTCCTCCCTTGCCGCGCGCTTTCGCGCGTGTTATATTGATTTCGGGCGTCGCCCGCCAAACTTTTTATCGGGAGGCTGCGATCATGACGGCGGAGGATTTCTGGGCCGGATTCCTGCGTGAAACCGGCAGGGACACGGATACGCGATACTTCGAGTGCTTTCATTTTGAGATGAGCGAAAAATGGGCCAACGAGCTGCTGCGCCTCGTTTTGATCGGGCAAAAGCGGGCGACCGCGAGCAGCCTGTGGGCGTTTGAAAAGGAAGGCGGTCGCCTTCCCGGAGCCGGCGATCTCAGCATCGTGACCGATTGGGAAGGCAATCCGCGCTGCGTGATCCAAACGACCGCCGTGACGGTGATGCCCTTTCGGGACATCACGTTCGATATCTGCCGCCGGGAGGGCGAGGACGACGATCTCGAATCCTGGCGGCGGGGCCACACCCGTTTTTTCACCGAGGAGGGAAAGGAACTGGGCTACGCGTTCTCCGAGGATATGCCGGTCGTGTTCGAGGATTTCGAGGTCGTGTACGTGAAATGAGCGCGCGGCGGCCGCGCCGTCGTCCGCAATAATTTCGGCTCCTCCGGGCAAACTGATAAAAAAGCAAAGGAGCATTATTGTGGGGCAATATCAGCAGCAGCCGCAGCCGACGGCGGCGATCAACACGCTCGACAGCATCCCCTCGCCCGCGCCCGACGCGCGCAGCATAACGGGTTTGGTGAAGGAAGGGGGCAGGATCACGGGCTACCGCCTTTCGGACGACACGATCATCGATAAGGAGCAGGCCGTCGCGCTCGCGCGGCAGGGCGGCATACGCGGCGTTGGCATCGCCCATCGCAGCGATACGGAATACCTCAAGGGCATCCCCGACGGCAGCGAGGGAAACAACCTCGGCAACCTGCCCACGGTCCCGATGCAGTAAGCGCGGGAGACGCAAAGCGAAGCCCCGGCGGCAAGCCGGGGCTTTGTACGGGATAAGCTCAATTCTTTCTGCGCCGGAGCGTGAACAGCAGCAGCAGCGCGCCCGCGGCGAGCAGCAGCCAGGCGAAGGGAAGCTCCGCGCCGCCCGTCTGCGGCAGGCCCGCCATGGGCAGCGTCACGGCCACGGGCGAAACGAAGCGCTCGGCCTCGAAGGCGACCTTGCCGTCCCTGACGACGCACTTGACGATAACCGTTTCGCCTTCTTCGTTCTCGTAGAGCACGTATACGGTTCTGCCCTCGTATTTCCGATCGACCGGGATGGTGATCGTGATCTTACCGCGGTATGGCTCCGCGCCGTAAGCATAGAGCTCGATGTCGTAGCCCGCGAGGAGCTTATGCCGCTCGATGGCCGCCCGGATCATGCGCGCGAGCTCCGAATCGCCCTCGAGATCCATTTCGCGCACGCGCAGCTCCGTCGCGGCGTGGATGCGCCCGCCCTCGACGCGGACGCCCGTCTCTTTATCGGTGAGCACGCGATGATAATAGTGCGCGCCGTCATCCTCCTCATCGGCAATTCTTCGGATGTAGACCTTGCCGTAGACGGAAGTCGCCTGCACGATGCCTGCGATCAGCACGGCAAGGGGATGCGTCTGGCTGCCGATGTCGCCCGCTGCGGTGATCGCAAGGTTCTTGCCGCGGATGCCGGCGCCCGCAGGATCCGTGCCTGCGGAGCCGTCCGCCGCGATGCCGATGTCGCCGCCCGCGATCCCCTCAATGTTGAGGTGCGGGGAATGGTTCGCGACGGTGATGTTCCCGCCCCGTATGAGCAGGCTGCTCGCGTCGATATCGACGTTTACGTCTCCCTTGGCGTCGATTTCAAGCCGGTTTGCCGTAAGCGTGCCGCCAAGCGTTGCGACGCCGCCCGCGGCGCCGATCACAAGCTCGTTCTGCGCGGTGACGTTTCCGAGCGCGAGAGAACGGTCGTTGAATATGTATACGTTCCTTCCGGCACCCGTGAAGAAGTCCGCGCTGAGCCGCACGGGGTCGTTCTTTTCACCGACGTCGTGCCCGCCGAGCGCGGCAAGGTGCACCTCGCCCGAAACGATGTCCGCGCTTCCCCCGGGCGCCGCGCCGCGGATGCTGCCGAGAGCCGTGATGCCGACGGGGCCTCCCGCCGCGATACCGCCGATGACGACGTCCGCGCCTGAGCCGATATACACGCCGCCCGCGCCGCCGTCTATGGTGAGCGCGCCGCCGACATCCATGCGAAGCATCAGCCCCGCTGCGCCTACGCCGCCGCCCGCGCCGATCGCGAGGCTGCCGCCGGTTGTGATCACGGGCGCGCCGGTCAGCGCCGCCGCGAGCAGGCCGTTTCGCGTGCGCATCGCCGCGTCATACTCGCTGAGCCTGTCGGAGGCTATGGCCGTGAGCCTGTCCGTCTCGGCGCGCGCGCGCATGGCCTCGCCGTTCGCCGCCGCGTATTCGGCCCGCGCAAGCTCCGCCGCGGCGTGCAGCGGATCGTATGCCGCCTGCGCGATATCCTGGAGGCGCTGGAGTTCCCTTGCCGTCGTGAGTTCGTTATAGAGGGCGTTGAGCTCATTCCAGAGCGTTTGCGCGTGCGCCGCATAATCCGGGTCGGCCGGGTCGAGCGCAGCAAGAGCGTCGCGCTTGGCCTGAATATCCGCCTCGATTTCCGCGATGGGGCGCGCGGTGTTCGCCGCCTTGGCGGCAAGCAGGGCCGCGAGCGCGTCCGCCTCGAGCCGTTCGGCCTCGCGTTTCGCCTTCTCCTTGACGGCGGCCGCGGCCTCGAGCCCGGAGGCGTATTGGTCGTATACCGTCGCGTCCGCCTGCGCCTTGTCGAGGGCGGTTCTCGCGCCGTTGACGGCAAGCTGCGCCGCGAGCGCCGCCTCGAGCGTACCGTCGCTCCCGGGAGCCGCCGTAAGCGCGCCCGGCACGGTGAGTTTCGCGTCGCCCGAGGCCGCGAGCCTCTTCAATGCGACGTCACCCGTAAGCTCCCGCACAAACACGCCAGCGCCCGAGAGCGAAAGCGTGCCGCCGGAGCGCAGCATATCCGTATCCACGTCGAAGGGCGTCTCCCCGGAGCCAATGTCCCCCGCGGCCGCGATCGAAATCGAACCGCCCGCGAACGCGCCGCCGGAGAGCGCCGCGCCTCCATGGCTTATGAGGTTGAGGTCCGCTTGCGCATTGAGCCAAACATCCCCCGTGCCGCTCGTAAGGTCGATCCCGAGGCTGCCCCCCGCGTCGACATACGCGCCCCCGGCGCATGTGACGGCCATGCCCGCGTCCGCGCGCACCGCGACGGGGCTTCCGGACGCCCCGAGCGCGCCGTTGTCGGAAACGATCGTCATTGCGCCGGACGAATTTATGTTCCTTTGCCCGGCGGCCTTTTGTGAGGCCGTGCGCGCGTCGAGGATATCCGCATCCGCGCCGAGCGCGACGCTTCCGCCCGCCGTGACGACGCCCAGCCCGAGGTCCCCGTCCAGCTCGCGTACGGCGATGGAAGCGCCCGCCCCGGCGTCGAGCCGCGTGGCGTTTGCCACAAAGTAGCGGCGTATCCATCTGTATTCGATACGGACCTCGAGCCTCCAGCTCCAGGTGCCGTCGATGGGATCGCCGAGGCCGTCGAGATCCGCCGCGTATACGAGGCTTACGCCGCCATACCCCGTATCGGGCGCGGTTTTTGCAAAAGGCTTCGTCACGCCGGCGACGGGGACGATCCTGTTGTCCCTTTGATCGACGACGAGCGGGGACTTCGCGCCGATGGAGCCGAACGCCGTAAGGTCGATGTTGCGCGCCGCGATGTTGGCGGGATGCTCCGCGCTCACGGCCGCGGCCTCGATGTCGCCCGATACCACGGATATGCGCACATCGCCGCGGCGGCTTTCGATCGCGCCCGCGGTGAAGACGCCACGCTCCTGTACGATCGCGATGCCGCCCTCGTTGCTTATATAACACGCGCCCGTGCTCTCGCCGATATGCAGGCCGAACTCCCTTGCGGGCGCGTCGGGAGGCGCGCTCGCGGGATAGGCCGCGCCGTCCCACGCGGAATCGATGAGATCCGCGATTTCCTCGTCGGTGAGCAGCGTCGCGATCAGCGCGCCGAGGCCGTCCGCGCCGTTGCGCTCAAACGCCTCGCTGCCGACCAGCAGCGTCAGCGCGCCGCGGATGTCCTCGTCGGCGAGAGCGTACGCCGCGCTCGCCGCATCCTTCAACTCGAAGGCACCCTTGAGCAGCGCCGCGATCTCAGCCTCCGTCTTCTCGGCAAGCGTCGCGGGCGTCCATTGCGCGCCGCCCGGCGGCACCGCGCGGTTGAGAAGCGCCGCGAGGGCTTCCTTTGTGAGAAGGTCGGGGGATGGAGCCGTCTGCGCCATGACCGCTGCGATATAGCTTTCAAGGCCCGTTTCGCTCAGGGTCAGTATCCACTTCTCCCTGTCGTCCGCGCAGCCTGCGAGGAGCCTTTGGGCAAGCTCTTCGGGCGTCTGGCCGCCGAGCACGACACCGAGCGTTTCGTCGCCCGCGCCGCCCGCGGCGTCGCCGGAAGCCGCATTGCCGTTCCCGTCGCGCCCGCCGTCCTGCGCGGGAGGGGCGGGATATGTCCGCGCGAAGGGCACGCCGCCCGCGAGCTCCAGCGCCGCGATGTAGAGGTTCGCCGCATGCTCTATGGAAACGGCGAGCGCTTCGGGCACGTCGAGCGCCAAACGCCGCGCGGCCTCGCCGATGTCTTTCGCCGCGCTGAGCACGACGGCGCTGCCCGTTTCGGCATAGATATAACTGTCGTCCCCCGCGTGGCGTATGGCCCCCGCCGCCGTGCGCGTGAGCAGCCGCGCGGAATCCGTCAGCTCGAGCTTGTCGATCACGATGTCCCCTTCGACGTCGATGTCGAGCGCGCCGCCCGCGAGCTTCACGCCGCCGAGGTCCCCGCTCTCCCCGTTTGTGCCGATGACGACGCCGCTGACGCCGCCGCCCTCGTCCGTAATCCGCACCGAGCCGGAAATCTCCGTGTCGAGCAGCGCGATGTCGGAGCCGCCGAACAGGTGATATTCGATGAGGCTCCCCGCGCCGAGCCTGCCCGAATAGAGGATCAGGTCGTCGTACGCGTCGATGTACGCGCTGCCCGTGTAGGCGGGGGCCGTCAGGCCGCTCGGGTCATACCCGTATATGTACATGAGTATGGCTTCGTTGTCCGCGCTGAAGGAGCCTATGGACACGTGGTCCGCGCCCGTGCCGATGGAGCTCAGGCTCCCGTTGACGTAGAAGTGCAGTTCGTCCGCATAGATGTCGCGGCGGCCCGCCGGAGCGGAGCCGATCCAGGTTTCGCCCGCGCTCTCGACGACGATGACGACCTTCTTCCCCGAGGTTTCCATGGATTCGATGATGCCGCTCATGGCGATTTCCTGCGGCAGCGCGGAGGAGGAGCTCTTCATGAGCACCAGATCCTCGTAACCGTCGCTGCTTCCGAGCGTGTCCCCGTCGGCGAGCACGAAGAACGTGCGCGCGGGGGAAAGCGCCCGGAGCCTCGCGGGCAGCGTCACATCCACAAGTATGGCGAGCATCATGGCGTCCCCGTCGTTCGGGTCGGTGATCATCACGGCCTTGAAGTAATCCGTGCCTTCGACGCCGCTTTCAGGCTTTGCCGAAAGGCGGATGAACATGTCGCCGATACGGTCGTATTCATAGTACGCGTCGCTCTTCTCAAGCAGCGTGGGATTGTCCGCGCCGTCCGTGAAGTACAGCGCGGCCGCGTAGTCCCACCTGCCGGAGGACATATCCGAAATGACGCTGTCAACGGTCGTATAGACGCCGGACATCACCTCGAGGAACTTCACCATCATGCCCCGGCCGTAGCTTACGACGAGGTCGTTCTCGCCGCCCCGCAACGCGGGCGCGTAGGCGGACCACACGTCCGCGCCGTCGTACGCGCTCTTTCCCTCGCTGAGGCGGAAGGCCTCGCCGTCGTATTTCGCGCGCTCGCGGCCGCTTTCTCCGAGGTAAACGATTTCAAACTTCGTGTACTGCCCGCTCGCGGCGTCCTTCACCGCCGCAATGCGGACATACTTGTCTATGATGCCGCGCCCGAGCTCATCTTTGGGCAGCGCGAAGGACGCGGTATCCTTGCCGGAAACAAACGTCACATACGCGCCGAGCGCGTCGTCCCCGTCGGGCGAGATGATCACGGTGCCGTCGATGTAGTTGTACACGCTCTTGTATATAGGCGTGAAAAGGTGCTTGAGCCAGCTTGAGAGCGCGTCGTACTGCGCCTGCGTCAGGTGATCGTCCGCGTCGTAGCCCGCGGCTCTGGCTTCCAGCAGCCCAAAGTAGGACATGTCGCTGAGCTGGTAGTAGTCGAGCTCGGTGTTGGGATAATCCTTGTAAACGCTGTATACCGGCAGCCCGCTGACTTTGTCGTACTCGGTGGAATAGTCGTTGTTGCGGAACCAATCCGGCACCTGATAGACGAGCGCAGGCAGCGCGATCGTATAAACGTACCGGATGCGGAACAGGCTCTCCTCCCAGTCGCTCATATGCAGGCCCAGTTTCTCGAGGTTCTCGCGTTCGAGTGCGACGGCATCTTCAAGCTCGGCCGCGCGCGCGTCGACGGCCGCCTGATACGCGGCGTCGGCATCCCTGTCCGCGGCGGCCCACGCGAGATATTCCGCGTAAGTCATCCGAAGGCTCGCGTCGCTCTTGCTGTAATAGTACGAGATGGCCGAATACACCGGTTTGCCGTCGGCGTCCTTCTTCTGGGTGAGCGTGGGCGCGATGGCGATCTTCGCCGCCGTGTATATGCGCTCGCCCGTGACGGGATCGACCTCCACCGTGCCGCCCTCCACGGCCACGACGCCGACCCTGCCGTCCGGATAGACGGCCACGGCGTCCTGCGTGAGGTAGAGTATCGCCGAAGCGCTCATGATATCCCCGGCATCGTCTATGAAGCGGTAATTCCCGTTGACGACGACATAGCCGCCGTTCATCGTTTTGATCGTATATTTGCCGTCGCCGTCCGTTTCGACGACGGTTTCGCCGGAGCCTGCCGACGCGAGGGTGAAGGCGGAAAGCGCGCTCAAATCCTTGTTCGAGGCGTCGACCGTGAGCGCGAAATAGACGGTGCCGATCCCGCCGACCGTGCAGGAGTAGATCGTCGTGACGCTCACGAGCGCGCCGCCCGCGTTCCGGTTCTCCCTGCTCCCCATCCGGGTGAGCGCGGTGCTCTTTTGCGGCGTGCGGAGCTCGTATGTGGCGGGGGCCGAGGATGTCCCGTCGTGGCGGACGACCGTCTGCCCCTTGAGCGCGCCCTCGTCGAGCACGTAGCCGTATGCGCTCCTCCCGCTCAGGTCGCCCTCCCGGCTGATTGCGTCGGCCCCGGCAAAGCTGCCCGTATAGTCGAACGGGGTCCCGCTGCCGGAAACGTTCTTCTGCGCAGATCCCGTCGTCGGCGCGGTGCCGGCGGGCAGGAGCGCATCCGTTATGCTGTAGCCGACGGAAAGCCTGGTTACGGTGAAGCTCGCGCCGCCGCCCGTGACCCGTATGATCAGATCGAATCCCGTGAGGTCGATGGTCAGGTTTTCCGTGAGCGTTGAAGCGACGCCCTGGAGCAGCGTCGCGAGCGCGCTGCGTATCGCGTTTGCGTTGGCGGTCCCGAGCGTGTTATAGGTCTTGTCGATGTCGATCTCGCTCGTCGGCTTTCCATCGCCGTCGGTCTTGTAGATCTTGGCGAAGGCGAGGCCCAGCGCGTTGAAATCCAACTCGGATACGGCGGCGTTGAACAGGTTGACCGCCTCGTCGATGATATCCGAATAGATTACCGTTCCGCCGCTAACAAGGGAAATGATCTGCGTTCTCGTGCAGAGGTAAGCGTTGACAAACGCGTTCTCCGCGTCGCCGGGATTCAGCTCGACCACGTGGAAGCAGGTGCGCGCGGCGTCGTTGAGGTCCTCGAGCACGTACAGATCGTTCAGTCCTTTTTTGCCGATCCACGTCGCCTCGACGATTTTGCCGTTTTGTACGAACGCGGACTTGAAGTAGACGATGATGCCGTTGGGCAGTTCCCAGCCGAGGCTGTCCGCCGCGCGGCGGATGTAGATCGTGTCGCCGTTGGAGGCGATCTTCATCGTCATTTCGCCCGTAGCCTTGTCGATCGTGACGGACGTGCCCGTGGCGCCCTCGGCGGTGGCGGGCAAGGTGATGACGAGGTTGCCCGCAGCGTCGAAGCTTGCCGCGAAATCGCTGAGCTGGTAGACCGCATCCGCGCCGCCGGAGCCCGCCGCAAGGTGCGAAACGCTCACGATCCTGCCGGTGCTGTTGAGTATGGTGACGGTCACGTTGTTGGGCAGTTGGTAGGTCGTGTAGTCGTCGCTGACGACCGCCGTGCCCAGCGTGCTCGCGTAAAACTCGAAGTCCGGGGCGTTGACGCTGACCATGCCCGTCTTTGGCGAATACCAGTAGTCCGTGCCGGGGATCTGCACGAGCGTGTCCGAAAGCACGCCCGAGCCCGCCTCGGGATAACACGCCACGAAAGCCATCGAGCCGTTGGGGAAGCTGATGGAGGCGATGTCCGCGCCCGCGATCCGCGAAACGTCCGTATAACGGATGCGCGTCTGCTTCTGCTCGATGTAGACCTCGCCGCCGCCCCTGATCCTTTCGACGGTGAGCCTGGGCGTCTCAAGATGGAGGGATTCGACGTGCGCCAGGATGGTCGTGCCGGTCAGGTCGATTTCGCCGAGGTCCACCACGAGGGCGATGGAAATGTAGACCGCGCCGCCCGCCTCGACGTCCATCCGGGACGCGCGCGCTTCTTCGCCCACGCGCACGAGCCTGCCCGTGCCGGGCGCGTATTCCGCGGGCTTGGCAAACGCGTTGTAGAATTCCAGTATGAGCTTATCCGCGGGCCCTTTGCCTATGTTGCGCGCGCCGGAGATCGTGAGCGTGTTCACGCGCAGCGCGCTGCCCGTCGTGTCGTGGATGGCGTAGATGTCGCCCGGTTCGCTCCCCGTCATACGGATCGTGACGGAGCCTCGCACGTTCTCGACGGTTTTTGTGAACACCACGTCGCCGCCGCCCGCCGAGGTGATGACGATGACGGGCACCTCGTCCGCGTAGACCTGCACGGGCTGATAGCCGCTGTTCGAAGCGGCGTGCACCTCGGGCGCGATGGCGGCGGGGTTGGCGACCCGAAGTTCGTCGAACACCAGGTCGAAATCGGAATAATTGTTGATGACCACGCTGGGCAGATACGTGTTCCAGTAGGTCGTGAAGGCGCTCGCGCTGTGGAGCGCTCCGTTGCGCACGGTGATCGTCAGCGTGCCGGGGTCGTTGTTATAGATCGGCCCGAGCTTCATCTGCCCGTGCTCCAGCGCATGGAACGCGTCGGGATCGCCGTTATAGTCGTTGTCGAGGCCGGCGGTCCAGACCGCGCCGTCCTCGCGCACGTCGATCCACATCCCCGCGGCCGCGCCGCCGAGGTGCACCTTCGCGCCTTCGGCGACAGACACGCCCGCGGCAAGGTCGCTTTGCGAATCCAAGGAGCCGTCCGTCGTGCTCACGGAATCGGAATAGGTGATGACCTTGATGACCTCGGTGATCCACTCGACGATCGTATGGACGATCTTCTTGATGAGCCAGCCTATGAGCGGGATCTTCGAGACCTTCTTCTCAATCCACTCGGAAACCTTCTTTATGGTGCGGGTGATCCAACTGATGACGGTGTTCGCGACTGCCGTCGCCTCTTTGAACACCGTACCCGTCTCGAACGTGGGCGCGTAGGCTTCGATCTTCACCGTTTCGCCCGCAAGCTCCGCCTTGGAGCCTATTGCGACGTCCACATACGAGTAGCCGTTGATGGTCGAGGTCGCGAACACCTTGCCCGTGACGCCCGCGTTGATGATCGAGTAGCTTTCGGCGTGCGCGTTGAGCTTGATCTGCTTGGCCTCGATCGTGAGCGTGTCCACGCCGCCGGCATAGGCGTTGCCCACGCGCGCGTCCACGTCGTTGTAGACGGAGAGCACGGAGTCGGCCTCCGTCTTCGAACCGGCCGCGATGGTGTAGGAATACGCGTAGGCATGCAGCGTCTGGTCGGTGATGTAGGCGCGGATGATCGTATTCTTGCCGAGCATGAAAGCCCGATCCGCCGTAGCGGCGCCGTCCGCATCCGCGCCGAGAACGGTTTTCACGGTTTCCCGGGCGGTGATGTAGGCGCTTGACGTATTGTCGCCCGCGAAGCTCTTCATGTTGCGGTAAGCCGTGGCGGCGACGTTGCTGTAGGAATCGGCAATGATGTTGAGCGCCCCGAAGATCGCCTTTATGGTCGCCGCGCCGACGATGGCATACGTGGTGCTCTCGATATCCGACGTCGCCTTGGGGCCCGTGCCGACGCTCACGAGGGAACCGTTTTCATCCCGCGCGCGGGCATTGATCGTCGCATAATCGGCCTTCGCCTCGATGAACACGCTGCCGTAGCGGGATTCGATCAGCGCGCCGTCTCCGATGCCGACGCGCGTATCGCGCTTGACATAGGAGTATGCCGAAATCTGCCCGCCCGTGGTCAGCCCGGAATAGTTCGTGCTGTAGATGGCGGAATTGACGTTGGAGGAGGTGGCTGCGCTTATGCTCACATCGCCCTCGATCGCCACAAGCCGCGCGTTCCCGCCCACCTGGGCGTACGCCTTCTGGCTGAGCACCTTCGCCTGCGCATAGGAGTTGGCGCTGCCGCTGAAGAGGGAGGCCGCCAGCGCCTCATAGGAGACGTTGAGCTCCTCGACGTCGCTCGACGCGCAGAGTGTGATGGAATCCTCCGCCTCGACGCTGCCGTCGATGTATGCCTTCGCCTCGGCCTGCGTAACCTTGGCGAGCAGCGCGTAGCCGCCGAGCTGAATGGCCGAATAGCTCGCGGAATAGGCGCAGTCCACGCGCGCCCGGACGCTCTGCGCCGCGTCCACCGTCAGGCACTCGCCGGCACGGACCGTCACGCCGCTTGCGATATACGCCTCGGTGTAAACGTTGCGTATCTCCGCCGTGCCGCTGACGCTGGTGCCGTTTGCGAGGCTCACCGATACCTGCGGGGGCATGACGCCCGTGTTCGCGCGCGCCGTGCCGCTCGCCTGCACGAGCACGTTCGCGGCGCTGATGGTTGTGCCGCCGCCCGCGAGATAAGCCTTGACGGTATCCGCGATATCCGAGCTCGCGCGCGTCACGCACAGCTTGATGCCGGAAATGCTGGCGAGGGAATCGTCGAGCACCTCCGCCTTGGCGGTGGCGACGCTCGTCGCGATCACGCCGAGGTTGCCTTCGGCCGCGATGTTGCTCGAGGAAATATAGGCGAGGTTTTCCGTCTGCGTGCCCGCGCTCACCGCGTTCGCGTCGCCGCTGAGGAAGGAGAGCCGCAGCCCGTAGGATGTGCCCGTTTCGGCATACGCCATGCAATCGCCCGGCAGCGCGCCGTACGGATTGAGCTTCGAATCGACGTTGACGCTGCCACCGACGATGAAGTTCGATATGCCGCTGATGTATGCCCTCTGTTTGGCGGCGGCGTCCGCGTCCACGATGTTGACGCCGACTTCCGCGCCGTCTATGCTGATCTGCGCGGCGCCGATGCGCGCGATGGCCTCGAGTTTGCCCTCGAGGATGACGTCCACATTGCCCGAAACGTCGATCTTCACGCTGCCCGCGGCGGAAATGTGCGCGTCCCCGTTATACGTGCCGCCCGCGGCGTCGCCCGCTTTGGCGGTAGCCGCGTTGTAGTCGATCGAGAGCAGGCTGAACTTCGCGCCCCCGCCGGGCTGGCCCGACACGGCCTTCGCGCGGATGGCGTACGTCGCGCCCACGGCGAGCGAGGAGGCGTTCACCTCGTCGCCGTCCGCAAGCTCCATATACGCCCGGAAGCTCCCGTTCGCCGTGGCGGAGGCGATCAGCACGCCCAGCGCCAGCAGACTGAAATCGACGTAGCTGCCGCCCTTGTCGGCCACGGCGCGGCTCTCGCCCGCGGCGTCGATCCTGATATCGCCCGTGCCGGCGAGGAAGCTCGTGCCGCTCGTATAGGCGCAGGCGGACGACGTATCGCGCGCGGCGAGCGCATGGCCGCTGCCGCTCACGAGCGAACAATCGGCAAGGCCCGCGTAGCTGTTCATGTAGGCCGCGGCACCGGGGTCCGCGGCGTCTTTATTGTATTCGACAAGCACGTCCGCGCCGCCCGCCGCCCTGATGCCGGAGGAGGAGATATACGCCTCGGCCTTGCCGTTGAGCGCGGCGGTGAGCACGTTGAAGGAAAGATTGATCAAGCTGAGCGAAACGGCGGGGCTTTCGAAATTCGAAACGGCGTGCGCCTTGCCCGCGGACTTGACGGTAAGCTTGCCCGACGCGTCGACGTCCACGCTGCTGTTCGCGATATAAGCGCTGCCCGAGGTCGTCGTTTGCGCCCAGGCGACGTTCGTCTCCACGCTTGCGCCCTTCAATCCGAACACGCCCTGCGTCGTGTCGGCGGAAGCCTTCGCGAAGAATATGCTCTCCACGCCGACGGATTTGGCGTAGATCACGCTCTCCCGGATGCTTGCGGCGTGCGTGCCCTTCGCGTAGGCGTACAGCGCGTTCGCCCCGAAGCCGACGAGTCCGATGCTGCTGCCCTGCGCCACATCCGCAAGGGCTATGGCGGTGCCCTGCGCGAGCACCTTCACGCTGGCCGCGCGCGCGGACGGGCTGCCTATGGCCGCGTTCGCGATGGAGGCGGTGTTGGTCGCGTTGAAGGTGGCGGTCGCCGTATTGACGCCGCCCGAGTAAATGCTAAGGCTCAGCCCGTCCACAGCGCTCTTGGCCTTGTTGATCGCGCTGCCGATATAAACGTTCGCGCCCTTGTCCGTATCGCCCTCGTTGAGCGAGGAAACGACCTGCGCGGACGCGCATTCGACTTTCTTCGCGCCGACCTGCGCACTCTGCGTGACCTCGACGTTCGCGCTCATGACGACGAGGGCGACCTTGATGCCGCCGGCCTCTATGCTCGCGGCGATGTTCTCCGCCTTTGCGTAGGCCTTGCCCGTCGCCCCGACGTTGAGCGCCGCGCCCGCGGCGGGATCATCCGTCGCCCTGATTGTGCCCTCGCCCGTGACGCAAGCCGAGGCTTTCGTCGCGCTCTCGGCCCAGCCGAGGTTCATCTTGATGCTCAGGAGGGCGGCGTCCACGCTCGCGAGCGCGCCGAGGCCTCCGCTGAGCTGGCCCGTCTGCGCGAGCGCGCCGGTCGTATAGGTGGTTGTGACGCTGATGGCGCCGGCTTTGACGACCTTGCCGGAGGAAGCCGTGACCCTCGCTTCATATGTGCCCTTCGCCCAGGCGAACATGAAGTTCAGGCCCGCGCTGAGGCCCGAGGCCGCGATCGTATCCGCGGCGAGCCTCGCCGTGGCGACGGAGCTCGCCTCCACCCTGATGTCGAGCGTGCCCGCGACGTCGACATCGGCGTTCTCGATAAACGCTTTGACTGTATAATCCGCGATCGCAACGGCGACGTTGCCCTCGACGGTAAAGCCGTTGAAGCTGACCTTGATGTTGTCCACGCCGGAGCCCGCGCCCTGCATGCCGCCGGAAAGCTCGGCGAGCGCGCCGTCCGCGCCGGTCTTGTTGAATTCGCAGAGTATGGTGAGATCGCCCCCGACCGTCGCGCTCACGCCCTTCAAAAACGCGTTCTGCGCGCCTTCGAGCGACGAAGTGAGTATGTTGATGGCGATGGCGCCGCCGTTGATGGCGACCGCGAGCTCCTCGAAAGCGCTCCACGCCTTGGCGGCGCCCAGCGCTTCTATGGATAGGTCGTCCTCCGTTTCCGCCTCGCCCTCGCCCGTGACGGAGGCTTCCGCCTGCGTGGCGACGGACGAATCGGCGATGTTGCCGTTGAGGGAGAATACGTTCGCGCTCACGCCGTTCACGGCCTGCGCGCTCTTTGCCTTTGCTTCGCAGCGGTAAGTTGTGCGCACCGTGATGTTGCGCGCTTTGACCTTCTTGCCAGCCGCGATCTGGACGGAGGAGGTGAATTCGCCCGCGCACCTGGCGCAGACCTGCACGAGGCCCGCGCTGACGAAGCCCGCGGCCGAATCCCGGTAAACGCCCGCCGCGGCGTACGCGAAGCTGTAGTTTACGGCGTCCAGGTCGCCCGTGAGGGCGATGTTCGACGCGGCGAGGATCAGCCTGTTCTTCGCCTCCATGACGGCGTTTGCGAAGTTCAACTCGACGCCCGTGATTTTTACGGAGACGCCGCCCGTGCCCTCGCCCGTGCCGCCGACGTACGCGAACGCGCCCGCGTCGGCCTTCGGCGCGCTGGCGGACGGGGTGACGTCGTCCACCGCATAGTTGAATATGCTTCGGGCATAGATCGAGGCCGCGGTGATCGAAACGCCGCTGACGTAGGTGTTCTGCACGGCGCCGACTTCGGCGTAAACGCTGTTCGCAGCCACGCTGATGAAGCTGAAGGTCGGTATCTTCTTGAGGAACTCGGGCGCGTCGACTCCGGCAGTCGCCCTGGCGGTGCCGTTCGCTTCGATGGCGATGGCGCCCGCCGTAATATGGCCCGCGCCGGATATGCCCGTGTTGGCTCTGGAGTTCGCGACGGCGTTGGCGGCGTTCACGCCCACGGCGAGCATAATGCCGCCTGTCGACGTGAGTATGGCGCAGACCGCCTCGGAAACATAGGTGTTTCGAACCTCGATCGGGCTCGAGCCGGCGTCGACGCTGCCGAGGCTCTCGAAGATCGCCTCGAATGTGCCTGAGGCGTATGCGAAGCCCGTCATCACGCCCACGCTGTATCCGCCGAACGTGAGGTTGAGCGTTTGGGCGACGGCGACGGATTGCGCCGCGTTGCGCACGGCTGCGCCGTACGCGCCCGTGATCGCAAGCTCGGCCACGCTGACCTTCGCGCGGCTCACGGCGTCCGCAAGGGCTATGACGCAGTTGCTGGTGATCGCGTAGTAGCCCGCGGAAGCGCTGATGATGGCGGCGCTTGCCGCGCCCGTCGCCGTGAAGGAGGACTTCTTCTCCACGCGCTTCGACTCGAAGTCCGGATCGCCCTCGTCGATGACGTTGCCGGAAGCGTCAACGTATTCTCCCTTGCTGTTCCTGTCGTATCCGTTGAAGAAGCTCAGGAGCTTGGGTACAAACGGCTGCGTATTGTGCTCGCTCCACACATAGAGCCCCGCGGCGCGCATCTTCGCGCCGCCCTCGGCCCTGGCTTCCTGCACGCTCCTGATCAGCGCGAACGCGAAGGACACGTTCGCCGCGGCAAGGCCCGCCGAGGCGTTCGCCGCGACGGCGTACGCGTGCGCCTCGCCCTTCGCGCCGACCTCGAGGAGGCCCGCAGCGTCGAGGTTATAGACGCCCGAGCCTGCCGCTCCGCGCGCGCCCCTGACCTCGGCGATGTTCGAGGCCCCGTTGAGCGCGATGGCGAAGTTGAGCGCCGCGGCGACGATCCCGGCCGCGCCCGTGACGATCGCCACAGTCGCCTCGGAAGAATTGACGCCCGCCGCGCCGCCCGCCGCAACCGTGATGTTGTTGCCGCGCACGGCCGCGTCCGTAACGTCGATGAAGGTATGGTTTTCGCTCTTGATGTATGCGAGTGCGACCGTCGCGCCCACCGCGACCGCGCCGCCGACGATGGAGGTCGTGACGACCGTGGTGTCGCCCGCAAGGCGGCCGCTGAGCGCGATGTCGCCCGCGGCTTCTACGCTCGCGCCGTTGAGGGCGGTGACGTTCTTCATGCTGTTGAAGCCAAGCGCCACAGTGCCGTTGACCGCCACGGCGCCTCCCGCGATGCCGAGGCCCATTACGTCGGTGCTGCCCGTAACGCTGCTCTCGAGCGCGACGCTCCCGGCCCTGACTTTTCCGCCCGCGAGGGACGATGCGGGCATAACATCCGCCGCCGGGGTGACGCCGATGTAGGTATACGCTTCGACGCTGTTGATGGCGATGGCCGCGGTCGCGCCCACCGCGACGGCGCCGCCCGCGATGCTGAGGATCATGGCGGTGCAGTTGGAGCCAAACTCCGTTTCAACGCGCACGCCGCCCGCGATGTCTATGCTCACGCCCCTGCCTATGTAGGTATCGACCCTGGTGCGGCTGATGGCGAGCGCCACGCCCGCGTTGACCGCCACGGCGCCGCCCGCGATGCCCGCGGCAGCCGCTACGGCGTTCGTGACGCCGCTCGTCGAGACGAAAACCTCGCCCGAGACACCTCCGAGCTTCGCGTTGCCGCCGACGCCCGTTTCGACCGTGCCGCCGAAGTACGCGACGCCCGCCGAAACGTTGACCGCCACCGCGCCGCCGGATATGCCCAACGTCGCCGTGAGCACTTCGCCGAAGTCCATCTTCCCTTCGACGCGGACGTTGTCGGCGCGGATTACGTCGCCCAGGAGCTTGGCCTCGACGTTGGAGAACACCATGAGCACCGCCGCGCTCACGCCCACGCCCACGAAGCCGCCCGCGCCCGTTACGCAGAGGAGCCGTATCGTGGAGGCGGAGCCGTCGTTGCCGGTTTTTTCCTTCGCAAGCGCGTTGGAATCTCCGGTCGAGACCGCGTTGGGGGAGCCGTCCGCGCCGCGGCTCTTGGATTCGAGCTGTTCAAGCGCCTTTGCCGTCGAACCGGAGGCGGCGGCGATGTTGACGTCGCCCTCGGCGGAGAGGATCGCATCGTCCGCGACGAGGGCTGCGACGTTGCTCATGAGCATCGCGACCGAGAGGCCCACGCCTACGCCCGCGATGCCGCCTATGGCGACGGTGCCGGAAATCATGTTGGCGTTGACGGTGTCGCTTGCGCGCACGTCAATGTCGCCCAGCGTCGCGGTGAGCTTCGATCCGCCGTTGACGACGGCGGAGGTGGTGTCCGCAAGCCCCGTGATCCTGCCGCCCTCGTAGGCCGTGCCGTCGGCGGTGTCGTCGTAGGCCGCGTCGTTCATGCCGCTGTCGCTGCCCTCGCTCCGCGTGGCCTTGTCGAGCTTGTAATATTCATAGGAGGATGAGCCGTCCTCGTTCTCCACGAGCCTGCGCGCGTACACGTCGCCGCTTATAGAGGGGACCGCGTCCTCGTTGAGGAGCTTGTATTTCGGCTTGCCGTCCGCGTCCGCGCCGTCCTCTACGTAGAAGTCGGCCTTGGTGAAGACGTTGCGGCCCTCGCCGTCCTTTGAAAGCGCGTAGCGCTTGACGAGCTCGCCCTCGCTGCGCTCGGGGCGGTAGTATTGGCCGTCCGCGCCGAGCAAAACGCCGGGGGCTCCCGTATCCTCGCCGGAAGCGAGGCGCACATAGTATTGCTTCGAGGTATCCTGGCCGTAGGAGTTATAATCCTCGGCGCCCACGCGCTGATCGTCGCCCGCGAGCGCGACGCCGAGATCGTCCTCGGGTTTGCGCCCGGATATCGCCTTGCTGTTGCCTGCGGCGAACGCGCCGTCCGTCTGCGCCTGCGGATCGAGGGAAGTATCGTTGGCGTAGATGCCGTCGTGCGCGTCCTTGCTGATCTTTCCGCCCGCGACGACGACGGACAGGCTCACGCCCACGCCCGCGACTCCGGAGCCCGCCACCGTCGCAACGATTGTGAGTATGTCGCGGTTGGAGGAGGCTTCCACCGTGATCGCGCTCGCGCGGATGCTGTTGTTCAGGCCGATTTCCGCCGTAACCGTGTTGAAGGAAAGGCTCACGAGCACCGTGACGCCCACCGCCGCGGTCCCCGCGACCGCCACGGTCACGACCGCCGCGACGAGCGTATACGCGTCCGTCGCCCGGACAGCCAGCGCGCCGCCGGAAGCGATGGTCACACCGTCCCCGGTGAGCGCCTGTGTGACGACTTTGGTGAAGACGATGTCGATTGTGCCACCCACGCCCGCGACGCCGCCGCCGCTGACGCCCGCGGCGTCAGCCGTGACGAATTCCTTGGAATCCGCAAGCACGTTGAGCGCGCCGGAAGCCGTGAGGCTGCTTCCCGAGACGATTTGCGCGACGGTTTCATTATAGAAGTAGGTGACGACCGCGACCGCCGTGACGCCCGCCGTGCCGCCGAAGCCGAGGCCCGCGGCCACGTTGTAAAGCGCGCTGTCGCTCGAGGCCTTGACGTTGACGTCCTTGCCGGCAACCGCCGTGCCGCCGAGCGCCGCGTTGACTTTATTCTCAAAGACGAGCGCGTTGACGCCGCCCGCGACGCCCGCCGTGCCGCCCGCGCCGAAGGCGAGCGCGAGGAGCCAGAGATCGTCCTTCGCGTTCGCCGTGACGTTGATGCCGCCGCTCGCGCGGAGCATCCGCGCGCCGGAAGCGTCCGCCGTGACGGTCTTGTTGAACACGAGCACAACGACCGTCGCCCCGACGCCCGCCGTGCCGCCCGCGGCGAGCGCGCCCGCGCAGTTGGCGATGCTCGATTCGTCATCCGCTTCGAGTGTGATTTCGCCCTCGCCGCCCGTTGCGACGGGCGCGTCGGGCGCGGTCTCGTTTTCGCGGTAACCCGCGTAGAGGCTGCTGCCCGCGCCTACCGAGGCCGTAACGCTGTTCTTCGCGACGAGCGTGTTGACGACGCCCGCGACGCCCGCCGTGCCCGCGGCGCCCGCGGAAACGGCGACGAGTATGAGCATTTCGTTCCCGGTCGCGCTGATGAGGATGCCGCGCCGCCTGTCGGAACGGTTTGGCGTCGCGACGCCCGCGCCCGCGGCGCCCGCGCCCGCGGCGCCCGCGTACATGACGACGTTCCTCCCGACGCGCGCCTCGATCGCGCTGCCGTATACCGCGGTGGAGAGCGTCGCCCCCACGCCCGCGCTTCCGCCGCCCGCGGCGAGGCCACCCGCGACGTCTATGGTCTTGCTCGAAAGGTCCGCCGCGACGGCGATGCTGCCCCCCGCGTTGAGCTTTGAGCCGTCGCCTACCTTCGCGCTGATGTCCGTGTTGCTGACGACGACGGGTATGGCGCCTGCGATGGCGTTGCCTGAGCCCGCCGCGCCGAGCGCCATGTTGACGAGCACGGTGAAATCCTCGCCCGTGGCGAACACCGTGATGTCTTTGCCCGCACGCAATGTGACGCGGCCGATCTCCACTGCGGATTCGTGCTCGAACACGTTGACGCTGATGGTCGCGCCGACCGCGACGGTGCCGCTGCCGGAGCCCGTCGCCGCGAGGCCGATCACGATCATCCAGCTCACGGCGGAGCTTGCGATGCGGATGCCGCCGAGGTCCGCGGCGACGCCGGCGCCGTCCGCGAGCTCGACCCTGGCTTTAAAGAGCGCGACGAGCACGCTGAGCACGCCCGCGACCGTAATGCCCTGCGGCGCGCCGGATGCGCTGGCAAGCGCGCTGACGAGCTTGTTGGAAACCGACGAGACGATGTTCACGTCGCCCGTATCCGCGGTAATGGCGGCGTTCCCGCCGATCCGCGTGAGGGCGCTGCCCTCGTCGACGATGACGGCGACCGTGCCGCCCACGGCGACCTTGCTGTTGCCCGCCGAAACCGAGAGGGAGATGAGCATCATGTCCATCGCGAGCGAGGAGCCGATGTCGATGCTCGCGGCTTTGATCGCGGCGCCCGCCGCGATTTCGGATACGGCCGTGTTCTTGGCCGCGATGGCGTTCACGGAGCCGCCCACGCTCGCCGTGCTCTCGGAACCCGTGCTGATGGAGGCTGCGGCCGTAAAGAGCTGTATGTTCGCCTTGCCCGAAGCGCTCTGCCTGAACGCGCCGCCCGCCGTAACGCGGGAGTTCGCGCCCGTGCGCGCCTCGACGGAATCTTCGTTATAGAGGAAGCCCACCGTCGCGCCGACGCCGACCTTCGCGGGGGATGCCGAGAGGGAACCTGCGATGATGCGCACCGTCGCGTCGCTCGCGGCCTCGATCTCCACGTTCCCGTCGCAATGGATTTGGACGTTGCCCCCGATGAGCGCGCGGACGGCGTTGTAGAAGAAGATCATCGCAAGCGATCCCGCGACGGAAACCTTGGCGTCCGAACCCGCGCCCGTCGTGATGCTGCCCGCGATCGCCTCGACGTAATAGTTGCACGAGGAGAGGAAGTTCAGCAGGTCGATCGCGCCTATGAGTTTTTCCGCCGTGATGTTGACCTCGACCTTGTAGGAATCGCTCTTCTTGCCCGTGGCCGGATCGGTCTCGCGGTGGATGTCGATGAGGCCGGTCTTGGCCTGCTCGCGTTCGGCGGCGGTCAGCTCGCTCGTGTCGGTCAGGAGCCGGTCGAGGCCCGCCGCGCTGTGATAATCGGAGGAGTCGAGCCTCTGCTTCTCGGCGACGAGCTTCAGGCTCTTCACATACAGCTCGCAGGAGTCGCCTATGCTCGCGTTCACGGAATTGTGTGCGTAGATGAGCGCGAAGCTCGCGCCCACGCCCACGGCGGCGCCCTTTGAAATCGATACGCCGCCCGCGCGCAGCGCGAGCTTGGTCTTGTCCGTTGCGCTGACGAGCAGATCCCCGCCGTTGTAAATATGCGCGTTCCCGCCTATGGAGGCGGAGGTCACCGAGCGGGATACGATCACCGCGAGCGCGCCGCCTATGCTCACCTTGCCGCCGCTGCCGCTTACCGCGCCCGCGAGCGCCTGCGCGCCGAGGTAGCCGCGGTAATCCCCGTCGGTGTTGGCCGAGAGGGAGGCCGTGACGCCGATGCCGCCATTCCCGCCAGCGCCTGCGATGGTGACGATGGAGTCGTCGGCAACGCCCGCCCGGGCTTCGTTGCGGTTGACGCTGACGGCGACCGCCGCCGCGATTGCGTTGCTGCTCTGGGCAAGGCTCATCGCCGCTCCGGAGGCGACGGTCCTGAAGTTACCGGAATTATCCGCCGCGAGGCTGACCTCGGAGGCGGTAAGGCTGCCCGCGAGGAGCGCCTCTATGCCGTGGACCGTGATGTTGACGGCGACCGCCGCCGCGACCTGCACGCTCTGCTTGTTGGTGCCGTTGGGCGTTGTGCCGATGCCCGAGGCGTTCGGCGCGCCTGTGTTGGTGTTGACGGTCGGGTCGGTATTGTCGTTGGCATGGCTCGTGCCTGTACCTGTGGCGGTATCGGTCTTGGCTTGATCCTCCGTGCTCGCGTTCTGGGAGCGCAGCGCGTTGGCGGAAAGCGGCAGGCTGTTGTTGGCATTGGGCTGCGCGCCGTCCTGCTCGTTGTTGGCGTTGTTGTTGAGGTTGTTGTTGATCTTGCCCGCGGTGCCGTTGTTTGCGTTATCGCCGGAGCCCGTATCGCTGAAATACTTGCCCTGGCTCATATCGTTGGCGAATTTCTCCGTTTGCTCCTGACCCTTGGCGAACTTGTCGGTATAGCGCTGCAGATCGGCGCCCATGGCCGTGGCGAGCGCGTGGCTGTCGTCCATGCTGAGCGATTTCGCCTCGAGTATGGCCTTCCCGAGCACCGTGCCCGTGCCGAGGAAGCGGACCGCCACGTCGGAGGTCGCGATGTTGACGGCGACCGCCGCGCCCACGGCCGTTTCCTTGCCCACCGCGAAGCTGCTCGCCTTGACGATGGTCGTGGCGACCTCGCTCGCGTGCATGTGGAAGCCTGCCGTGACCGCGGGGGAAGCGATGTTCCCCTCGGCGTCCTTTTGGGCCTCGAGGACGGTGATGAGGTTGCCGCCGTCGGCGGTGACGGAAGCGCCGGGCCTCACGGTGGCGGCAATGGTGGCGTTCGTTATGGAAACCGCGACGGACGCGTCGAGCGCGATGTCTTTTGCTTCGCCGTCGGAGCTCTTGGCCAGCGGGTCGCTGCCCGCGACGCCGGAGGTCGTCGTCTTCCTCTCGCCTATGGCGGCAAGCTCCAGCGCGCCCGCGACGACGACGCGGTTTTCGCCGACATACGCTTCGATGGAAAGATTGCTGACGGTGAGCGCGAACGCCGCGCCGACGCCCACGCTCTTGCCGCTCGCGTTGGCGTTCTCCTTTTTGGGGGCGGCCGGGTCCGCCGGCTTGAACGTGGCGCTCACGACCGCGTTCGCGTTGGGCATGAGGAAGATATACGTCGCCGCGTTGGCGGAAAGCTCCCGGCTCACGATCTTTTTGGTCTGCCCTTTATAGGCGTAGGTGAGCGTGTCGAGCACATAGCCCTCGCTCGGCGTTACGGTGACGTATACCTTCTCGCCCTCCTTCGCCGCGGCGGAGGCTCCGGGCGTGGAGTTCGTGTCGCTGTGAAGCTTGAGCGTGCCGTTGGCGCCGGCGGCGGCGGTCGCGGTGTACGGATCGGACGGCGCTTTCTTGAAGGTGACGTTGATGGTGATTTCGAGCTCCCCGCCCGCGTTCTTCGATACGAGGCCGCCCATCGAGAACTTGTATTCCCGGTTGGCTGTGGCGGCCCATACGGTCGGGGCGGTGCCCGCGCCTTTGCTGATGGTGGCTGTGATCTCGTCCACCACGTAGCCCGCGTCGCAGGTGACCTCGACGGTGCACTGGCCGTCGTCCTTATTCTGATAGCCGTAAGCCGTCGCGGTGCCGCCCGCGTTGGTCACGACCTTTAATTTGCCGTTGGTGCTGGTTCCGCCCGCGGTGGGGTCCCCGCTCCCGCCGCCCGAGCCCGTGTCGGAGCCGCCCGGAGCGCCGCCCTGCGCCGCGGTGTCGTCCGTGCCGCCCGCGCCCGCGCCGAGATTGGGGTCGGCCTTGCCGTCCCCGCCGACCGCGCCGGAGGCTACGGTGTATTCGTTCTGGAGGGCATACGCCTTGATGAGCGCGGTCTTGACGACGGTGATCGAGGCGCCCTCGGCTGAGAGCGAAGCATCATAGTCCGCGACATACGCCTTCGTGCTGCCCGTAATAATGGAGATCGCCGCGCTGCCCGCGACGCCGACCTTGCTCGCGCCCGCGCCCGCGACCGCCTCCGTACGGAATGTGTTGGTCGGGCGGGTGTCCTTCTCGGCCTTAACGTCCATGTAATAGGTCAGCGTATCGAGCGCCGCGGTCGTCAGCGCCACGCCCGCGGTGGAGAGCGCGGACTTGAGACTCGTCATCAGATGGTCCGCAAGGTTGCTCTTGAGGTAGTTGGTAAGCGCGGTAACGTCTATGAGGTCGCCGCCGAAGCTTTCCACAAGATGGTCCGCGAGCGCGACGAGGAACTTCGTACCCTCGGCTTTCGCGGCCGCGGAAAGGCTCGAGAAGTCGATCTTCTCCTTGAGCGTCTCGATGATCTTATTCTTGATGGATTGCTTGTTCTGATCCTGCTCGGCCGCCGTCGCGTCCGCGCCGTCCTTGTGCTGATCGCCGCCCTGCTTGGCCATCTGGGTGAATATGCCCGTGACGAGCATTATGAGGTCCGCGATGGCGATCGTGCGCAGCCGGATGAGCGCCTGCTCGGTCGCCTCGTCCCCCGCGGCGATGTTGAGTATGCTGTCCTTGATGGATTTGAGTTTGTCGGCGATGTCCGCGCTCAGAAGCTTCTCGAGGCCCGTGCCCGCGAGAAGCGCGCCGAGACCCTTGCCGAGCACCGCGCTCAGGATGGCGTCGATGACGCCCGCGAGCGTGTATTTCCCGTCCACGCCGTCCTTGCCGAAATACTGGGAGAGGCCGAGTTCGCTTTCAAGATCGGCGAGGAAACCCGCGATGGCGTTTTTGACGAGCGTGACGAGTATGTTCGCGTCCTGGGCGGCCGTGGCGGGCGTGATCTTGACGGCGGCGACCTTCTCCTCCATGAGCGCCGTAAGATCGAGATAATCGCAGTTAACCAGGCAGTTGCCGATGTACGCGATGTTGTTGTAGGAAACGATGTTGATCGCAACCGCGACGCCCACGCCGACCTCGCTCTTCGTGGCGGAGGCGTTGGCGCTGATCTGCGCGCCCACGAGGCTGTATCCCTGTATGCTCAGGACGCCGTTTCGCTTTGTGACGGCGCCGGAAGCATCCGTCTCGTCCGTGCCGTGCACATCGACGGAGATGCCCTCGTCGAGATAGGCGCGGCAGTCGTTGCGCATGATGTTGAGCACGAAGCCCGCGGCGACGCTGACGCTGCCCTCGCTCGTTTCGCCCTTTTGCCTGTTTGCGCCCTGCTTGCCGACGGAATCGGCGCTGACGCCTTTGGCGCCCGTGAGGTTGGCGAGCTTGCCGCCGGACTTCAGGGCTTTATCCGCTTGCCCGTCGGATGACCCGTCGCCGGAGGAGTCGCCGGACGACGAGCCTGCGGACGATCCGCCCGAGGAACCGCCCGAACCCGCGGTCGAGGAGCCGCCCGAGGGGGGCGCGCCGTTCGCGCCCGCGCGCGAGGTGGACTTGAGGTTGTTGCGGCTTCTGGCGATGACGCTGAGGTTGCCGTTTCTCACGCGCATGCTGCGCGAGAGCCGCGCGACGGCGGCGTCGTTGACGACGCTTATGGCGAACGCGCCGCCCACGTCCACGGAGGAACCCGCGGCCGCGGCGTTGGCCGCGATCTCGCGGTTTATGCTGCTCGTCGCCCTGACGGCAACGTCCGAATTGACGGTGAAGGCGGAGGCTGCGCCCGCGGGCGTTTTGCCGAAATACGCCTGCACGTCCGCGCCGGAGATCAGCAGCGCCAGGGCGGGCGTGACGCTCGTGCCGCCCGCGGAGCCCGCCTTGGCGAGCATGGTTTCCGAAAGGTCGTGCTCGGCTGCGATGGAAACGCTCTCCATGTCGGGAGAACCCGCGGCCTGCGCGATGGCGGAGCCGTCCTCGACGGCGGCGTAAACCTCGACGCCGTGCACGCCCACCGCGATGCCCGCGCCGATCCCCACGCTCGAGGAGGTTCCTTTATTATTGGAAGCGTCGGCCACGGTCGCGAAGCGCTCGAAGGATGCGGCGTTCACGCCGATCGTGCCGCCGCCCGTGAGGCTGACGTTCGCGCTGTTGTAGAGCAGCGCGTGCGTTTTGGCGGAGGAGACGTTGATGCCGATCGCGCCGCCGATGCCGACGCTGCCCTCGGCGACGCCCGCCTTGGCGGTGACGCTCGAAACGATCCTTTCGTCCTTGCTGCCGCTTACGGCGGCGATGTTCACTCCGGAGGCCGTGACGTCGGCGTTCTCGATATACGCCTCGTTCCTGTGCAGCGTGACGCCTATGGCGACGCCCACGCCGAGGCTGACGGTGTTCGACTGGGTCTTATTTTCCGTCCCCTTCTCAAACTGGAGCCGTATCTTGACGCTGCTCGTCAGGCTGCCCGCGCCTTCGAGTATGGGGAGCTTGTAGGTGAAGGTATATTTCGTGCCGTCGAAGACGAGGTTGTCTATGGTAATGGTGCAGCTTGTGTTCTGCACGCCGTTTTCCGTAATGACCTTGACCGAGCCCGGCACGAGCCTGCTCCCCGCGTTGGGCGTAATGGTCACGGTGATCTGCTCGAGGCTGTCAACCTTGCCCGGAGCGAGTATGGCGCCCGAGGGCGCGGGAGTGCCCGTGCCCGTCGGGGGAAGTATCTCCGTCGTGAGGGTATAGGTCTTGTCCGCGAGCGTTACCTTCACCTTGAAGGTGGCGGTGCCCGGCCCTCCGCCGGCATAACCCTTCGCGCTCTCGGGGATGAGGAAGGTGTTGTCCGCGTTGACCGTCACCTGCACGCCCGCCTCGTGCGTTCCGTCCGCGCCGTAAAAATCGACGGTAACGGAGGTGATCTTCTTGCCCAGGCCGATCGCCTCGTCGCTCAGCGCGACCGATATCCGCTCGTTGGCGTCCGCTTTCGCGGCCGAGATCTTTATATAGGAAGCGAAAGCCGCGGATTCCTCGTCGAGTGCGACGGCGAAATCCTTTCCGCCGAACTCGACGGCCACGACGGCGTCCTCCGCGGGCATCTTGAAGCTGTACGCGCCGTCGACCGCCGCGATCGCGACGCCGTTGACCTTCACGGACTTGACGCCGCAGCCGTCGCCGGGCACGAGCGTCAGCGCAACCGTATCCCCCGCCCTGGCTGTTGCGGCGGAGGCGCTCGCCGTGCCGGAGCCCGTGGAGCTTACGGTGACGGCGTGCGGGTCGCTCTCGAACACTGCGGCGAGCGTCACGGTGCAGTTGGCGTCGAGCACGCCGCCCGACGGATGCTTGATTTCGAAATAATATTTGTTCCCGGCGCCGCTGTCCTTGGCGGGCGTGAGCGTGACGCTGTGGGTGCCCGTGTCGTCGGTATAGGTGAGGGTGCAGCTCAGCGAGCCTTCCTTGTACTTGAACCCGACCGCGGGCGTGAGCGCAAAGGCGACCGTTTTGCCTATGCCGCAATCGTTGTCGGAGAGGATGTCGATGGAGCCGTTGACCGTGGCCTTCACGATGAGGCGGCCTTTCTGCTGGCCGAAGGTGGTGACGGCGTTGGGATCGCGCGGCGCCTCGCCGCTCGCCGTATCCGCCTTGATCTCCTCAGCGGCGGGGGAACCGTCCGCGCCTACGGTGGACTGCGTGACGCCGTATGCAAAAACCCCGACCTGTCCTCCCGCGGCGACGCTGCCCGACGTGTCTATGAACGCGGCGTTGGTGTTCTTCACGATCGCGACCGCGAGCGCGCCGGTGAGCTGGCTGCCGGAAGCGCTGCCGCCGCCCGCGCCGGCGGGCGGCGTCCCCTGCTCGAACGCGCAGGTCACGGTCACGTCGAAATCCGGCATGACGAACGCGTATTCGCCCTTCGCGTTCGGGCGCACGACGACGATGAGCTTCTTGCCCGGGTTGTCCGGATCGTCGTAAGCATAGGTCAGGGAATTCTCGACAAGCCTGTAGCCGGAAGCCGGGTTGACGGTGACGAGCACCTCGCGCTTCGCGTCCACTTTCGAGACGGCGCACAGCAGCGCGCCGCCCGCGGCGGGCTGCGCGAGGGCGAGGTTTTTCGCGGCGGGGTCGGTCGAATCCTTGTCGGCGCGGCCCGCGGCGCCCTGCTCCGCGCCGCCCGTGCCCTCGTCGAACATGTCGGATATGCCGAGGTCTTCCCCATCCCCGTCCTCCTGGCCGAACATGTCCTCGGGTTTGGTGGCGTCGTCGTCCCCGTAAAGCGAGCCCGGGTCCTCGTCGGCGGGCGTGCCGGGGATCTTCTTGAAGGTCACGACTATGCTCACGTTGAAGGCGGGCATCACGAAGCTGCCGTTCACGAGGCCGACGGTCGTGTAGCCGCTCTTGCCGGGCTCGAGATATTTGATATAGGCCTGATCGACCTCGTAATGCTTGGCCGGGGTGATGACGCACTGCACCTTGTCGCCCGCGTTGGCCTTGCTCACCGGGGAGGACACCGTGCCGTTCGTCGTGGACTGAGCGTCTATCGCGTACTGCGCGCCGGTCATGCCGTCCGCCGCGCCCAGAAGCTTGCTCTTGGCGGCGGCGCCCAGCTTGCCAGCGACCGTGCCGAGCAGACCCTTGACCTTTTCGATGATCTTCTCGAGCGTGGTGCCGGGGTTGGATTCCTCCGGCTTGGCGGAGGTGGCGGCGGTGAGCGCCTTGGCGTTGGCGTCGCTCCTCACGTTGACGCCGCCCGCCGCGCTGAGCGCCGCCCCGTCCGAAACGGACGCGCCCGCGTCCTGCAATACGACGCCGATGGCGATGTAGCCGCCGCTGCTGCCCGAGGCCGCGCCGCCGCGGTTCGCCTTTGTGGTGACGTCCGCGCCCGCTTTGGAGGTAACGCTGATGTCCCCGCCCGCCGTAATGCCGCCCTCTACGCGCGTATGCGCGTCGTTGACGAGCACGGTAACCGCGAGCGATATGGGGAGCGCACCCGTGCTCGCCTCGGTCGTGATCTTGACGGTGCTGGCGCTCGAAAGGTTCACGCTGCCGCTCGCGTTGATGCTGCCCGTGCCCTCGAGCGTCACGCTCGCGTCCGCGACGCACACGCTCACGGCGAGGGGCACATAGTACGGGGCGAGCGTCGAGTCGCTCGCCGCGATCGCGATGTTCGTCGCGGCGGCGGCGCTGACGTTCGTGCCGGTTATGGAGCCCGCGATGGTGATGCGCGCGGAGCCCACCTTGACGCAGATGAAGTTGAGCGCGTTGGTGATGCCGTTGATGAGGTCGATGAGCGCGTGCGTCTGCGAGCTCGTCGCCGTAAGGCTCACCGCGCCGGAGGCGTTGAGCCGCGCGCCTTCCATTATATTAATGTAGGCGTTGGTGACGAAATCGAGCAGGCTCCCGTTGACGTCGACCGTTTCGCCCGCGACCTTGCTCGCGACCCCGTCCGGAAGGGGGAGGTCGGTGAGCGTCAGGACAGACTTCTTGTATAAGTCGTCGGAATCGAGCGCGGTTATGATGATGGACGCGGCGTTGACGGCGCCCGCGACGGTCACCTTGCCGGCCTTGACGACGAGCGCGACCCCGGGCAGGTTGATGTCGCCCAGCGTGATGTCGTTGTTGACGCCGTTAAAATCGGTTTCCTTGCAGAAGATGACAAAGTTGGCGAGGAACGCGCCGGACAGCGTGTCGCTGATGCCGGTGACGGTTTCGCCGCTCGCCGCGCCGTAAACATAGTTCGTGAAGGGGTTGAAAACGATCGGCTTGGTCATGGCGGCGTCGGAATAGAGCTTGCCGTCCGCGCCGATGGCGGCGATTGCCGCTTCGGCTTTGTCGAACAGCTCGTCCGTATAGAACTCGACGCCCGAAAAGACGACGCCCATCGTCCTTTCGTTGCAGTCGCGAAGCTCTATGCGCGCGCTGTCGCCGCTGATGCGGGGAACGGACGCGCCGTCTTTGTCCAGATCGTCGTCGTCCAGATAGCCGGTGAGGTTGACCCGGTCGCGGCCTTCGCCGCCGTTGAGCGTGGCGAGGCTCGCGCCCGTCGCCAGGGACGCGTCGAGGTTGATGGTATCGTCCCCCGCGCCGCCGTCGATATCGACCAGGGTGTCCTGCCTGTCGTATACGTTCGCGCCGTCGACGGTTACGGTGTCCGCGCCGCCGCCGCCGCTGATGTCGACTTCGGCGTTCCCCGTCTTGACGGAGGCCGATATGTTGTCGTCCCCCGCGCCGCCGTCTATGCTGACCTTGGTCGTCTCGTCGGCCGCGCCGTGCTTGCCCTCGACATTGACGGTATAGCTGTCGCCCGCGGTCGTGCCGTAAACGGCAAGCTCCGTGTTCTTGGCATTGATGGCCTTGCCGACGGCCATGTAGATGCCCGCGAGCACCACGTCGAGCCCGTCGACGGTGATGTCGCCGTCGACCTTGGTCTTGCCGTTGGCGTTGGTGTATGTGGTCGCGCCCGCCGCATCCACGGCGGCGGCGTCCTTGGCCACGATGTAGAGCTTGAAGCCGGAGGTGTCGATGCCCGGGATTTTTTCCTTCGTGATCGCGACGTCGCCCGTATAAATGCCCTCGGTGAGCTCTATGGTGATGCTGTCCGTGTTGTCCTGTATCTGGGTCAGCGCGTATTCGACGGCTTTCTGCAGCGCGCTCTTTTCGACCTCTTTGGTTGTGGTTTCGCCGTCCGGAGAGGTCGTGGTTTCGCTGACGGGCGCGTTGTTGTAAACCTTCTGCCCGCCTTCGACGACCTGCTCATGGCCATCCTCGACGATGCTCTCCACGGTGGCGTTGCCGGGCGCGGTGCCGCCGGAGGCGTCCACGTCGCCCGCGCCGGGGTCGGAAGGCGCGTCGGGAGAGCCGTCGGCCAAAGCGACCGAAGGCGTCAGCGCCAGGAAAAGAACCACAACGAGCGCGAGCAGCACCTCCAAGAGTAATCTTGCGTTGGCGCCGATGAATCTTTTCATAACGCGATCCTTTCCCCGGTATTCCGTCCGGGTATACCCGCGTGCCTTCCCGCCGCTATTTGCCGAGCGCCTTGGCGAGCTTGTCCCTCAGATCCGCAGCCGAGGCGGTCAATTCCGCGTCCCCGGAGGCGGCGAGGGCCGACTGCATGTCCTCATACGCGTTCTCATAATCCTCAAGGGCGGCGTAGCACACGCCCCTGTTGTAATAGCTGTTCGCGAGGGACTCGCCCCGCGCGATGGACTGCGTAAGCGCGCCGACCGCCTTGTCGTACTCGTTGCGCGCGATGAAGCATACGCCCATGTAATAGTACAGATCCGTCCGCGCGTCGTCGAGCGCGGCGCTGCGGGAGAAATAGTCCGCGGCCTCCCCGTAGGAGCCAAGCGCCAGCTCTATGACGCCCATCCACTGCAAAAGCTCGGCGCTCTCGCCGCCTTCGATCTGAAGCGCCGCCTCGCCCGCCCGCTTCGCCCCGTCGAGATCGCCCTGCATGTAGCGCGCGTACACGAGCGAGGGATAGACGCCGGCCGGGCCGGGATAGCCCTCGGCGAGCGCAAGCTCGAAGCTTTTTGCGGCAAGCGCATAGTCTTCCTCCTGCAGCGCGCACGTGGCGATTATATAGCGCGCTGTGCCGTCCACTCCCGCGGGGTCCGCCGCGAAGAACGCTTCCGCGTCCGCGCGCGCGCCCGCGTAATCCCCGAGGAGGAAGCGCACCCGCGCCCTGTTCGCGCAAGCCGCGGGATCGGGAGCCTCCCCGCCCGCGCCGGTCAAAAGGACTGTGTACGCCGCCTCGGCGGACTCGTAATCGCCCGCGATCTCGTAGAGCGGCGCCTTGATCGCGGCGAGCGCGGCGTCCTCCCCCGCGAGGGATTCATACGACGCGATGTCGCCAAGCGCGCCCTGCGCGTCCCCGAGCTGGGCGCTCATCTGCGCCCGCAGCAGGTACATCGTGGGGTCGGCGTCCGCCTGTCCGACGGAAAGCGCCGTGTCGAGCTCCTCCCGCGCCTGGGCGTATTCGCCCAGCAGCGCGTGGAGGCAGGCGAGTTTGGTCCAAAGCTCCGAAAGAGGCTGTTCTTCATCCTGCCAGAGCCGGATGCATGCGGCGCAATAATCCGCGGCGGAGGAAACATTCCCCCTTGCGATCGAAACCGACATGCGCAGATAATGGTCCGCGTAAGTTACGGGTTCGTCCAAATATGCGTAGAGCACTTCCGTCATGCGGCCGGTGAGCGGCTCGCCGAGGTATTCGGTGGTGTCCGCGAGATAGCCGGCGGCGTTGCGCTCGGCCTCGTTCGCCCCTCTTGCCTTATCGAAAACGACCCGGCTCGCTTCGACGAGTCCGGCGGTGGCCAGGAGCCCCGTCGCGAGGATCGCCGCCAGAATGCGCATCCACAGCCGGCGTTTTTTGACCGGTCTTTCGGCGACGGCATGTTCCATAGCGGCTGATCTCCAGTTTCAGGGCAAGTATTCATGTTCAGGAAGGAAATGGTAGTTTATTATGGCATGAATGATTGTAATTTTCAAGAGCGATATAAAATTTTAATGCGTTTTCCCCGCATCAAACGGCATTTTTCGAATGAAAAAACGACAGTGTACACGGCGCGCATGCTTTAAGTTTAAACGCGCGATGAAATTCGGCGCGCAAGCCCTTGCATCATATATGTTTTTCGCTCAATAATGTGCAATTCTGGTTTCGCCCGTCTTAAAATCCACCTTCCAACCGCCGTATGCATAGTCCTCCGGAATGCGGATGTAGCAGCCGACGGCGCCGCCATGCCTGCGGCGGATGATATCCGATGCATTCTTATTGCCGGCATTGCCTTCCGCTACCATCATACCGTCGTTGTCACGGAAAATAACGATCCCGATATGGTCGCACCAGGCGCCGCCTTCCGGTTTATCTTCTTTTGGAATTATGTTGTTGTAAACAACGATATCCCCGCGTTCTGGGACGAAACCGTCTTTCTCAAAGCGGCAGAATCCATTTTCCATTCCCCATTCGTACCATGCAGCCACGCATGCGAATCGGCCATTCGCCGTTTTCTTTGCGTTGTGCGGCACGCGAATCGGCAGCGCAAGCCCCGCTTCAAGGCAGCAATGGTAAACGAAAGCGGCACACCACGCGTTTTTCAATTCGGCAAAGGCGGTTTTCTCCGGAAAATAACGGATTATCTTCATAAAATTCGCATCCGATTTTTCTCCGGCAATTTTCCTTTTTGCAAGCGTTTCGGCTATGTCGCCCACGCGAGACCGATCAAAAAGCGATGCGCCGGTTTTTTCATTCGGCAGGACCGTTATGTCCGGCGGCGGCAATGCAAGCTCTTTCGCCACATGAAACAGCCTTTGGCCGTAAGCCTGTCCGTATATGGCGTCAAACGCTGAATGCTGAAGAATATCGCTGTCCTTTAATAATTCGTCGTACTCGTCATGTACATGGTCTTTGTCCGAATGATGATAAATCGCAGACTTAATTATGATCTGTTCCTCCTGCGAAAAAAGCCCGTTCAAGCCATACTTAAAAGCGACGCGTACCATTTCGGCGCCATTGTGGGCGTGTAGAGCGTGGAAGCCGGTCTTGTAAGCGTACACGTCGTGCAGCAAGCCTATGACTGCTGCCAATTCCAAGTCCAGCCCGCGCTTTGCCGCCAACAGCGCGCAGCATTGTGAAACCCCGTAAGAATGTATATATGCAGCGCGTTTTTCTCCGGAATCCTCAATGCGGTCAAAAATATCGTCCACATATGCTCTGACATCATTCAGCCTGCTTTTCATGCTTCCGCTACCCTCTGTTCCGCAATTAACTGCAAATCGACCGCGTGATACGTCTGATATCATATCACATATAGCCGCATGAAATCATGCAAAACGGACGCCGTTGTCAATACACGGCGTCCGTTTGCTATGCTAATTCTATGTCCTCTATTTGCTGTTCTTCGGGAAACCGCCTAAGCCGCCGTATATTTGAAATTCACCGTTTGCATCTATCGTTCCCCTTATGAACGCTCCGTTTAATTTCGCAATCGCCCCGTATTCGGAGCCGTTATTGCCATTCTCACCGAAAGTAACTTTGAACAGATAAACCTCTGCGCCCTTGATAACGCTTTCTTTTTCAAATGTTGCGGTGAACTTGCGGAAGCCGGAATTGGTGTAAGCTGTGTTTATCTGTTTTTCAGCTTGTTCAAGAGAATCGATCGGCTGCTCGCTAAACTCAGTTTCGGGCATCGGATATATCGCCCGGACAGCGTTCAGCAATTCTGAGAATGCTTTGCCATCGTACTTGTTGAGCTCCGGGAATCGCGAGTGAGATACGATTTTGCCCTCGGCGTCAAGTTCAAACAGCACGTCGAGATCCCCGACCACTTCATACGCGCCCAGGTAAGAATTGAATTTTACGGGGAGCAGGTAAACGCCTCCAACACGGAGCAAGTTGTTCGGCTCATCCATCGTGCAGTCGCCGATCAGCGTTTGGCGAATGAGGATTCTGTTGCCCGTAGAAATCGTGTAGTCATCCCATTGACGGGTTTGTATCATGTCTCCGATTGTTCCCGCATATTCGGCGATGGCGGTTTGCATATTGTCGCCGTCCGGCGCTGTCTTGTGGACATTTGGAACGATGATAAACGCGTCGGAGTAATCTGCAAGGTCTTGGAGCGTTTGAAATACAATGCGGTCCGCCTCAATGGGGCTCCCGGTTTGCTCCTGAAGAACAAAATTATCAGCATCTAGCCCACGCCAATCGTCAGGATCGGCATAACAAGCCTCGCTGTTGATTCCCTCTTCAATTTTGAGCGATGGTTTGCCAATGGCGCTATCCCCGGTGATATCGCCGGGATTGCCCGATTGGTCGCCTGTGAACCGATTCAGCGAGTGGAGTGCGTTGTAGCCGAAGAACACGCCTATGATCACTGCCAGGCACGCCGCTATCGGCACAGCTCGCTTCAGCCACGGTGCGAATGCCGCGGCACGCGCTTTTTTATTGCTTTTTGTCGCATCGGCATCCTCGATATACTTTTCGTCGATGCCGCCGATCGCTTCGTATAATTCTTTGCTGTTCATACGATAATGCCCTCCTGTTCAAGGTGAATTTTCAGGTTCTTTCGCATCCGAAAGAGAATGGACTTTGCTTTGCTTACGGACATTCCGAGGTCAACGGCAATTTCCTCTAATCTATCGGTGTGCCAATATCGGCGCACAAAGAGCCGTCTGCTTACGTCCGACTGTTCGGAGAGAAAGCGGTTTATGGATTCCGCGATGCTTGCCGCTTCGATTTGTCGCTCCACGCTTGAGCCGCCGTCCGAGAGCAATTCATCCAATTCCGACAATACGACATCAAGCTGCCCGCCGCCGCGCTTCTCCGCCCGACGCTTTTCCCAAACGTGCAGAGCCAGATTGCGTGTGATTCTGCCGAGAAAAGCCGACAACTTGTTCGGACGCTCCGGAGGGATAGCCGACCAGGCGCGGGCGTAGGTATCGTTGACGCACTCGTCAGCGTCCTCGTGATTCGCGAGGATGTTCATCGCGATCTTGTGGCAGTACCTTGCGTAAACCGCCGCCGTTTCAACGATCGCCGACTCTGAGCGCTCCCAATACAGGGCTATGATTTGCTCGTCGCTCACGCCGTTCCTCCTTCCGAACCTATTTGAAAGACCTTTCACCTGTATAGACCGGAAAATTCACCTCAGGTTGCGTGGGGAGTTAGAATGGTTTTCAAACGCGCATACCAGCGTGGCTTCATTTCGGATAACCGCCTTTAAGTCGGCCCGAAGGCTGACATACTATTATCTTTTATATCGTAGCGGAATCTTCGTGATTCCTCAACGTGGAAAACGTAGTTTTTGCGCCGCCCCTTCCCTGCTCAACTTACCCTTACGAGAGGACGCGGGGCATTACGACATACTGGGCTAATACTAAAGGTAGCGAACCGCAGGAAGACGCCGGATTAAAGGGCGGTGATAAAAGAACCATATGAAAATGGCGAGGGCAAAGCCCTCACCGTTTTATCGCCGCTGTACCCCACGGTTGGGGAACAAGGCGAACCACACAGTATGCTAATACCCCAACGGCAGCAACCTAATATGGAGAATATGGATGGCGCATTAGGTAAGGCCAGTTAGTCTGCCGTCTTATTGACGAAATCAATTTCATTTCTGATCCCTTTGTGGGCGTCATTCCACAGGCCCTTTGTCAGGCGGATGCGCAGCAGGCATGTGTTGGGATCTTCGTCGTTATTGGCTTCGTCATACCACGCGGCGAATATTGTGCGCAGCTTTGTCATCATCTGCGCGTTTTTCTCGTCACACACCCAGCCCAGGTTTTCACCGATACCGTCGGCCGTGAAGTTTTCGACGATGATGCATACGGCGACTTCCGGGTTTTGGGCGATCTGCCGCATCTTGCCTGAGGTCGCGTAGGTGACGGTGTAGAACGCGCCGTCCTCATAATAGGCGTCCACAATGCGGGCGGCAGGGCGGCTTTTGCCATCGGGCGCCGGTTCCAGCGCGATGGTGGACAGAGAGATCAGGCCGTCCTTGTTGCCAAATTTTTCGTCCAGCAGCTTCATGGCTTCGTCGTACTTGCTCATTTTTATCCTCCTAAAACTGGGAGTCATTCCCTTTGCCCGGACGGAATCCGCATGATCTGCGTTCGCCTTAAAGGCCTAAGGCGCTGTTGGCCGGCATTCCGTAAGATGAACCATCCCATAAATAGCATACTAATATACTTGTCCAAAGTTAAGCAACATTTTTTTCAATCACATCATAAGGATAGAAACAGCGTTTAGGTCCCCCACAGGCAGTTTTTAGGAAATGCGACCACACTTCCCATGCTTGCTGTTTTTATCATAATAAAATACCGATTTTATCCGCAAGCGATAATATCGGTACTGATCTCGCCGCCTTTTACCGCAGCGCGCTTTCCTATCCCAGGAAGGATCAACCGTGTCGGGGATAAGATGGGCCTGCCAAACGGCTGGCTGAACACGGATTCCACGGGGACGCGCTCCTATACGCTTAGGCGGATCGCGCACGCCGTTTATTACAGGACATCCTCCAACATCCTTACGGTGCGCGCGGAACGCCTGATCGCCATGACGCTGATATAAAAACGACCTGTCCGACGCTGTGGGCATCCTGATGGAACATGGCCGACAGATGCGCAATGCTTGTTCCTGTCTCTAACTCAATGATTTGAAAAAGAGCAATATCTGTCAAAAATCAAACTTGATATCATGTTATAGTAATTAAAAGGGGTAAGGCAGATGACACATACCAAAGAAATTCAGACTGCAATAGATTACATTGAAATGAATTTGTGCGAAGAACTGGCTTTAGATGAGATTTCTAAGGTAGCAGGGTTTTCAAAATTCCATTTTCATAGGGCTTTTCAAAGGGAAGTTGGAATCTCTATATATGATTATATTAGAAAGAGAAGGCTTGCCAGCGCCGCTTCTCTTCTGCTGAATACAAATATATCTATACTTGATACTGCCCTAATCTACCGTTTTGAATCACAAGAAGCTTTCACAAGGGCTTTTAAAAGCATTTATCGATTACCCCCGGGCAGATATAGGTCGGCTATTAAAAACTTAATTTTAGGAGGTATCGCCATGAACAGTAAGACAGAAATCAACGGATGGATCATGACAGGAACGGACCCCCAGAAATATCAAATGAACATTGACTATGAGACGTATAACACAGGCACGAGATCAGCAACGATAAAGTCCGTTGCAGATGAATATGAAGCCGGCGACTTCATCACAATTATGCAACAGTTTAGCAGCAAAAATTTCTTGGGCAAAAGGGTTCGCCTTTCCGGTTTTATAAAAACCCGGGGGGTTTCCGGGTGGTGCGGATTATGGATGAGGCTGGACAATGCCGTAGGGGGCGCCCTCAAACTGGATAATATGCAGACCCGCCCAATTGTGGGCACAACAGAATGGAATCATTATTCCTGCATACTGGATGTACCTGAAAATGCGGCTATTATTAATATCGGCGTATTGATGTTCGGCAGTGGGCAAGTATGGCTTGATAACATCAGTTTTCAAGAGGTTGATCACAACACGCCGACAACTGATTTTACTCCTGAAGAAATATTTCCGGATTACCCCCGGAACCTATCTTTTGAAGAATAGTATGTTTTTCCGGAGATTTTCGTCTTTCAAAAGTCACATGGGAAGGACTGCGGGCGCTGTATTTCTTCTATATTAAGGAAGCCGCGCGCCGCGCAGAGCCAGCCGCAGAGCAAAGCGTCGTACCTGTTGCGCAGGAACCTGCGGCTTTCGGATTACTCTGAAGCCTGACGACTACAAGGGAGAAAACTCAAATGGCGGCAACGCTTGCGCAAGCCCTCGCCGTTCTCGCCGGCGGCAGCGTGTTCGCAAAAACGCAGCAAAAACCTGCCTGTTAGCAAATCCGTTAGCAAGGCGGGAAGCGGGCACCAAACGGCTGTTAGCAAAAGAGGCTCGCTTGATAAGAAACGAAGCCGGAAGGATGGCCGGCATGATTCCCGAGCGGGAAATAATCCTTCAAAAGCAAAGAGCTGAGAACGCATTGGAAACACCCGATTTCCAAGGTTTTCAGCCCTTTTTCTGAGAAGTTAGGTAAATATAGATGCCAGTTGTTTTTTCAAAAGCACGATGCTTTTAGGGGAATTAAAGAGCCTTGAATTGGTTCTCATGACAAAAGTGCCTCAATCTGCTTTTTTGATTTCTTATCCAATATTTCACCCGACAGCGCGTTCAGGATAAAGTTTTCGACTTCGTCTGTTTTCAGCTCTTTCCTTATTATGAGCAGCACGTTCAATATGTCGAGCAATATGGATTTGCGCATGGTTTCCTTAACGGCCATAAGCTCAAATGAAATGAGCTTGCTGGCTACCTTCTTGTTCAAGCTCGGCTTAAATGGCACTACTTTACCCAATGCTTGAATGCACTGGCGTATTGTTATGGGCTTCTCATCATTCAGGAGTGCCAGGTATTCATCGATGGTATCTTCCATTCGGTTTTGCGCATCCCATTTAGCATTCTCCGCAACAAGCATGAGCCCGATGCTTCTCTGATATGAATTATCACTTTTGAGCTTATCGCGGAAGGTGTCCCAAAAGGGATAAACGTCATCAAAAAACATCGACCTGCTCTGCAAGAGGAGGAACGCCTGATATCTGATATTGTCATCTTTTAAGGACAGCCATTCTACAAGCTGCGGGAGATCATCTTTCGCCAGAGCCTTGGATGCTTCCTGGATTTCGCTTTTATCGATTGCCATTATGCTTCCTGTTGAAATCATCTTTATCCTCCGTTCAAGCAGAATAGACCCGCTGGAATTATTATACTATAAGCGTTACGCAAATGAAATAATATCGCATTCGAATAAGCCTAAAAATCTGCGCTTCCGGATCGTCTGGCTCGGTCCTGCCCGTAGTGGGTTCCTCCGTTACCCCATAACCGGACCGTTCTGCTGATCCGGATTCGGTCCGCCTTCCTGCTGACCGTCATTCTTCGGTTCCGGCTGATCCGGATAGCAGTGGTTCAAAAGAGCCGCCACTTTCTCCGGTACGTTGTCAAAATCCACATGGTGATCCCGCTCGACAGAAACTGTGTACCAGTAGTCGTAAGGAATATACACGGTCGACAGGTACTTGGATTGGTCGGGCTTTATATTTTCTCCACCCTGTTCGATGACGCCTTTGGGCGTCAAAAAGAAGGTGCCCCAATGTTCGCCGGAGGACTCCAGATCAAGCGTGACGATGCCGAGTCCGATATGTCCGGTGTTGCGTCCCCGTATAACAGCGGGAAACTCAATAAATTCATAGCTGTGGCTGCCGAAATTGTCCGTGCCGTAAACTTCGACACAAGTGTCATGCATCCGTTTCAGTATCTCTTTGACAGGTCAGATTGCTCCGGCCGCGGGATAACGGAGAAGCTATCCTCTCCGGGGACGAGGGCGAGAGATCTGCCGTTGTCCCAGGTCATCTGGAGCTGTCCGGCGTCGTCCACAAAATCAACCGTTCCCGTCAGTCCGGACGGCATATCCGCTTCGCCGGACATGGAGTGGAGCTGGATGCGGGTGCCGCCCGGATATTGCGCTTTAATCCGCTGTACTTTCCTGTGATCAAAAAACATCGTCATTCCTCCCTATAGAGCCATCTCAGGCCCTTGTTCCGCTTGACAGCCATCAGCCGATTTGATGGCTTCGTACTCGGCTATCAATCTTTCAGGCGTTTTGTACTCATTAGTGAATACCGGCCGCCCCAACACCGTTTCCACCGCTTCCTGATAAAGAGGAAGGGGCATGCACAGCCGATCCTCATACAATTGAAAATCCACAATTTCCCGCGGAGATTTTCCCTCGTACCACCGGCTTTCGGCTTTTGCTATCGCTTCTTCTTTTGTCATCGCCTTCACCTCCAAAGATTTTTATTGCTGCCACAGGCTGTGCCAGCCAGCCTACATACTGATTTCCATCTCGTTTTGCGCTTCGTACCAGGCTTCCACTTCCGCGTCGGTGGCGACGGGAAACTCCTGCGGCTCCTTTTCGCCCATCTGCATGGGGATGAGATGCTCCAGTATTTGAGGCAGCAGTTCCTGATCCGGGCAGCGGTCGATGAAATTCCCGATGGTGTTCAGGATTTTTCTGTCCAATACATCCGTGAGGATGATTTCTCTCGCATCCTCATGCCGCATGATAAAGTTGGCGATGTTGGAGGGCGAGTGTTCGAACCAGTATTCGCTCCGGCAGCCCTCATAGGGATAGACATAGCCCCTGACCAGTTTTTCTTTGCCCAGCAATTCGCTCAATGCTTCATTTGTCATATGCCGCTCCTTTCATGGAAAAAGCGGAGCCGTCCTGACTCCGCTGAAGAATGTGTTATTTTCCGGTGCGCATGAAATTCATCGTCCCGCGTATAAAACCGTAACGGGCTATTTGCTGTTTCAGGCTTTGATCTCCCAACTGGGATTCCGTGGCGACACGCATATAAATCGCTACCCTGGGGCTGGAATCCTGCGGCCGGTTTTTCTTGCCTGCCTTGGTTTTAGGATGCTTCATCCATCTCATCTCCTTCGTATCCGGTGAGCGGCTGTTCCATCTGGATGCCGCCCTTAAAAATAATGAGCAGCTTATCCTCGTTGACCACCTTGATGGTGTCGATGAGCTGCCGCACGACGCTGTCGCTGTATTCCGTTGATTCAAAGGGAGCGTTTTGGAGCGCCCTGCAGATATCGTCGATCTGCCGGGTCAGCTCATCCGGACCGTTTTGCTTGGCCCGGCATTGCTCCAGCGTTTGGCGCAGGACGCCGATCTCATCTTTAAGCGCAGTGAATTTGCTCTCATAATTTTCGGAGTTGCCGTTTTTCTGCGCGATGGTCACCAGCTCCATCGTGATACCTTCCAGCTCACGGATTCTGTTTTCAATGATCAGTGGATTAACGGTGTCGCCGTTTTTTTCAGACAAGGTCGCCGACAGGTTGGTTCTGAGGATGCCGACGAGTTTCTCCCGGTTGCTCATCATGGCGTTGATGGCGCACAGTATTGCCGCATGAAGCTGTCCTTCCTCGATGGTGGGCGAGTTTTTGCAGTATTTCGTGCCGTAGTCCAGGCGGCTGATGCACCGCCACACGATCTTTTTCTTGCCCCGCTTGGACCATGTCACTCTCCGGAAAGCGGTACCGCAGTCGCCGCAGACCAGAAGCTCTGTCAAGGCGTAACGGCTGCTGTACTTGGATTGCGGAGTCTTGCTGGTCTTGTCGGACACCTTCCGTTTTCCGGCGCGGCGGGCGATCTCCGCCTGTACCCGCTCGAAGAGATAGCGGTCGATGATTGCCGCGTGGTGGTTCTGAACCAGGTACTTGGGCAGCTCCCCGTTGTTTTTCTTGGTCTTTTTCGTGAGGCAATCCTCCACATAGGTTTTCTGCAGCAGGGCATCCCCGCAGTATTTTTCATTGCGGAGCATGTACTGCAGGGCGCCGATGGACCACTGCAGCTTGCCTTTCGCCGCAGGGAAGCCCTCGGCTTCCAGCATGCGCTTGATATTTGGCACGCTCATTCCCGCGAGGTAGCTTTCAAAAATCCGGCGCACAACTTCCGCCTGTTCGGGGACCACCATAGGCGTGTCATCCTCGCCGCGCTTGTAACCGTAGAGCCGCTTATATTGAAAAGTCACCTTGCCGCTTTTGAAACTCTGGCGTTTGCCCCAGCGGATGCTTTGGCTCATTGACTCGCTTTGCGCCTGGGCGAAGCCGGCCAGCATGGTGATGAACACCTCCGTGTCGGTTTTCAGCGTGTTGATGTTTTCGGTTTCAAAAATGACCGCGATTCCCAGCTCCTTCAGCTCGCGGACGTAGTTCAGGCAGTCTACCGTGTTTCGGGCGAAGCGGCTGATGGACTTGGTCAGGATTATGTCGATTTTGCCCTTCTTGCACAGGCGGATCATTTTCAGGAATTCGGCGCGCTTTTTCACCGATGTGCCCGTGATGCCTTCGTCCGCAAAAATCCCTGCCATCGTCCATTCGGGGTTGGTCATGATTTTTTCGGTATAATACGCCTTCTGCGCCTCGTAGCTGGTGAGCTGTTCCTCCTGATCGGTGGAGACCCTACAGTATGCTGCGACGCGAAGCTGGCGGGTAATGGCTTTGCTCTGAGCCGCCAGCGGGTTGGCGGGAATGACGATGATCTGCATCTCTTGCGGCTGTATGACGTTTTGTGCTGTCAGCATGGCGGGGTTCTCCTTTCCGACTTGTTGAGGTACTGCCCGTTTTTCAGCTTCAGGGATACCGTCCCGTCCGGCTGGACGATGACCGCGTCCACGGCGTATTCGAACAGTTCCGCATCGAATTCCGCCGAGAGTTCTCGGCTTTCAAACATTGCCCGAAGCTCCCGCGCCATTTTGGGCAGGAGACCGTCGGGACAGATTCCGTATTGTGCCGCCGCGCGGGCCATGATCAGGATTTTGACGTATTCTTCATCGCAGTCCGTTTTGTCCAGCTCCCGGTTGATCTCATTGGCCAGCCTTGTGACTTCGATATCGCGGGGGCGGAGCTCTATGGGCGGGATTTCGATGATCGCGGGGTTTTGTATGGCGAGGTTCAGCAGGTCGGTGGCCTGTCCGATCAACAGGGCGTCGGTAATCTGCGGACTGAAATCACAGCCATCACCCTCGCAATACCATTTTTCTTTGACTATTTTTTTCGTGTGGCGTTTTAAGCCACTGCCGCATATGGCACATACCGCTGATTTCCGCATCGTTTTAACCGATGCCGGCTCGGTCGCGGGACGGTTTTTTTCACCTCTGATATTTCCTGCAAGCAGATAGGTTTCTTTGCTGATTATTGCAGGATATTTGTCTGTACCGAGATACCGTCTGTTTTCAAGAATCCGCTTGACCATATGCTTGTTCCACTCTGGCTTCCCCTTATGGTAGGGGGGACCCTCCGCGGACAGAGTTCTTGCTAAAGCCAGGTAGGAGGCTCCCTCTATGTATGCGTTAAATATCCATTGGATGGCGCCCGCTTCCTTCTTGTCTTGTAAGGTCTGGCCTTGTTGAAGCGCATATCCGAATGGCAACTGCCGTTGCTTCATGTTACCTCACCGTCCTTTCGACGGACTCAGCCAGTTCCAGCCCGTTTGTCAGCCTGAATTTCAACCGCTGATTCGATGCCGCAGTGATCAGCTCCACCAGGCTGGTAAAAAGCGTTTCATTAAAATAATCCAGATGCTCCGGACCGCCCTCCAGCAGCTCGATCAGGTTCCTTGTTTCGATGATGGCGCTGTCGTCCTCGTCCTGTTCCATCAGCTTGTTTTTCTCTGCCTTCAGGCTGCGGATCTTTCTGCCCAGCTCGTCGGTTTGGGAAATAAAGAGAGCGGAATCTATGATGCCTTTGGACTTCAGTCCGTTCAGCACATGATTCCGCTCCGTAAGCTCTGCAATCTGCCGGTTTAGCTCCACTACCTGCAGGTTGCTCAAATTTCGATGCCGTTTGAGCGCCTGCAGTTGATCCAGCATGGGGCATAAGATGGTGTCATAATTTAGTTTCAGCCTGTGGTACATCCGGTGAAACGCCGCGTAGATTTCCGGTTCGGGAATTGGGGTGAGGCCGCAGTTGTTCTTGTCAAGATTATGGTTGCGGCATACCCAATAGGTTTTCCCATTTGAAATCTTGCGTTTGAAAAGCGTACCGCATTCGCCGCATTTTATTATCCTACTGAAAGGATACACTTCTGCGGAAGAAGAGCTGATATACTGCGTCCTGCGTTCTGCAATTAGCTGCTGTACCAGTTCAAACAGCTCCCTGCCTATAATGGGGGGGTGAGCATTTTTAATGTAATATCGGTCACGCTCTCCTTTGTTGCGAACCTGTTGGAATGGCAGGGTATCGGTAGCAAAGGTTTTTTGATATAGCTTGTCACCGATGTAACGCTCGTTTTGCAGGATATAAGAGATCGCGGCGTGGTGCCACTGGCTTTCACCGTTTTTCCTTTTAACGCCTGTAGCAGTCAGCTCCTTGGCAATTTCCTGCATGCTTTTTCCCGACAGATAGCTGTCAAAAATCCAGCGCACGATCCGTGCCTGTTCTTCATCGGCAGTCAGAACCATATCCTTTAAGGCATATCCGTATGGCGTGGATGACGCCACATAGGTCCCTTTTTTCATGCGGTTTTGATAGCTCCACCGCATGTTGGCGGATATGGTCATCGATTCCTGCTGGGCGTTTCCGGAGAAAAAAGTGAGGAGCATCTCGTCGCTGACTTCAGCGGTATCGAGATGCTCCTTTTCAAAGTAGATGGTCACGCCGATGGATTTCAGTTCCCGGATGATCTGCAGGCATTCCCTGGTATTTCGGGAAAAGCGGGAGATGGACTTGGTCAGGATGCGGTCGATTTTTCCCTTGCGGCAGTCGCGGATCATCCGCAGAAAATCATCCCGCTTGTCCATCCGCAGTCCTGTGATGCCCTCGTCAGCGTAAATATCGACGAACTCCCATTCCTCGTTTCCCTTGATCAGCTCGGTGTAATAGCTCACCTGCGCCGCGAAGGAGTATAGCTGGTCATCGGAGTCGCTGCTGACACGGGCGTAAGCCGCGGTCCGCAGCTTATGGCTTCTCACCTGCAGGATCGGATCGATGACGATGACCTGCGGGTTCGCCGGGTTCAGCGTTTTCGCGGATGTCCCGGCAACGTAGTCTTGGCTTGTTATCACGGCTTTTCGCCTCCTTTCTTTGTTTGTCAACAACAGACACTACCACACTATCGTTCCAATAGCTATCACCAAAAGCACTAAACAAGCAAAATAGATACCCCAAGCTGTTCGGCAATGCGCGCAGCCGTTTTCCGGCTGTCCTCGGCGCTGATTTTTCCGATGGAAACCAGCCAGTTCAGGGCGTTTACGATGCCGATATAATCGGCGTTGGCGGTAATTCTTTCAGCGGCTTCGTTCATACCGGCGTCCTCCTATTTCAGAATCATGGCGCAATATCCGTCATACAGCTCCTTGTATTGGGAAAAGCTGATTTCACCCTCCAGTGGTGAGTAGACCTTGATGCCAATCTGCTCCATTCCCATGAGAAGCTCCATCGTCTTGGGCATGTCCCGCCCCAGGCGGTCAAGCCGCTTTATCAGCAGCACGCCAAATTCTCCGTCCGCGGCGGCCTTCATAACCTTCAGAAGTCCGGAACGCTCAAAATCAAGACCGCTGCCGAGATCCTCGGAAGATCCCACCACTTCAAAGCCCATCTGCTCGGCATAATCGAATAATTCTTTTTTCTGCCCTTTCAGGCGGCCGTGAGCGTCCTCCGGCGCGTCGATCCGGCTGTAAGTCCAGGCGCGTTTATTCTCGTCCATATCTGAATACCTCCAATTCTTCATTTTTGATGTTTTAATCTCACAAGGACGCGGCAGAGCACAATCGTCCTGCCGCGTAGTTTCTGAGATCAAAATTGATCTGCGTGTTCTTCATTTCAAAATGGTTGCCGTGCTTCTATTCGACACTACTCCCCGAAGCACAAAAGCCTTGCGGCTTGTCAGGGCGGCGGCATAAACGGTTTGCCGGTTAAGCAAACTCCATAGGAATTTCACCTCTCCCAGGATCTCTGCGAGTTGTCCCCCTTGCGTGATCCCGCGTTCAGGCGGGGCTGGGGCTGGACAAAAGTAGCGTTAGCACTGTCCGTTTCATTGCGATACGGTCCACCACAGACCGTTTTATGACCGGGCGTTCTCGCTCGTCACCTTCGATGCCATCGGTTCGACGGATGCCTGTCACCCATCCGCAGGCAGTCTTGGCGCGCCCGTCAACGTCGCTGCCGCTCATCACGGCCGGACAGATCATGTATTTATGCAGCCGGTTATGGACTTTTCAAAGAGCAACAGGGGAATAAAAAAAGCCCCTCACTTCTTTAGGGAAAAAAGTGAGGGGTTGAGCGGAATTATTTTTACTTTTCCATGAGTTTTTTTAATTTGGACAGGATTTTGCGCTTCCTATCGTTGATCGTCCGCTGGGGAACGCCGGTTTCCCTGGATATTTGGCGCTCGCTTTTGCCATGCAGATACAGCTCCACGATGAGCTTCCTGTCCGGACCGTCGAGCATTTTAACGCACCGGAGCATCCTGGCGATCATCTCGTTTAATATGATCGCGTCCTCCATGGAGTCCTCGGTAGTGGCGATTATGTATTCCACGGAAATGCCTTTCTCGGCGCAGCCTTCCAGGGAGATGTTATTTTCCTCCGCCAGCTTGTCCAGGTATTTTTCCCTGTCCCGGCAGCGGTAATAGGCTTTATAGACCTCCTGGGTCACGGGGATGCGCTTTTTCCCGACCAGCAGTGTATATTCTGTGTCATGATTATCCATGAGCTTGTCCTCCATTTCACGATTTTTGAAATCCGAAAATGAAGAACAGGCGGCGGGGAACGGCACCGGGGCGGATATGAACGGATAAGGAGGCCGGAAAACGCAAAAGCGTTTTCATCCTCCCTCGAAAGTCGAACTACCCGTTTTTTTGTCGAAAATAAAAAGTCAGTACTTTGCCCGTTCAGACAAAACGCTGACTTTTTGTAATATTGAAGTTGAGGATGGTCGTATGTACGAAGTGCTCCGTCTTTATTTCAGCCTCCAAATGGAGTAGAAACAGATAATCATAGATCCCCCTTTCGCCAGGAGCACGGCGAAAGCCTTATATGATACCCTGAAATCATCCGTCAAAAGCCAGAAAGACCGCAAAAGCCCGCCCTCTGGGAAAAGGGTAGGCTTTGCTTGACTTTTGGCAGCCAGGCTATCATAGCGCGAGAAGCGCCTTAGATCCTATAGCTTTGCGTCCCCATCTTTTGATGGGTTTGCCCTTGGCTCTATTCTGTTTTGTAATATTCCTCTTGACCCAGCCAATTTGTGAAACGCCTGTGCTGTAGAAGAAATACTTCATGGCCTCAATGGTCTGCCAGCCGGCGAAGACCATACGATAGGAACGTGCGTAGTGCTTTCGAGCAATATCATATTTATCATCCTATCGTTGTGTCGAATCTCGCATTGACCGAGCCTTCCACCGACACCAGCCACAAATCGAGGCTGTAGGACACCTTGCAGGAGCACTCGAGATCCCAAGCGGTGTACGGAGACGCAGCCGCCAGATTTCCGCGCGCATCCAGATAGAAGCTGATGATGTCGAAGCGTTTCCCAGCCGCCCGGATTCCTCCGTTGATGCCGCCCTTGAGATACAGCTCAAGCGCGATCCTGTCGGCGTCGGGACCGTCAAAGTAATAGGCCCCGTCAGCACCTGCGTAGATATATCCGCGCAAATAAACGATGGCAATGTTGATGTCCTTTTCAAGACCGAACTCAAACTTTGCCCGAACCATGGATGCGCTGTCTTCATCGATGCGGTAAGCCAGCCCTGCGCCCACATGAACAGGGATGGGGCCAAGCTGGAAGTTTGTAACCAGCGTTTCGGGATACCCGATCTGGACTCCGAACAGCCGGGGGCTGTACTCAAAGCCCAAACTTCCGCTGAAATCGAACAGTACGAGGTTCATTTTTTCAAAGGTCAGGTTGAAGGAGAAGTAGCGTTCAGGATGCCTGTACTGGATAACCGCCTTACCGATATATCGGGACGGGTTGCCGTTGACGATGGACTTGATATCGAGCGGCATATATACTTCTCCGCTTGCCGCGACCTTCGGACCAGGTTCAAAACCGAAATACAAGTCCTTGATCGTACACAGCTTGATAACGGTCATCTCGCCTTTGATTCCACCGGAGAATTTGCCGCCGCCCACCTGTAGGTTCTTGATGTAGGCTCCCATGGCTCCGGCATTGTCGGGGAAGGCCAGCCTTCCCTCTGCATCCTTCTCAACCACCATGTTCTGGGCTACCAGTCCGGTGAAGTTCCTGATGTTTCCGCCGCCGAAGTTGATGGGGTTTCCACCCAAAGGCGTAAGCCCTACGGCGAAGTAGAATTTGTCACCGGATTTACCAAAGCGGGCATAGTGGGTCACCGGCAGGTCTTCCAGGCTCTGTCCCAGGAAGTTGAGGGTCAGCTCATCGGTTTCAAACTCCACAAGGCTGCCGCCCGTGTTTTGGTTTTTCTTGGGCCTCAACACACCCACGACATCTACGCAGCCGTCGAAGGAGTTGTTCAGCACCGACACGGAAGCATCATGGATAACAGTAGGAGTGTCCCGCCTGTCGGCGCACTTGATGACCAGCGAGTCGGTTGACTCGTCCGACAGCGCGATCGTGTTGGAAAGCTGTGTCGCGCCGCGCAGCGTCAGCTCCACCCAGTCGGACTTGTGCTTGTTTCGTTCACCGATACTGTTCATCGGCGGCGGGGCGGTATATTTGATGTCAAATCCCCGCACCTCCATCGGGAAGCCCTCAAAGTTGATGTTCACCGGCTTGTCGAGCGGCACGGAGGCATATCTGTTTGTGCCGTCCTGTGTACGGATTTTCTCCAAATCGGACGGAACGATCATATTGCTGAAGGTGAGCGCTTCCTCGGCGCCTATCTCAAAGCCCTCGGTTCCCGGCAGAGGCAGGATGAGCTGCCCACTGATTTTCAGACCCTCCGGCTCAAAGAAGCCGCCGCTTATGTGGACGTCAACATCCTTCGCCAGACCGTCCTCCAGCTCTGTCGGTGCTGCCGAGCAGATGAATTTTCCTTTCTCGTCTGTAAACAGCTTCGCTTCGATCCATTCACGGTGGAATAGATCGATCCTGACATTTGCGTTGATCTCAAGGTTGACGCGGTTGGCATACATATCCAGAAGGCAGTCCTTGACGCGCACCTCCTTGAAGCCGCCTAGGTTATCACCGAACTGAGCCGGCACGCCCTGCGGATCGTTGCTGTACATATAGGTCTGATAGCTGAAGCCGTTCAGGTCATAGATCATCTCGCCCGTTGCCAGTGTAAATTCAATGCTTCCGCCGCCTTTCTGCTGGATGTAGGCGGACGGCAGTTCCAGTTTGCCGCCGTTTATCACAATGCCGACCCAGAACGGCAGTTGGGTCTCCTTCGGCGTCAGGATTTCTTCTGCGCCGCTTTGCGCCTGCGCCTGTCCCGGAAGGAAAGCATCCCGGTTCAGGTCAACCGACACGGATGTGGGAGAGACGATCACGGCCTGCGCACGCTGAGTATAATAAAAACCGTCCTGATTGTATCCGCTTTCTCCAACATTGCGGTTTGTCACCCTCACCGGGTCCATGGAGGACGTTTCCACCACAAAGCCCTCGCCGTTCCAGTTCTTAAGGTCGATCGGGATGGATGCGCATTTATCCTGAAGCTCAAAGGAATTGGGAAGGATGAGCAGACTGTTTTGCTGCACGGCTTCGCCGTAGTGTACCAGCGTGTCGCCCATTGCAACCATCAGCCCTTCCGTGAGCTCGCCGTTTCCGGACGCAAGCTCGTCCATCTCGTTGTGGGCGGGATGTCCGCCCGCGTAAACCGCCGGTACGAGGGAGCCTCCAGCGGTAGCCTTTTCAAAGGGCAGAACCAGCTTGCCAACCAGCCGCCCGCCCGGCTTGACCTCGCCGTGTGCATACTCAAGGACGGCGCTCTCCACGCGCAGCCCTGCGCCACCCGGCACCAGCAGCTGCAAGCATTGCTCCTCTCTGGCAGCGAAAACGCCGTTCAACCTGCCTTGCAGGTCAAAGCTCATCGTGCTTCGGGTGAATTTCAGTCCTTCGTTGTTCAGCGTTTCAAGATGGAACTTCATGGACGCTCCGTCTGCCGACATGGATAGCAGCCGCTTGTCCCATTGCTTCGTGGGCTGGAGATGGATGGTCACATGGTTCAGCTCTTTGATTATGAGCTGCTGATAGCGGAACTGTGGCAGCCCTTCGGTGGCTTCAATGCTTCCATACTCCAGCTTTGCGTTTTCAAATTCGAAAACGTACAGGTTGCCCGCCAGATTCTGCCCTTCAACGGTGCTTTTCACAAAGCCGCTGACCTGCGCCTTGCGGATCTCTGGTGTCATATTGAGGCTCATCAGCGTCAGACCGATGTTTTTTAGCTCGACCGGCTCCTTCAGGTAGACCGTCCCGCTGCTCAGAAGATTGAAGGACGCGCCGCCGCCGTCATCGAAAACGGCGTTGCTGATGTAGACGCTGATGGGCGTATCGTAGCCGATGTCCAGATCCGCCGTACCCGCATAGGCGG